>NZ_JRMS02000007.1:0-140280 GCF_000762925.2 Helicobacter sp. MIT 03-1614
TCATTGCTCAAGCGGTAAGTATGATTATTGTGTAAGGAGGGAGATATGAGCAAGGCTGAATTGTTTAAGCCCTTTTATATTTATGGGCGCAAGGCAAGGGATACCTCATTCAACAGCTACCATTATTTCCTACTAAATGAAAGCGGACAAGCCGAGGGATTTTATAGGAATCAAGGATACAATCGTGGAGAATTTACGCACAATGGGAATAACTATCAAACATTCAATGGTTTAAAATGGGTAGAGGGTGGAGAGTATGATAATGCTCCTGTCTTTAAAACATATAATAACTTGTTACAAAGCCTAGATACAAATAAATATTTTATTGAGGAAAAAATCACAAACAATAGTTACAACTTTCTTGCAGGAATAAAGGGATTACCAAAGGTAAGAGCTTTTGCAAGTTTTGCGCAAGATTCTTATACTAACCCTTACGCGGGTATGTTAGGAGAAATCTATACAGATGTAAAAAGCAATAATGATATTCCTGTGCATATACTCGCGCAAAATCAAGGAAGGAATCCAAAGCTAAAAGGCGTTGAAGTGGCAACAAATTATGTTGTTTATGCCCTTATTAGTGATAAAGCACTCACAAAAAAAGAAATTGGAGATGAGCTAATAGCCAAAGAAAAAACAACTTCACCTGACCACGCTATCTACAATCTTTTAGAACTTGATAATACAAATTATAGAATCAGGCTTGAGAGTGACGGAATAATGGGAGATGAAAGAGTAGAGTTATACCTTGTGGGAGACAATAACAAATTATCAGCTTATGCCAATGTTAATACCGTGCAAGAGGATATAGGAGAAAATGGATATTTATTCTATTGGCTTGATAACACTATTGCAGATTCTGCGAAAGGCTCTATTACTCATCTTAACCCCGACAATCGAGAAATTAGAGAATTTAAGCAGTTTATGCCTACTGCCCTTGAGACATACGAAGTATTTAAAAATAAAGACTTCTCAAAAGAATCTTCACAAAGCGTTAAATTTGGGTATGGAACAGGAAAGTATGACAAAGATTCTGATTGTAAGGTGATAAACACCAATGGAAAGGCAGAGAGAATTTGTTTGCCTTGGTGGAGAGTTGAGCGGGAGTATGATTCTAATGAGGACAGAAGCATTGCAAATAAAGACTTTAGGGAATTAATGGGCAAAATGAAATTACCCGCGCAGGGAAAATTTGTAAGTGTTTGCACCAAAATTGACCCCCTAGCTAATGCAATCTATAACCAAGAGCAACAAACAATCACTTGCACGAGCTATTATAATAGACTTGCAGGAGAGGATTGTTACAGCAATCCATTACAAAAAAAATGTTTTTATGACAACTGCCCCACCAAAGTAAAAGAAACTTGCACCCTCGTTCATACAATAGGATTTGCAGACTTAAAAACAAAAGTCCAAGTTGATGATGTAACCGCAGCAGGACAGGATATTAATCAACTCCAAGAGACAAAAATTGAAGTAAAGACTTATGGATACAAATGTCCTAAGAGTGCAAATATTGAACTCAATCAAGTATGTTTGCAACAAGAGAGCGTGTTAATGCAGCCTGCCGTATGTTCAAGCAGTGGGACAACAGGTTCAACATCTGCTTCAAGCACAACAACTTCAACAGATACTTCAAATACTAGTGACGCCCTCGAACACGCTACCATTGATGAGGTGCTTTCAGGTAAAAGCAATCTTATTTATTGCAGCACAGCCAATCCTATTATTGATTTATCAGGCAATCTTAAAGGCTTTAAAGGCACTTGCCCCAACACAAGAGAGCAAGTAACCTGTGGAGTTGAGCCAATTTCTAGCACAAAACAAACTTGTATTGACCCTATTATCCAAAAACAAAAAGAGGAAAAGGTTGATACGATTACAGAGGAGCGGCTATGCAATGATGTGTTTGTAGATGTAGGCAAAGGCGAAAATGATATTTTTAAAGATGACCCTTCTTGCTATCGCGCAAACACAGCAGCAGATTCTAGAAAAGGAACAATCAGCATCAATTTTAGACAAGACATTGAGGTTAGAGGACTCCTCATAAGCAAAAATAAAGAAAGTCAGCAGACCGTTGAGTATTGCACCTATAACGGCGCACAAGGCAAAATGCAGGGGAATTGCACGAGCAATTCGGGTAAAAAGGTGCTCAATTTTATAACAACACTCAAAGATTCTGAGGAGATTTTATTTGCAGAACAAATTTCAAGGACAAGTAATGGGGCTATTTTTGATAATTGGGAGAAGGGCAAAGCCATTGATTCTAACTATGTATATGGCACAGGATACAAAAATGACGCGTATTACGATTCTTCATACAAGGTATATGCCTATGGTTCAAGGGCGTATGATAATGCAATAAAAAATGGTGTAAATATGAGAGGGAGAATGGGAGACGCTATCCCTGCTGAGTTTGTATCAGGGGCTATGCCTGAATATCAATCTAGCGCAGTAACAGCTTCAACAGGTGGCACACCAATTAGTATATTGCCTGATTTAAGAACGCTTAATTTCTCTTTGAGGTGGCGTTCTTGTGGTGCTCCAAACATTAAAGAGCTAAGCTTTGATGATATTGTAAGAATGGGATACTTTCCAACGAGTGGATATTTTGATATGAAAGACCCAAAAGTAGGAGGAATCGCAGCAGCTGTTTATACAGGGGGACTAGCACTTCCTTTCGTAATTGGTGGCTATCATTGCCATTTTGAAAAATGGAAATTAAGATGTATGGTTGGTTGCCACGCAGGAAGGCATTATAGCCAACATAGTGAGAACAAGCTCAATATTTTCTTTAATGCCGATGTGGGATTATCTATCCTATTCCCTACACCTTCAAATTATGAGATTTACTTTTTTAACACAAAAGGCGAACTTATGCACAAGGAGAGCGTAACAGCAAGCAAGCTTACCACGAAGTCAGCAGGGGAGATGAATGCGCTAAGGCTAGGAGATAAAGCAAAACTATATGAAAATGGCAAAGAGGTTACTACAAGGCTAGGCTGCTCCGATGATGATTTAAGCCCCGCAGGTGGTGGAACACTTTATGGGATACATTCTGTAACAAAAGCTCCTTGCCCTATTGCTAGAGAAAAAAGCTTTATCCTAGAAAATTCTATTGCCTCAGTGAGCATTATAGATTTAGAGACAAGGACAACCACGACAAAACAGCTCACATATCCACTGCCCTTCATTAATAGAATCTATTATGGGTATGTGCAATCAATTGAAACAAGGAGATATAAATGTTGCGAAAACTTCAACCATTAATCATTGCATTATTAGTTCCGTATTTTGCCCTTGCCAATACGACAAGCACAAATGCAGACAATACCATAAAATACTATTGTCCTACAAACAAGGCTTACAAAGAATACAAGAATGGGACAGGCAAGTTAGAAAATGTCCCTGCTTTCAGTGATGAAAAGAGTTGTGAAAACCAATGCTTAGCGCAAAGTCAGTGTATGTTTGTGGGTGCAAAAAGCTCAGGAACCGTTGTCGCGCAGATTGCAAATGATAGCACATTGAATCTAGCAGAAATCAACAAGAAGCTAAAAGACTTCCCCAAAATAGTGGGCATTAAGATTGTAGCAGGTGGCATTGAGGCTATGTCTGTAAGCGATTTAAACGGCATATCGCTTACAGAACTCTTTGTTCCTGTAAAGACAAGCGATATTCATAGGGGCGGCATTGAAGCGAATGTAGCGCAAGATAATGTAAAAATCACATCGATAGAGGAAAAAAGTATATTATTGCAGCTCACAAAAACATCGGTTGTAAAAAATGGAGAAAATGGCACATATAAGGCGGAGCATAAGACAAGAAAAAGAAAAATTCCTATGACACAAAAAGAAATAGATTCTTTAACTCCAAGTCAAAGAAGCCAACTTGAAAACGAATATCAGCGAGCATTACAGAATTACAAAGAGAGATCAAGCATTTATAATCCATCATCAGCCTATGTTAAAGATAGCAACATAGATGAGCAATATACACGCATAGTTGCAGAAAATGGAAAGGTGAGCGAAATGCAAGGTTGGGTTAATCTTGCCTCGCTTGTCAATCTTTCATATAGTGATTCTCAAGTAGAATATGACTTTATATATTTTGATGAGGATACCAATAAGACAGAAAAGCAAAGAATTACCATACCAATTACGAATGGATATGGCGAACACTTGTTCTACATTGAGGGGACTACAAGGAATGCAATAGTAGTGGGACAAGATACCCTCTTTTTTGATAGCAGTGTAAGAGACACTAAGGATACAAGCAAAGTCTTTTATTCAGTAGAAAAAAACGGCTCAAAGATAAGCGGAGAATTTGAAGTAGAGATTCTAAATCAAGATAGTGGAGATAAATATCTGTGTCAAGGCAATGATACAGTAATGGGAGATTTAGGACAAAATGCCTTTAGCAATAACCAAGAATGTAATGCTAAATGTCTTGTCAAAAATGTATGCGTAACTATTTCTCCAACTAATAGCACAACTGACCCAAATTGTCAGATTCTAAGCTCCGAGTTTTTGAGTCCCATTACTGATAGTCAAGGCAAAACTCTTTATTTGGGCAAAAAGGTTACAAAAAAATGTGGTATTGTAGTGGATAAAACAATAGGTTGTAGGCAATATGAAACACAAACAACAAACACAGCTGATTTAGATAGCCTATTTGGTGCGATTCCAACCATTCAGACTAATAAGAAAAATCACGACTTCTCTAAGGCTATAAATGTCTTTGGCACAATGGCTTTAGCAGAGAATGCTACCCATATATTTGGTGCAGAAGCAGGATATTGCGATGTGGGACAATTCTTTCCAAGTGCTATGGATATGGTAATGCTTGCGATTAAATATGCAATGATGGTTGGGAGCGGTGTATTGAATGGTGCAACAGAGGGAGTAGGTGCAGCAATGTCTGAAGCAGGGGACGCTGCAGCTTCAACTGCAACTAATGTCGTAACCAAAGCTACAAGTTATGCTACCGCTGCCGCAAAAGCAGGGTGGCAACAATTTACAAGCAATCTTGCTAAAGAAGCAACAGAAAGAGCAGTAGAGGAAGTAGTGAAAGAAGTTGCAAAAAATGCAGCAATGAGAGCGGTAGTTTATGCAGCAGGCAAAGTATTGTAAGAGCAATGCGATAAGAGCGGCATAGGAAGCTTATGCTCTAAGAAAGAGGCAAAGAGAACATCTGCGTGGGTATCAGGCTCAACCGATTCGCTTTTAAGCAATGAGGAGTTAGATGGCGCAACTGATGAGAATGATAAAATAGCTATGGATTATGCAAATTGTATGACAGGGCGTTTTGGATTAACATACGAATCTGTTTTAGCGTGGCAAATGGGAATCAGAGAGGTTAATGAGCTTCACTACTCATTCAAAGTGCCAATGATTATAGATGGAAATGAGTTAGCTATCTTAAGGTTAGTTATGGAAAATGAAAATCCTTCCTCAGCTGATGATATTGATAAATACTTCTATGCGCGTTACAATTTAGAATCTGCAGGAGAGATGAACGGAAAAAAAGCCTACGCACTCTATGCACTTAAAGGAGATGATGTTCTTATTGCCGCTGAAACAATTTGCGGGGGAGTTGATAGTGTTAATATAATAAGAAAGAAATACGGACAGAGATTTTTAAATCCCGATTTTGCTAATCCAACATTGGAGAGTGAATATCCTCCACAAAATGATTTAGAGGAAACCCTCGTAGGATTAACTGAGGATAGTAATGCCCCAACATCTGATGGCACAACAAGTGCAGATACTGCATTTATGGTAGCTGATTTTGTAGCAGGTGCATTGCCATTCCCATTTAATATAGCTGCAAGTGTAGTTGTAGATGTTCTAAAGCAAACACAAGAAAATGGAAATACTTGCACCGATATGAGATTTGCTGAACGCAGGGCGCAAAAAGACCCAACAGATGGCTCGGAATATATTCGCACTAATAAAAGAATCTCCCTTGACCTTTGTAACCGAGTTTCAGATGAATCAAGAGTAAAAATAGCAGGAAAAACAATCCTCAATAGAAAGCATTATTGCTGCTATGACCAAATAACTACACGCATTTTTGCCGAGGGTATGATGTCGCAATTAGGCAAAAAGATTACTCGAGATAATTGTGCTCCACTAAGCATAGATGATTTAAACAAGGTATCTTTTAAGGCGTGTGAAGCTAATCAAAAGCCTGATAAGGATAATTGCTTCCCTAGTGATAAATTTCAAGAGCTCACTAAGGCATATATGTCAGGAACTAGCATAGGCGTTGAGGAAGCAGTAGGTGGCATAGTAGAGAGCGTATTTCAACTTAAAGAGCACTAATAGAAATGTAGAATGGAGAGATAAATGACAGATAGAGCCATTAAAAATGCTAGTCCAAGAGAAAAGGAATACTTCTTAACAGATTCTGATGGATTAAGATTAAGAGTATCTCCCACAGGTGTAAAGACTTTTCAAATGAGATATACTTTTTATGGTAAGCGCAAGATTGTTACCATAGGAGACTATCCGTTCATATCTCTAGCTAGTGCAAGAAATAAAGTGATTGAATATAAGACAAAACTAGCTAATGGGATAGACCCTCAAGCAGCTCTAATGCAAGAGAAATTGGAAGCAAGTAAAACAGATGAGGGGCAAATACATCTTGTTATAGAGGAATGGCTCTTAATTAGAACACATAAAGTATCAAGAAAAACGCTCATAAGAGACAGAGGACTTATTGAACACCATTTTTTGCCTCATTTTGCCCGTTATGATACAAAAAAAGAGATTGTGTCATCTCTACACATTAGAGATATTCATCACAGCCAAATCTCAAAAATCATTATGCAATTACAGCTTAGAATCCCCGAAGGAGCAAAGAGACTTTTAGCACATTGTTATAATATTTGGCAATTTGCACTTTCACGAGGACTTGCAGAGTTTAATATCATTGCCAATATTGATAAAAAAACAATACTACTACCAAAAAGTGACAGGCATTATGCCAAAATCACTGATAGGGTAGTCCTTGGCGAACTTATGCGTGCCATAGATTCTTACCCAAACTCTATCATTATTAAATGTGCTTTGCAATTTGTGGCAATCATTCCTCTAAGAGCAAGTAATCTTGCCTCGCTCAAATGGGAGTATATAGACTTTGAATCTAAAACGCTTACAATTCCTAGAGGCAATATGAAAGTTAAGAGCAACCATTTAACAGATTTTACCCTCCCACTTCCTAGACAGGCGATTGAGATTCTGCAAGAAATCAAACAATTTACAGGTTGGGGGAAATTAGTATTTCACGCAAGCACTAAGATACATAGCCCACTCGTAATGGAGAGCTTGAATAAAGCCTTGCGCTCTATGGGCTTTGCTGATGAAAAACGAGGCAGAAAACAAACTATTCATTCTTTTAGAGGGACATTTAGGAGTTTGTGTAACACCTACCAAAGCGAACATAATGCAAGTTTTGAAATCAAAGAGGCAGTATTGGACCATAAAGTAGGCAATAGAGTTACTGAAGCCTATTTGTATAAGGTAGAGTATGTAGAACAAATCCGCCCTTTATTGCAATGGTGGGCTGACTTTTTAGATAGGGTAAGAGAGGAATAAAATCGATAAGATTACACCCCTTACAAGATTCTAAAAAGACAACAAAAGTTGCCTAAAAGATTGGTTACAAGTTTGAATCCTCTCTAAAAGTTAAATTATTTTAACTAAGCAACAAAAATCTTAGCGAGTAGCAATATTGCTCAAACTCCATACTACACAATACTACAAAGAAAAAGTGGTAACATATTTGCAGATTTGACTTTAATTATTTCTCCGTGTTACCACTCCTGTTACCATTTTTGTGTCGATAGGAGAAAAACTTGCCGTGTGGAAATTTCTTTAAGGAATAGTTAAGAATGTGCCAAAAATCTCGTATTTTAGGTATTTTAAATGCCTTTTAATTCTTTCTAATTCCCTTAGAATATTCTTAAAGATATTGAGTAATGGTCGGAGTAGCGGGATTCAAACCCACGACCTCACCCACCCCAAGGGTGCGCGCTAATCAGGCTGCGCTATACTCCGATTAAATAAAATAAGGGCGACATTATAGCGAAATTTTTTAATTTGTCTAGTTTATTATTTTAAGGAATATAATTTGCTTGTATTGTTATAGAATCTTTAAATAAAGAGGCAAGGAAGCGCATTATGAGAAGAAAAAATAATAATAAAATATGGATATGGGTTGCAACACTTATCCTTTCTATATCTGCACTCTATGGACAAAAGATTAATCAAATTGCTCAAATTGTTGGCATTAGGGATAATAGCCTGGTAGGGTATGGTTTAGTCATAGGACTAAATGGCACAGGGGATAAGAGCGGTTCAAAATTTACTATGCAAAGCATTGCTAATATGCTTGAAAGCGTGAATGTTAAACTCTCTGCAAATGATATTAAGTCAAAAAATGTAGCTGCGGTAATGGTTACAGCCTCTTTGCCACCTTTTGCAAGACAAGGCGATAAGCTTGATATTCTTGTTTCTTCTATCGGCGATGCTAAATCTATTAATGGCGGGACACTTGTAATGACACCACTTACAGGTGTTGATGGCAATATTTATGCTTTAGCACAGGGAAATATCACTTTTGGTGAAAGTGGAAGCACTCTCTCTGGCACAATTATAGGGGGAGCAAGTGTAGAGCGCGAGATAGCTTATAATCTTTATAATCAAGAAAATGCAACTTTAAGCTTAAAGTCTTCAGACTTGCAAAATGCAATTAAGATTCAGCAAGCCCTCAATGATGTGTTTCGTGATGCGATTGCGGTGGCAGTAGATGCACGAACAATTAAGCTTAAAAAACCTGAAAATTTGAGTATGGTGGAGTTTTTGGCTTTAGTTGAAGAAGTGGAAATTGATTATTCACGTAAAGAACGTATTGTTATTGATGAGAAATCTGGCACGATTGTAGCAGGAGTGGGGATTACTATTGACCCTGTGGTGGTAACACACGGAGATATTACGATTAAAATTTCTGATGAAATGCCTGATGATCCTGAAGCAATTAAACTTGAAGATGGCACAATGATGAGCAGAGCTCAAGGCACTATTAGTAGCACTAATGGCACAAAACCAACGGTTTCAAGTGTTGTTAAAGCATTACAAAGAATGGGCGCAACGCCACGCAATGTTATCTCAATCCTTGAAAGTATGAAGAAATCCGGCGCATTAAATGCTGATATTGAAGTAATGTAGGAGAAAAACAATGAAACTTGATACCACTATGGCAATGACAAATTATCATACAGCACAATTTGAGCAAAATAGCAAAATAAAGAAAATACAACTTGATAAAAATACAGAAGATGCACAGCTTAAGGAGCAAACAGATAATTTTGAAGCTTTACTCCTTAAAATTATGCTCCAAGATGCAATCAAAAATGATGATACGCTCTATCCTAAACAAGCAGGAAGTGATATTTATCACTCTATGTATATTGACCAATTAAGCCAAGAGCTAAGCGGGAATTTTGGGTATAGCGAATTATTATTTAATTTCTTAAAAGAGCAACAAAGTGCAACTAAAATCAATGTTTCAAAGAATCTTGCACAAAGAGGACAACAAAGTTTTTATGGAAAGTCAAAATAGCCTTATTAATCCGGAGATTCTTGAGCATTTAAGCAGTGATGATAAAAGTATTTTGCTTGAATCTCTCGCCACTTTGATACAAAGCACCTATGGCACAGAGTATGAATTTAAAAAATTACAAAATGATTTTAATAGCCTTAAAGCCTTGTATGAATGGGTTCTTGAGCTGATACCACAAGCTATTTGGGTGATAGAATCTGATGGCAGTGTATTTTATCAAAATGTAGAAGCAAGCAAGCTTAATGATATATTAGAAAGTCTTACCCATCTTGGTGAGGGGGAGCACGAAGTGGAACATCAAGGGCAATTTTATCTTTTGCAATCAAGCATAAAAGATGGCAAACAAGTGATGAGTGCAACAAATATTACTAATCAAAAGCGGCAAGAACGTTTGGCTTCTATGGGACAGGTTTCTGCTCATTTAGCTCACGAGATTCGTAATCCTATAGGTTCTATATCGCTCCTTACTTCTAGTCTTCTCAAACGTTGCGATGCACAACTTAAACCACTTGTATTTGAAATAAAAAAAGCTTTGTGGCGTGTAGAACGGCTTATCAATGCTACTTTACTTTTTACAAAAGGTGTCAATCCAAATCGTCAATTGTATCGCATTATAGATTTTGAAGATGCTCTTTATGAGAGTGTGAGTTATTACACATATTCCAAAAATATTGATTTTAGTTTTGATTTGGGTGCAGACAAACAAACGCAAATTTTCGTAGACTTTGATTTAATCAGTATAGTGCTACAAAATTTTCTCTCTAATGCTATTGACGCAATTGAAGAGGGTGAATGTGAAGAAGGGCTTGTGAGTGTGAGATTTATTGATGAAGAAGAGTTTTGGTGCTTTAGTTTTAGAGATAATGGGCGACAAATACAAGACAAAAATATTCTTTATGAACCCTTTAAGACGACAAAACTAAAGGGCAATGGGTTAGGATTAGCATTATGCCAACAGATCATTGCAGCGCATAATGGTGTGATTTATCTTGATGATACTTGTGAGAGTAAAACCTTTTTTGTAAAACTTGCCAAAAACTAAATCTATGTTGTTATAATACTTATAAATATATAGAGTATTTAAAGAATCTAAAAAGTAAGGAGAAATATGCGCATTACAAAAATTGCCCCAGCACAAAGCTTTGAGCGTGAATTTGATGGTATTGCCACAGATAAATCAATTTCACATCGTGCAGCTATATTTGCGCTTTTATCTTCTGCACCTTGTGAAGTGGAAGGTTATCTTATGGGTGAAGATACGCTTCATACTCTTCATATCGCGCGCGAACTTGGATTGGGAATAGAGCAAAAAGGTAATGTATTGCGTCTTATTCCGCCGCGTAATGGTATATGTGAGCCACATAAGGTTCTTGATTGTGGAAATGCAGGAACTGGAATGCGTTTATTTGCCGGGTTGCTTAGTGGTGTTAAAGGACATTTTGTCCTTACGGGCGATGAATATCTTAATGCCCGCCCTATGAAGCGCATTACTGAGCCCTTAAGTGCTATTGGCGCGTGTATCAACGGAAGAGAAAATAATGCTTATGCACCCTTAAGCATTGTGGGAGCGCAACTTCAGCCTTTTGATTATAAAAGTACTATTGCATCTGCGCAGGTAAAAAGTGCAATGATTCTTGCAGGTTTGCAGACAGCTGGACAATCGAGATTTTATGAACCACTTTTAAGTCGCAATCATACTGAAAATATGTTACGTGGTATGGGGGTGCATATACAAGAAAGAGAATGCGAAGATGGTGGATATGAGGTAGTATTTGAAGGTTTAAAAGAAACAAATAAACAATTAGAAGCTTTTAAGTTTCAAGTGCCAGCTGACCCTTCAAGTGCATTTTATTTTGCAGTGGCAGCCTGTGTGCTTGGTGCAAAAGTGAAACTAAAAAATGTATTACTTAATAAAACGCGTATTGAAGCTTTTAAAATATTAGAATCTATGGGAGCAAAAGTAGCTTATCATCATCTTTCTTCACTTTATGAGGAAGTAGGCGATATTGAGGTGCAAGGCGGAAGTTTAAAGGCTGTGAGGGTAGATTCTCGTATTGCGTGGCTCATTGATGAGATTCCAGCATTAAGTATATGCTTTGCTTTAGCAAAAGGAAAGAGCGAAGTGTATAATGCCAAAGAGTTACGTGTAAAAGAAAGTGATAGGATTCACGCTACTATTACGAATTTGCGAGTTATGGGTATTAGATGTGAAGAGTTTGATGATGGCTTTAGTGTGTATGGAGGGGAGCTAAAAAGGGCGAGAGTGAGTTCTTTTGGTGATCATCGTATTGCTATGAGTTTTGCTATTGCCCAGCTTGCTTGTGGAGGTGAGATTGAAGATAGTGAATGTATTGATGTTTCTTTTCCACACTTTTTGACTCTTTTATCACAAATTACAGCTGTGGAGAATGCAAATGAAAGTTAAGTTTGCAAAAAAGTATGGGTTTTGTTTTGGTGTAAAAAGAGCTATTCGTATTGCTGAACGCAATCAGCACGCAACAACTTTTGGTCCCTTAATACATAATAGCCGCGAAATTGAACGTCTTCAAAAAGACTTTGATGTGAGTTTAAGTAGAAGCTTAGAAGAGGCACAGAAGTTTAAAAGTGTTATAGTGCGCACACACGGCATTACAAAAGATGATTTACAAGTGCTTAAAGAGCATCATACACATATTATTGATGCAACTTGTCCTTTTGTAACAAAACCACAACAAATTGTTGAAAAAATGTCTCAAGAAGGTTATCAGATTATTATTTTCGGGGATAATAGCCATCCTGAAGTTAAGGGTGTAGCAAGTTATGGTGATGATGTGGCTATTATTGCAAATATAGATGAACTTAAGCATCTTACACTTAAGAAAAAGGTAGCACTTGTTTCTCAAACGACTAAACAACCGGAGCACTTTGGCAAGATTGCAGCGTTGTTAGTTTCGCTTGTTAATGAGTGTCGTATATTTAATACGATTTGCAGTGCTACATTTGAGAATCAATTTGCTGTTGATGAATTAAGCCGTGAAGCGGATATTATGGTTATTGTTGGAGGAAAAAATTCTTCTAATACAAAGCAACTTTTTAAAATTGCCAAAGAATATTGCACAGATAGCTATTTGATAGAAGATGAAAATGAGATAGATAATACTTGGTTTGTAGGAAAAGAACTTTGTGGCATTACTGCTGGAGCCTCTACACCTGATTGGATTATTTCACGTGTGCAGGAAAAAATAGAACAAATTTGAGAATCTTTTGTGCCTATGCGGTATTCTTAAGTTATAACAAGGTTTGTTTTGTGTAGAATTGTTTAAACTTTGATTTTTAAGTAAAGGGTATTAATGTTGGTTAATTTGGAGCATGATGATTTCATTACCGAAGAAGAGGATTTTGCAGCGTTATTTGAGGCAAGCGAAAAGAAAGCGGCTGCTGGAGCAATACAAATTGGTGAGATAGTTGCTATAACTGATGAATATGCAATGGTAGCACTTGCTAATGAGAAATCAGAAGCAATGTTACGACTTGGTGAGATTCAAGATGATAATGGCAATTTACTTTTTAATATAAATGATAAAATTGAAGTATTTGTAACACCCGGAAGAGGTGGGAGACCAAATGCATCGTATAAAAAAGCTCTGAAATCAAAAAGAATTGTTGAAAAAATCGCACAAATAGCAGATAACTATCAAGATAAAATTATTGAAGCCAAGGTAATTAAGAAAAATAAAGGTGGCTTTATTTTAGAGTATGATGGAATTGATGTGTTTATGCCACGCCGGGATTCTGCAATACGTGAAGATGATAAAGCAATAGGTAAAATTTACAAGGTTGCTATTGTTAATATTAATAAAGAGAGTAATTCTATTATTGTATCGCGTAAAAGGTTTTTTGAGATTGATGATAAAAATCGTCAAAATGTAAGTGCCAAATTGCTTGAAAATGATGGTGTGCAAAAGGGCATTGTAAAAAAAATTGCTCCTTTTGGTGTTTTTGTTGATGTATATGGAGTAGAAGGGCTTGTCCATTATACAGAGCTTAGTCATAAAGGACCTATTAATCCAGCTAAAAATTTTAAAGAAGGCGATGAGGTTGTTGTTAAGGTGCTTGGATATGATGAGAAAAAACGTCGTCTTTCACTTTCAATGAAGGCACTTGGCGATGATCCTTGGAAAGAAATTGAAAAAGAGCTTGAAGTGGGTTATGCCATTAAAGTAAGCGTGAGTAATATTGAGCCCTATGGAGCATTTGTAGATTTAGGCAATGATATTGAGGGCTTTTTGCATATTTCAGAAATTTCGTGGGATAAAAATATCAAGCACCCCTCAAGTTATTTAAACGTAGGACAAGAAATTGATGTAGAAATTATTGAAATTGATACGGATAATAAAAGATTGCGCGTTTCGCTTAAAAAACTCCTTGATAAGCCTTTTGTGCATTTTGCAAAGACGCATCAGGTGGGAGAAATTATTAAGGGCAAGATAGCAACTTTAACTGATTTTGGAGCATTTGTGAATCTTGGTGGCGTTGATGGACTACTCCATAATGAAGATGCTTATTGGGATAAGAAATCTAAATGCAAAGATGGATTTAAAGTGGGCGATGAGATTGAAGTTAAAATTATTAAAATTGACAAAGAGCACGAGAGAGTTTCTCTCTCTAAAAAGCTTCTTGAGCATTCTCCTGCAAGAGAATTTGGAAAAACGCATAAAGTTGATGATGTGGCACGTGGCTCTATAATTGATATAAAAGATTTTGGTATTTTTATCAAAATTGATGAAATGGAGGCACTTATTCGCAATGAAGATATTCAGCCGCTGAAGAAAGAAGATCTTAAAGCGGGGGAAGAGATTGAATGTGTGATTACTCATATTGATGAAGAAAATAATAAAGTGAGGGCTTCTATTAAAAGACTAGAGCGACAAAAGGAAAAAGAAACGCTCAAAGCCTTTAATTCAGAAGAGAAAATGACACTTGGTGATAAACTTAAAAATCGCTTATAGGAGATTTTAAAAAAGAATGAAGAAGTTAGCATTCTTTGTAGGGCTTTTAATAGTTTTGGGTGGAGCAATTTATGGTGTTTTATATTTAGATAAAATATCTATAAGCCCAGCATTTCAAGCTCAACCTATAGAATTTCCAAAGCTTGGAGAGGCACAAGTGCCACAAGAAGAAAATTGGGTTAGCTCATTTTCAGATGACAATGAGACTCCTTATGCTTACCCAGCGACAGAATTAAGTGTGCGCTTTGATTTTTTGGATAAAGATTCTAAGCAAAGTATCCCTTCAGCTATTAGTATTAGTGAGCTTGATGAGTATAAATTTGCTTGTGTGAAGCAGGTATTGCGGCAAAATAATATAGAATCTGCATATTATAAGTCTGGCAACACACTTAAACTTGTGGTGCTGTTGACCGATGAGGCAATGTATAAAAGGCTTTTGGCAGATTTGCAATACTATCGTCTCAATTATAGTGTGCAATAAACCAAATTAAAGGAGAGTGTTATGAAGTATAAAATCATTGTGTGCGACCATATCCATCAAAAAGGACTCGATTTGCTTACAGCCCAAAGTGATGTGCAGATGGAGAATCTTGCTAGTTTGCCAAAAGATGAGCTGCTTACTAAGATTAAAGAGGCTGATGTCGTCATTACGAGGAGTTCTACTGATGTTGATGAAGCATTTTTAGCATCTTCAGGGCAAATACGTGCGGTAGTGCGTGCAGGTGTGGGCGTAGATAATGTTGATATTGAAGGCTGCTCTCGTAAAGGCATTGTTGTGATGAATGTGCCTACAGCAAATACAATCGCAGCTGTTGAACTTACAATGGCTCATCTTATTAATGCCGTGCGAAATTTTCCTGGAGCGAATACGCAGCTTAAGCACGAGCGTAAGTGGAAACGTGAAGATTGGTATGGTATTGAGCTTAAAGGTAAAAAGCTTGGTATTATTGGATTTGGTAATATTGGTAGTCGTGTGGGGATAAGGGCAAGAGCATTTGAAATGGAAGTATTAGCCTATGACCCCTACATTTTGCCTTCAAAAGCTACTGATTTAGGCGTGGCTTATACAACAAATTTCGAAGACATTCTCTCTTGTGATATTATTACAATTCACACGCCTAAAAATGCAGAAACAAAAAATATGATTACCGCCAAGCAAATTGCACAAATGAAAGATGGAGTGATACTTATTAATTGCGCTCGCGGTGGTTTATATAATGAAAAAGATTTATATGATGCTTTAAGTGTTGGTAAGATTAAATGGGCGGGAATTGATGTATTTGATAAAGAACCAGCTATTAATAATGCGCTGCTTGATTTGCCAAATGTGTATGTAACGCCGCATATTGGGGCAAATACTTTAGAATCTCAAGAGCAAATTGCTATACAAGCTGCCCAAGCTGCAATAGAGGCAGCAAGAGGTTCAAGCTACCCTAATGCGCTTAATCTTCCCGTTAAGGAATCTGAATTGCCCTCTATGGTTAAGCCCTATCTTGAATTGATACAAAAACTTGCTTTTTTGGCAGTGCAGGCAAATAAGGGTGTGATTACCTCAATACACATAGAAGCTCAAGGCGAGATTAGTGCTTATGGAGATTCATTGCAGACTTTTGCTCTTGTGGGAGCGCTTAATGCGAGTTTAGGTGATAAAATTAATTATGTTAATGCACCTTTTGTTGCTAAAGAGCGAGGTATTGATGTCAAAATGACGCTTAAACAAGAAAGTGAAACTTATAAAAACCATATTTATATTACTCTTAGCACACAAAATGAGAGTATTACTCTTAGCGGTGCAGTATTTGAAGATAGGCATTTGCGGCTTACTTCAATCAATCATTTTCAATTTGATATTGAGCCAAAGGGTAAAATGATATTTTTCAAAAATACAGATGTGCCGGGTGTAATTGGACTTGTAGGAAGTATTTTAGGCAATCATCAAGTCAATATTTCTGATTTTCGTCTTGCGCGTCAAAATAAAGAAGCAATGGCTGTTATTCTTGTAGATTCTGAAGTATCAAATGAAGTTATTGGACAGCTTGAAAATATCCCTGCGTGTTTGAGTATAAAGATTGTTAATGTATAATCATTAACACAAAGTGAGTGCTTATGCAAGGAGATTCTCAACCTTTTAGAGCATATATTTTGCTATTAACTACCTCAAGTGCTTTTGCTGCACAGAGGTGTTTAAGTAGCCCTTTGCTCGCTTGTTTTGAGTTTTCTTTGAATCTTGTGCCTACACCCAAAGAATATAGAAGTGATTGTGGTTTGGCTTTATTCTTAGAAGGTGGGAATAGTCTCCAAGATGAGTGTCTAACGCGCTTCTTAGAATCTATAAATGAGATTTTAACGCAAAGACATATTAAGTATGAGATAAAACTTATCTAAATACGCTATAATACGCGTTTGAGCTTTAAATTGCGAGGGACACATATGAAAGATTATAATCATATTCATATTACAGGTGCGCGTGAGAATAATTTGAAAAATATCAACCTTAGCATACCTAAAAATCAACTTGTTGTTTTTACTGGTTTATCTGGCTCTGGGAAATCAACACTTGCTTTTGATACACTTTATGCAGAAGGACAGCGCCGATATATAGAATCTCTCTCAAGTTATGCACGACAATTTTTAGATAAAGTAGGCAAGCCCGATGTTGATAAGATTGAGGGACTAACCCCTGCTATTGCGATTGACCAAAAAACTACAAGTAAAAATCCACGTTCCACTGTTGGCACAATCACTGAAATTTATGATTATTTTCGCTTGCTTTATGCGCGCGTAGGGAAGCAACATTGCCATCTTTGTGGAGATGAAATTTCGCAAATGAGTCAAACTGATATTATTGAGCAGATTCTAAAACTCCCTGCAAATGCAAAAATGATACTTCTTGCGCCTATTGTCAAAGAAAAAAAGGGTAGTTTTGCTGAAAAAATAGAATCTCTGCGTCAAAAAGGCTATGTGCGAGCAATGGTTGATGGTGTGATGGTGCGTCTTGATGAGGAAATTGAGCTTGCCAAAAATAAAAAGCATAGCATTAAAGTTGTTATTGATAGGGTGGTAAATTCTTTAGAAAATCACACACGTATAGCTCAAGGAGTGGAGAAAGCCTTGCGTGAATCTTATGGTGAGATTGAAGTAGAGATGTTGCATAATGATGAAAAAAAGTTGCTGCATTATTCTGAACATTTCGCGTGTTTTAAATGTAAAATAAGTTTTGAGGAGCTTGAACCACTTGGATTTTCTTTTAATTCTCCAAAGGGCGCGTGCGAAGATTGTTTGGGGCTTGGTGCAAAATATGCTATTGATTTAAAAAAGATACTTGATAAGTCTCAACCACTCAATAAAGGTGGCATTAAAATTATTTTTGGATTCAATCGTAATTATTATGCCGAGCTTTTTTACGCATTTTGCAAAAGTGCTAAGATTGACCCAACACTTAGTTTTGAAGAACTTTCAAAATCCCAGCAAAGTGCTTTGCTTTATGGACGTGAAGAGGAAGTAGAAATCACTTGGAAATCAAGCAAACTTAAGCGTCCTTGGAAAGGTATTATCCAAATTGCATATGATATGTTTAAAGATGATAAGGATTTGGGTGAATACACTACTGAACGAGTATGTCCTACCTGTAAGGGACATCGCCTAAAACTTTCTTCTCTTAGTGTTAAAGTCAGTAAATTAGGCATTGGTGAGCTTATTGATATGCCTATTGAAAAAGTTTATGAGTTTTTTGATGATAAAGCGCATTTTTCATATTTGAATGAACAAGAACAATTTATTGCACAACCTATTTTGAAAGAAATTCGTGAAAGATTATTTTTTCTCTATGATGTGGGGCTTGGTTATCTCACACTTGGGCGTGATGCACGCAGCATTAGTGGGGGGGAATCCCAACGCATACGCATTGCAAGTCAAATTGGTAGTGGGCTTACAGGAGTTATGTATGTGCTTGATGAGCCAAGTATTGGCTTACACGAACGTGATACACTGCGATTAATCAAAACTTTACGAAGTTTGCAAGAAAAAGGCAATAGTGTGATTGTCGTGGAGCACGACAAGGAGACGATTTTAAATGCTGATTATGTTGTGGATATTGGTCCCGAGGCAGGATTGCGCGGAGGAGAAGTAGTTTTTAGTGGAAATGTGAAGAAGCTATTAGATTCCAAAACGCTCACTGCTATGTATCTTAAGGGTGCAAAGATTATTTCTTATCCACATAAGCGCACCATTGAACAATGGCTTGAAATTAAAAATGTCAATATTAATAATATTCATAATCTTTGCACGAAAATTCCTCTTTCGCAATTTGTGTGTGTAACAGGTGTAAGTGGCAGCGGTAAAAGTTCCCTTATTCTTCAAACGCTTTTACCTGTAGCACAAGAGCTTTTGAATAATGCCAAAAAGGTGCAAAAATGCGATGGTGTAGAGATTGTAGGATTAGAATATTTAGATAAAGTAATTTATTTAGACCAAAGTCCTATTGGACGCACACCGCGTAGCAATCCTGCGACTTATACAGGTGTAATGGACGATATACGTGCACTTTTTGCGGAGATTAAAGAATCTAAACTGCGTGGATATAGTGTTGGACGCTTTAGTTTTAATGTTAAAGGTGGGCGATGCGAGAAATGTCAAGGTGAGGGTGAGATAAAAATTGAAATGCACTTTTTGCCTGATGTGATGGTTAAATGCGATGCGTGTAAGGGTGCAAAATACAATCCTCAAACATTAGAGATTGCTTATAAAGGCAAAAATATAGCAGATGTTTTGGCAATGAGTGTTGATGAAGCCTTAGAGTTTTTTGCCAAAGTGCCAAAAATTGCTACAAGGCTGCAAACATTGCAAGATGTGGGCTTGGGATATATTACACTTGGACAAAATGCTATTACCTTAAGTGGCGGTGAGGCACAGCGAATTAAGCTTGCTAAGGAGCTTAGTCGTAAGGACACGGGAAAGACGCTCTATGTGCTTGATGAACCCACAACAGGATTGCATTTTGCCGATGTAGATAGGCTGACAAAGGTGCTTCATCATTTGGTAGATTTAGGGAATTCAGTCATTGTTATTGAACATAATTTAGATATGATTAAAAATGCTGATTATATTATTGATATTGGTCCAGAAGGTGGTAGCGGTGGAGGTAAAATCATAGATAGTGGGTCTGTGGAGCAAGTGAGTAAAAATCATACAAAAAGCGGGAGCTATACAGGTAAGTTTCTAGCTTTAGAATTAAAACGTGATAAACAATTTCAAAAGGAGCAAAAATGAAATTTGATGTATTATTTGGCGGTGTAAGTTTTGAGCACGAAATTAGTATTGTGAGTGCTGTTGCACTTAAAAAAGTTTTAGGAGAGAGTATTGGTAATTTTATTTTTTTAGATAGCTCACATCGTTTTTATCTTATTCCTTTAGATTCTATGAAGTCAAAACTTTTTAGTTCGGGAGATTATAAAAAATGCACAGAGATTTTTTTGCAAAGAGGTGCATTTATGAAAAAAACATTTTTTGGTTTTAAACCCATTATTCCTCATACTCTTATTAATCTCATACACGGTGCAGATGGGGAAGATGGGAGTGTGAGCGCATTACTTGATTTTTATCATTTGCCCTTTATTGGTCCGCGCATAGAATCAAGTGTAATGAGTTTCAATAAAGTATTTACTAAGATTTTTGCAGCTCAAAGAGGTGTAAAAGTGCTTGATTATGAAATTCTCACGCGTGCAAATCCACATCTTAAACATATTGCCTATCCAATAATCCTTAAACCCGCAAGGCTTGGAAGTTCTATAGGAGTGAGTGTTATAAATGAAGAAAAAGAGCTTGATTATGGCAGAGATTTAGCCTTTGAATACGATGACACTATCATAGCAGAAAGCTTTAAAAGTGGTGTCAAAGAATATAATCTTGCAGGGTGTAGGGTAAAAAATGGTTCGCAAGATGAATATAGATTCTCAATTATTGAAGAGCCTAGTAAAAAAGAACTCCTTGATTTTGAGCGTAAATATTTGGATTTTTCACGCACAGCGCAAGTTTTGCAAGCAGATATAAGCTCTGCATTAGTAGCAAAATTACAAGAAAATTTTATGAAACTCTATGAAAATGCTTTTGAAGGGGCATTGATACGATGTGATTTTTTTGTTATTGATGATGAAGTGTATCTCAATGAGATTAATCCAATTCCGGGTTCTATGGCAAATTACTTATTTGAGGATTTTGTAGGGGTACTTACAGAATTAGCTTACAATTTGCCAAAAAAACATTCTATCAAGGTAAGCTATAAGTATATAGAGCAAATCCATTATGCAAAAGGAAAATAGTTTATTATGGCACAAAGGCGCATAGAATATCAAGGTGAATATTTTGAGCTAAGTTATGAGAGAATCCAAGCTCAGTTCCCTACGCATCAAGATTCTAATCACGTATCTTTTATGTTATTTTTGCACGGCTGGGGCAGCAATAAGGAGCTAATGAAGAGTGCTTTTGGTAAATATTTTAATCAGTGGGAACATATTTACTTAGATATGCCCGGCTTTGGCAATAGTCCAAATGATAAGCCTCTCACAACGCAAGATTATGCAAAAATTGTAGAAATTTTTATGCGTGAAGTGAGCGGTGTGGCAGTGAAAGATTGTGTTATTATAGGGCATAGTTTTGGAGGAAAAGTAGCTATATTATGCCAACCAAAAGAAGTTATACTTCTCTCATCTGCTGGAATTAGAGTGCCTAAAAGTTTGAAAGTTCGCTTGAAAATTGTTTTTGCAAAGATTATGGGAAAATGTGGGCTTGGCAAGTTGGGTAAAATATTTCGCTCAAGTGATGTTAAGGCAATGAATGAGGGTATGTATCAAACATTTAAAAATGTTGTTGATGAAGATTTTTCATCAGAATTTAGTGCATATAAGGGCAAAGCAAGCATTTTTTGGGGTAAAAATGATAGTGCCACACCACTTTTTTGCGGTCAAACTATCGCTGCACTTATTCCTACAAGTAGATTCTTTCCTATGGAAGGAAACCATTATTTTTTTCTCAAAAAAGGTGGAGAGATTGAAAAGCTTTACAGGAGTGAATTATGAAAAAAAGATGTGAATTTTTAATATTTGGTAAGGTGCAAGGTGTAGGTTTTAGACGTTTTGTTAAATATAGGGTTGATAAGCTTAATGAAGAAAGTAAGGTTTTAAGCGGGAATGTATGTAATTTAAGCGATGGTAGCGTGCGTGTAATAGCACAAGGCGAAGAAGAAGCACTTGAAAAATTATGTAAAATACTTGAGATTGGACCTATTAAAAGCGAGGTTGAACGAATACAATCTCGCGAAATAGATATTGATGAGAGTCTCAATGATTTTGAGATTTTAAGATAAAGGAAGTAGTATGGAAGAAATGTTTATCATTGATACGATTGCACAATGGGTAGTTATATTGTGTCTTGCATATTATGGAATGACAAATCTGCAGTGGTATAATTATAGCTTTAAGCGAGTGCTTTTAATGCACCACAAATGGCAATGGCATATATATTATTTTATATTGCCACTTGCTGTGTATGTAGGAAGTGTTTTTATCCAAGAACCATTAAGTAGCTATATGCTTATAGGATTGAGTATAATATATTTTATTGCAATAGCTATATGGGCAATACAGCTTGATAAGCGATTGAATTTCACTCAAAGAGTATTAAAGTTTTTCGTTATTTTCTTTATTTTTATGTCCTTTAATGAGGCTTTATGTTACATATTAGACGTTAATAGTAGATTGTTTGATTTGATGCCGCTTGTGTTTGCAAGTATTATTTCAAAAATATATGAAAATATTTTACTTAATCGCTATATCATTCTCGCTAAAGAGAAACTTGATATTATGTCAAGATTAATTATTATTGGTGTAACAGGCAGTTATGGTAAAACAAGTATGAAAAACTTTTTAGCACAGATTCTTAAAGAAAAGTATCGCGTATATGCTACACCTAGAAGCGTTAATACGCATACAGGGATTGTGGCAGATATTAATCAAAATTTAGATTATATTACAGAGATTTATATTATTGAAGCAGGAGCGCGTTTAAAAGGCGATATTGCACTTATTAGCCAATTTTTGAATCCACATTATGCTGTTATTGGTGAAGTCGGTGAGCAGCATTTGGAGTATTTTAAAAGCCTTGAAAATATTGTAGAAACAAAATTTGAGCTATTGCAAAGCTCAAGGCTAAAAAAAGCTTTTGTTTTTAAAGATAATCCTAAATCACCTCATATAGAACCAAATATAACCAAAAAGATTCAGTATTTTCCAGAAAATGTGCGCAATATTGATGCAAATCTTGATGGCACAAGCTTTGAACTTTTTATTAAGGGTGAGTGGCATCACTTTGAAACAATGGTTTTAGGCGTTTTTAATGTTGTAAATTTGAGTGCGGCAATTTATATGGGCGTGGAGCTTGGTTTGCAGGTAGAAGAAATACAAAAAGCTGTAAAAAGAATAGAGCCCATCCCTCATCGTCTTAACAAGATACAGACACATCAAAAGCTGATTATTGATGATGGATTTAATGGGAATCTTAAGGGAATGAAAGAGGCTATTCGTCTTTGCTCACTTTATCAAGGGCGAAAGATTATTGTTACGCCCGGCATAGTAGAGAGCACAAAAGAAGCTAATATTGAACTTGCCCAAGCTATTGATAAGGTATTTGACATTGTTATCATTACGGGCGAACTCAATGCAAAGATTCTATCTAAACACATTTATAATACACAAAAGATTACTCTTAAAGATAAGTCTATGCTTGAAGATATGCTCAAATCTTGCTCTCAAGCCCACGATTTAGTGCTTTTTAGCAATGATGCTCCAAGTTATATTTAAGGAAAAGCGGCAATGGAGAGAATCTATGCACCTTGGCGAAGTAAGTATTTTGGCTCTTGTGCGCAAGGTTGTGTATTTTGTGCTATTGCAAATAATCCACACGATGACGAGGAAAATCGTGTCATTTATCGTGATGATAGTGTTTTTGGTGTTATGAATCTTTATCCTTATACACCCGGACATTTTATGCTTATTCCTTTAACCCATCGTGATTCACCTGAAGAGTTACCTTTAGAGACTTGGTTGCATTTGCACAAGCTTTCATACAAAGCAATGAATGTGCTTTATGAGTATGGTGCACAAGGTGTGAATATGGGTTTAAATATCAAAAAAGCCGGTGGAGCAGGCATACCTGAACATTTGCATATCCACTTTGTGCCACGTTATATAGGTGATACAAATTTTATAACAAGCATTGCCGAATCACGCACTTATGGAATGGATTTTGATAGTGTGTATAAAAAGATAAAATACTTAAGCCTAAAACATTTCGCAAAGGAGAAAGTATGAAACATTTTCAGGGTGTAAAAGGGATTTTATATATATGGTTTGTCTTAACAGCATTATGTTATGGGGCGAATGAGAGATACAATCATTTGCTTTTTAGTAATAATTATACAGAGGTGCGCAAGGGTATTAATCTTGGAGCAGATATTGAAGCACGATTGCGTGGAAGCACACCACTTTATGATGCAGCACGCAAGGGAAATATGGAGATTCTATATTTACTCATTGAACGCGGAGCTGATGTGAATGCAGTATGCCACGGCGAAACCCCTTTGCTTAAAGTTGTCGCTTTAAACAATCTTAGGTTTGCTCAAGCGCTTATAAATAAAGGAGCAAAGGTGAGGGTAGCTGATGAGCATTTAGGTAATACGCCACTTCACTATGCGGTAATGAGAAAAAATTCGGAAATGATAAAGCTTCTTTTGTCAAATGGTGCGGATATGTATGCGGAAAACTTTAAAGGAGATACACCAGCGCGTTATATTCTTGCAAATCGCTCTTTGCCTGCAGTGAGTATCAAAAATGATGATATTACACTTAAAGCTTCTGGATTTAATTTAGGACAGGGAAGTGTAAATATTACTATCAGTAATGAAAGTGAGAAATTTGCTACAATTACTTATATGGCACTCTATATCAATGGAGATTTAATAAGTGAGAGTGAAGTAAATAGGAAAATCCCTCCACGTTCAAGCGCATCAGTTGGGAGTTTGAGTATTCCTACTGATACTTATGAGGCAATTCGCATTAAAAAATCGGGTGCAAGTAATATTAAATATGGATTCGCAGTAGAATATGACCTTGAGGGGAAAAATAAAAATCTTTATAAAAAAACAAGCACAGAACTTCAACTTTGGTAGATTTTCTTGCAAAGTTTAGAAACTATAAACCATACAAACAAATGGGTTAAGATAAAAAAACTTCTTAAAAGAATAGTGTTTATAGGACTTGTCTTTTTCATTGGTATTTTTTTATATCGTGTAGTGCTTGGAAATATGCTTATACATAGCGTAGATTTTACATATAGCAATGATTATAATCCCAAAAAAGTTACCTTATTACTATATCTTGGGGCGATGAAAGGCTTTGAGGGAGCTGAAGGAGACTATAATGCGTCAAATTATAGATATAGGGATTTGCACTATCTTGTGGCACGCGGTGATATAGAGAATGTGCGTTTATATTTGCGACTTGGCGGAGATGTGAATCTAGGTGGTGATTCTAAGAGCGCACTTTATATTGCTTTATCTCGTGGAGATAATGAAATGGCAAAGCTTCTCTTAGAATATGGAGCAAGGGTTATGTTTAATAATAACTTTTTGCTACTCAATCTCTTGGATAGAAAAATTACTGATGAAGTGGCAGAGCTTGTTGTAAATAGGGCTTTAGCAAAACCTAATATGTCGGTTCAATATCTATGCTGGGCAAGTAGAGGTCTTAGTTATAATGGATTTAGTTCTAGGGCATTTCATTTGATGTTAGAGCACATTAATGAGCCTTTAGAGGATATAACTTGTGAGAACTGGGGATTATTATACGCTATGCTAGATAACAGTTTTAGGGATGATGGTTTTGGCATAGATGAAATAAAGGCAGTTTTTCTAAAGGCAAAAGAGCAAGGTTGTAAAGAGTGTATGAATTATGTTGCACGCTTTTATTATAGAGGATTAGATTGGGTTGAGAGAGTAAATGTAATGGCTGAAGTAATATATAAGATTAATTTGTATAAGATTAATTCAGATACCAAAAAAGAGCAGGAAATGCTAGACTTGCTTGAATTTTTCATACTCAATGGTGGAGATGTGAATTCTTATATCCCCTCATCATATAAGCCTGAAACTTTGCTTGAAAATACCAAGTATCGCAATCGTAAATATCATCACTTAAAATCTGTTATTGCCTTACTTATCAAATATGGAGCAAAATAGGATTGACATACTTATTATAAATCCCATATAATGCCAGATTGCATATTAAATAAGGATATATATTGGCAAATGCTCTACTCGTGGCTGCGTATAAGCCACCATTTTTAAGCTCAAATGCGTGTCTCTCTCGTTTAAAAAAGCACTTTGGTATGTCAAAGGCGGGTTATCTTGGCACACTTGACCCTTTTGCAAAAGGTGTGCTTGTAGTGGGATTTGGTAGCTATACGCGTCTTTTTCCGCATTTACAAAAAGTGCCTAAAGCTTATAGAGCGACACTTTGGCTTGGTGCAAAGTCTGCAAGTTTGGATATTGAGCATATAGAATCTATTGAGATTATCCCTGAATACAATCAGAGTGATATAGAGAAGATTCTCTTTTCTTTAAAAGGCACTTTTGATTATACGCCTCCTGCTTTTAGCGCAAAACATATCAATGGACAAAGGGCATATAAACTTGCAAGAGAGGGTAAGGTATTTACTCTACCGCAGATTCAAATGAGTATTTATAATATTACATTGTTATCATATCACCACCCTTTTGTGCATTTTGAAGTAAGTGTGAGTGAGGGTGCATATGTGCGAAGTATTGGGGAGATAATAGCCAAAAAGCTTGGCGTAAATGGTGTGCTCTCAAGCCTAGAGCGAATAAGTGAGGGACAAATGAGCGTGAGTGCCACAGAACAAATAAGAATCCTTAATCCACTTGATTATCTCCCTTATCCTCAACTAGAAAATATGCACAGATTCTCTAAGCAGATGTATGATGGTAAAAAAATTATATTAAAAAATGCCCAAAAAGGAAAATATATAGTTTGTTTTGAGGATTTTTTTTCTATAATTGAGATATTTTCAAATGGTGGCATACAATACATTTTAAATAGGATAGAATATGTTGATACTTTCAAGAAAACAAGATGACAGCGTGATAATTGGCGATGATATTGAAATAAAGATTATCTCCATTGACAAAGGCAGCGTGAGACTCGGGTTTTCTGCACCAGAAAATTGTGTGATTTTACGTGGAGAGCTTAAAGAGGCAATTACTTCACAGAACAAACAAGCTTCGCAAAGTGATGATATAAAAGCTGTATCAGAGATAAAGTTTTTGCTTAAAGCCCATAAGAAATGAACAAAAATGAGTGAAACTATAAAAATTTATCCAAAGCTCAATATTTTTCTTAAAATTTTGGGACACAAAGATGGCTTTCATCAGATTCATTCTCGCTTTGTTTTGGCAAAAGGAGAGCTATATGATGAAATGAATATCACACATTATTCTTGCTTTACTTTACAAGGGGATTTTGATTGCGAGGAAAAAGATAATCTTATTTATAAAGCAAAATGCGTATTGCAAGATTTTTTAGATATTCAAGGACAGAAGACTGCTGTAAAAGCCATTGAGTGTGTAAAAATAGAAGTGCAAAAATCTATACCTAAAGGTGCAGGATTAGGTGGGGGAAGTGGAAATGCTGGAGCATTTCTTATTGGGATGAACAATTTTTTTGGGCTAGGTTTAAGTCAAAAACAGCTTATGGCAGTGGGAGAAAAGATTGGAGCAGATGTAGCATTTTTTGTGAGTGGGGAAGAGAGTGCAAATGTGAGCGGAAAAGGGCAATATATTCAATCTCTAAATGAAAAACCATTACAATACAGCATTTATACGCCACCACATATATTTTGTGATACTACAAAAGTCTATAAATGCTATGCAGATTCTATCAAAGCGCATAAACGCTCATATAGCGCACCTGCAAATGAGTGGTTTGCAAAAACTAGTCTTGAATTACTCTCAAATCATTTTTCTAAAAGCACCCTCAATGATTTATATGAAAGTGCGTGTGAGATTTATCCACATCTTAGGGATATTGCACAAGAGCTTGGCGAAGGTTGGTATTTTAGCGGCAGTGGCAGTAGCTTTTTTAGACAGGAGCAAGTTTGATATGCCCATACGAGTGATTGCAAAAAATAAAAAAGCATATTTTGATTATGAGATTCTTCAAAGTTTAGAAAGTGGTATTGTGTTGCAAGGAAGCGAAGTAAAAAGTATTCGCGCAGGACGAGTAAATCTTAAAGATAGTTTTATAAAAATCATACGCGGAGAAGCCTTTTTGTTTAATGCTCATATTTCATTTTTACAAACGACTTATACGCATTTTAAGCCCAATGAACGCAGAGAAAGGAAACTTTTGCTTCATAAAAAAGAGATTGATAAATTGTTTGGGAGTGTAAGCAAAGAATCTTTAAGCATTGTTCCATTAAACATTTATTTTAATCAAAAAAATAAAATTAAACTTTGTATTGCACTTGTGCGAGGGAAAAAATTGCACGATAAGCGAGAGAGCATTAAGAAAAAAATGCTTGAGCGTGAAGCAAGAGCGCATATGAAAAGCTATGGCAAAAAGTTGTAGCCTATAAAGGAGTTAGATATGAAGGAAATAGTTGATTATGGGGTGCTTGGATTCTTACTCTTTTTAAGTATAGTAGTTCTTGGTTTGGCATTAGAGCGTTGGTGGGCATATCGTAAGATAAACCTTGATGCTTTTAGTGATAAGAGAATCTTAGAGTTAGAGCTCCACAAGCGACTAACACTCATTGCTACAATTGGTTCAAATGCCCCGTATATTGGACTTTTAGGGACAGTTATTGGTATTATGGTAACTTTTGTAGAAATTGGCTCTACTTCTCTCATAGATACGCAAAATATTATGTCTGGATTGGCGCTCGCACTTAAAGCCACTGCAGCAGGACTAATAGTGGCTATACCCTCAATCGTATTTTATAATCTTTTACTTCGTAGGAGCGAAGTATTGCTTTCACTTTGGGATATTGCACATAATCCTCCACATAAGCCAAAAACCCCTACAAGGTATGATATATGAAAAAAATAGATTCTCTTAATTTGATACCTTTTATTGATATTATGCTTGTCTTGCTTGTGATAGTGCTTACAAGTGCTTCATTTGTGGTGCAGTCAAGAATCCAAGTTGATGTGCCTCAAATTGATCAGACACAAGGACAAAATACAGATAAAAGAGAAACACACAGCATTACAATTAATAAAGAAGGAGATTTTTTTCTTGATGATAAACCTCTTTCACTCCAAGAGATAGGCGCACAGCTTGAGCAGCTTGATAAAAACATACAAGTTATCATTCGTGGTGATAGGCAAAGTGGCTTAGAGTTTTTCCTTGAAATTACAACAATGTTGCGTGATAAAGGTATTAATGATGTGTATGTTATTGCAGAACAAAAATAGATTCCAACTAAAGGAGGGCTTATGCAAGAGTTAAATTGGCTGATTAATATTTGCTTTACTATTTTAATGGTGGGGCTATTTGTGTGGGATTTTAAAACTTTTGGTGAGCCTGCACACAAGGATTTTAAGGCAATTATTATGAGCACGGGAGTGCTTGGGACATTTGTAGGAATTTTTGTAGGACTTATGGGATTTGATACTCTTGCCTTGCAAGATTCCGTGCCATTGCTGCTTGATGGGTTGAAGACTGCATTTTATACTTCTATTGTGGGTATGGGTTTGGCTATTACACTTTCTATTATACAAAGGGCAAAGGGTATTAAAAGCACCCAAGATATGAATCTAGATTATCTGCTCCATCAAGCTGGGAATTTAAACTATCTTAAATCTCTTGAAGAGATTAATCATAAAGCGCTTGAATTGCCTACTAAAGAGGATATATTACAGATAAACGCTACTACAAATGAGATTTTAGCATCTGCACTTCAAAAGATAGATGTTTCTTTACAAGAAGCCATTAAACAGCTTGCTAGCGGTGCTTCTAGGGAGTTGATTAGCGCATTGGAACTTGTCATTAGAGATTTTAACCATAATTTACAAAATCAATTTGGAGATAATTTTAAAGAACTTAATAGTGCGGTAGGTAAGCTTCTTTTGTGGCAGGAAAATTATAAGCAGCATATTGAGCAAACTCAAACTTTGCTTATTCAAACTCAAAGTGCAATGCAAGAGAGTGCAAGTGCAATGAGTGCTACACAGGCTACTTTGGCATCTATTAATGCACAAAATGAACAAACTATGGCATTTTATGGGAAGACTTTAAATATGATTGATGAGATGAAAGCAAAAGGAGATATGCTTCACGCTCAACTTAGTGAAGTTGCCACGCTTGGTGAGACTGCAAGAGCTTGTTTGGGGATTATAGACACATTTTTTAAAAGCGCTGTTCAAGGTTTTGGTAAGCTTGAAGAGGTTGCTACACAAAATATTGAAGAGCTTAAAAAGAGAATTGACACTTACTTTTTACAGCTCAATGAACACGCTAATGTAAATATGGAGACTTTGAGAATCTTTATAGAGGATAGTTCAAATAAGGCACAAAATAATATTGCACAATCTCTTGAGAATCATAGCGCACTTTTCCGCACACAATGTAGTAATCTTGCACAGGAGAGTGAGGGAATATTCAAAGCTATTTTAAGTAACGCACATACACAAATTGAAAATTTAAGCCGCGAATTAGAGAAAAATATCCAGCAAAATATAGAATCAAGCACACATAATTCAGCAGAATTTGCGCGTTTGCGAGAGCATATTGCCAAAAATCACACGGCGATAGTAGAAAGTCTTGAATCGAGCCTCTCGCATTTAAATACACATAATGAAACCATAATGCGGGATATGGCAAAGGGTATGCAAGGTATGCAAGAGACTTACCTTTCTACTTTGAGCGCAAGTATGGATTCTGTATTAAATAAAGAGCAAGAAATTATTCAAGCGCGATTGGAGGGCTTAAATGATTTTGCGCTTCGCACTGATACAGCGTTGAATACACAATATGAAAATGTGAGCAATTTCCTTAAGAAAATGGCGAGCGAATATCTCAAAATTATGCAAAAACTTACTAAAGATTCTGTAGCAATTCCTAAGGATATGGGTGTGCAAGTGGTAAAAGATTTTGGTGATTTGCAGCATAATCTCCTTTCACATCTGGGGAATCTTAATGCACAGATTCATCACAATAGTGCTCAACTTATTGAACTCTATCGTAATGTGCAAAATATTTTAAGTGAGAACATTGAGGGTAATAAATCTTTGCAACAAGAAATTAAAACTACATTTGCTTCGCTTGATGAATCAATGAGTGCAAGTTTTGAAAACTTTAAAGAAAATTATGAGTGGTTTTTGCGCCGTGTGCGTGAAATTATAGGCTCTAGGTAGGATAAAATGAAGCATAATCAGTGGATTAGTATTTCTGATATGATGGCGGGCATTATGATGATTTTTTTGCTCATTATGGTGTCTTTTATGCTTATTACCCAAAAAACACAAGAGGATTTAAAGATACACAACCAAAAATTGCTAGAGCTTAATCAAGCTATGAGTGAGATTGCAAAAAATTATTCTAATCTTCAGCAAGATCTTTATGAGGCATTATTGAAAGAATTTAGTAAAGATTTGAAACGATGGGATGCGCAAATTGATGAGGATAATACGATTCGTTTTAATGAGCCAGAAGTGCTTTTTGATACAGGAGCGGCACAGGTTAAAAAACGATTTCAAGATATTTTGAATGATTTTTTTCCACGATATGTAAAGATTCTCTCTTTGCCAAAATTTCAAGATAACATTGAGGAAGTGCGTATTGAAGGGCATACATCGCAAAGTTGGTATGTGGCTCATACTCTTGAAGAACGTTATCTTGGTAATGCTGAACTTTCGCAAGCAAGGGCTTTAGAAGTATTAAAATATTGTTTTAATCTTAAAAGTATCAATAATTATAAAGAGTGGCTTATTAAGGTGTTTCGTGCTAATGGTTTATCTTTTGCTAAACCGCTTGAAGATGATGACAAATCAAGACGAGTAGAGTTTCGGGTTGTTACAAAAGCGAATAAAGATTTACTTAGAATCCTTGAGATTAGCAAAGATTTTGAGATTAAATAACTTCTTTTTAAGCAAAAAATTGGCATAATTGCCAGTTTAATTTATCTGAAGGTTAAGAAATGAAGAGAACTTACCAGCCACACAATACACCTAGAAAACGCACACACGGCTTTCGTGCAAGAATGAAAACAAAAAATGGTCGGCGTGTTATTAACGCAAGAAGAGCAAAAGGTCGCAAAAGGCTTTCAGTATAGTTTTGTGCAATAGGTAAATATATTTGGCAAGGTTGGATACCCTCAAGAATAAAGCAGAATTTGATTTTGTTTATAGAAATGCTCAACGATTTTTTCACAAAGATTTTGTGCTTTATATGCTTAAATTTTCATCTATACGAGAGTCTTATCCGCTTCGCCAACAAAGAATATTTCAATCTATTCAATCGCGTAATGCAAAATTGCATCTTGGATTAAGTGTTTCGCGAAAAATTGGCAAAGCATATATGCGTAATCTTATAAAACGCCGTATAAAAGCTATTGCTTATGAAAATTGCGCAGATTTTAAAGATGTGATTTTTCTGATTGTTGTAAAGGAGGGTATAAGAGAAATGGATTTTGCCACGCTTAAAAATAATTTACTTGCAAGTTTTACAAAGATGTATAATGCAAAAAAAACTCGTAATATTCGCGTTTTACATCAAATAAGTCATTATGCAGGATAAAATATGTGGATAGTTCGCTGTGCCTTGATACAGGCTGTAAGGTTTTATCAAAAGTGTCTTTCACCTTTAAGCGTTGGGGCTTGTCGGTATTATCCAAGCTGTTCTGATTATACATTGTGGCTTTTGCGCTTTGATAATCCATTGAAAGCAAGTGTCAAATCAATGCAAAGAATCTTAAGCTGCAATCAGTTTTTTGAGGGCGGTGTCGCCTATCCTCAAGCATATTTAGAGTTTAAAGATATTGCATTTATGCCAAAAGATGTGAAATATTGGTTTGTTCCTAACACAAATACAAGATTTTTAGATATAATATGCGTTTTGAAAAAAACTTATAAAATGCGAGTTTATATTATTAAAACACTCTCTTATAAAGAAAGAGGTTAAAATTATGTATCGTCCAAACGAACAAGATAATGGTATGTCCCTCACGCGTGTGCTGATAGCAATAGGTCTTTCTATTGCCTTTTTTGCAGTATATGCGTATTTTTTTCCACAAAAACCACATCAAAATACTCATCAAGCACATACAGCTCAAAATACGCAAGATACACAAGAATCTATTCAAGCAAGCACTCATACAGAGATAAATACACAGGTTGCTCCACATCAAAATATTCAAGATAGCACACAAAGTGTGCAAAATGAGATTTCTTCTAGTGTTCAAATGCCACATTCACTTAAGCAAACAATTATTGCTCGTGTAGATTCTGATGAGTTTGAGCTTGAAATTGATGCCCTTGGTAGGATTAAGCAAGTCTATCTTAAAGATGAAAAATTTATACGACACGAGCAAACTAGCCTTTTTGCAATGATAGGAGAGGTGCTTGGTATGAAACCTCCCCACAAAGAGAAACGAGATAAATTACCACTTTTTGGGGATTCTCAACTTCATACAATGGAAATGCGTTTTAGTGATACATCTATCAATCAACAAGCTTTTGATACGCCTTATACAGCAAATATTTCATACATTAAGTTAGAAAATGCGCCTGTGGAAATTGTTCTCACGCAAAATCTTGGTAATCTTGTTATTAAAAAATATCTTACTATTCACCCTAATCTTGCTTATGATGTGCGTTTAGAGTTAAGTAAGCCAAATATAGAATATTTTGTGAGTAATGGTATGCGCCCAACTGCTGATACTGATACTTACGCATTTCGAGGAGTCATAACGCGTAATAATATAGATGGTGTTTTGACAAAGTTTGAAGATGGTGATGCAAGTAGTGATTATTTAGCCAAAAATGCAGCGGATATTCGCTCTTCTAGTTTTGTGGCAAGTGTGGATAGGTATTATACAAGTTTGTTTTTTAGCAATGCCCCAAAAGGTTTATATGTTGTGATGAGCGGTGATAATGCACATAATCCTATGCCTTATGTGCGATTTGAAGGGGACGCAGAGTTTGCAGGATATATAGGACCAAAGGAATATCACGAATTACAAGGAATTGAGAATACACTTACTGATGTAGTAGAATATGGGCGTATCACATTTTTTGCAAAACCACTTTTTTTACTTCTTGAATATTTATATGATTTGTGCGGAAATTGGGGTTGGGCGATTGTATTATTAACGCTAATTGTTCGCATAGTGCTTTATCCTTTGACTTATAAGGGTATGGTATCAATGCAAAAACTCAAAGATTTAGCACCTAAAATGAAAGATTTACAAACGCGTTATAAAGATGACCCACAAAAGCTACAAATACATATGATGGATTTATATAAAAAGCACGGAGCAAATCCACTCGGTGGATGTTTGCCATTGATTTTACAGATTCCTGTATTTTTTGCTATTTATCGTGTGTTGCACAATGCTGTCGAGCTTAAAAGTTCAGCGTGGATTCTATGGATTACTGACTTATCGGCAATAGACCCCTATTTTGTGTTACCTGTATTAATGGGGGTGAGTATGTATATTTCTCAAAAGCTTACACCTTCAAACTTTACAGACCCTATGCAGGAAAAAATCTTTAAAATGCTTCCTTGGGTATTTACTATTTTCTTTATTATTTTTCCATTTCCTGCAGGGCTTGTGTTGTATTGGACAATTAATAATGTATTTTCTATTATTCAACAAATAAGTATAAATAAAATTATGGAGGGTAAAAAAGCAAAAGAAATCGCGGCTCATCACGATGAAAAAACAAATAAAAGGGGATAGTTATGAAAAAAATTGTAGAGAAGAGTTTGGAAGCAGCTCTTATTAAGGCATCAACGGAATTGAGTTGTTCAGTAGCGGATTTGGACTATGAAATTGTGCAAAATCCTTCAAGTGGGTTTTTAGGCTTGGGAAAAAAAGAGGCAATTATTGTTGTGGAATCAAAACACAAAAATTTGTCAAAGCCCATCAAAGAAAAATATACAAAACAAGAGGGACAAGAGCGATTTAAATCTACACAAACCGCAAAAAGAGATTATCATTCAATAACTGAATATGCAACAGATAAAGAAGAATTTACTTCGCAGCAGCTTTGGGGAAATGAGGCACAATGGGACCTACCATCTCAAGATGATGATGCAAATGCAAGAGAAATTTGCAAAGAAATAAAGGAGCTTTTTGCACTACTTCCCTTTGAGATTGATTGCTTTGAGGTAAGAATGGAAGAGAATAATATACTTTTTGTATATATTGATGGACGCGATTGTGCATTGCTTATAGGAGAGAGAGGTTATCGTTACAAAGCACTCTCATACTTGCTTTTTAATTGGATAAATCCTAAATATGGTTATTCGCTTCGTCTTGAAATTGCAGAGTTTTTTAAGAATCAAGAAGAAATGATTGATATATATCTTAAAGATATTATAGATTCTGTTAAGATTAATGGTAAGGCTCAAACCAAAGTGCTTGATGGGATTTTGGTATATATTGCTCTTAATAAATTGCGCGAAATATTTCCTGACAAATATGTATCTGTGCGTCAAAATGACGCTAATGAAAAATACGTTATCATCAATGATTTTAGACGATAGCACTATTGTTGCTATTGCTACTCCTATAGGTGTGGGGGCGATAAGCATTGTGCGCTTAAGCGGAGAGAAAGCTTATCATATAGCTCTCGCTCTTACACACAAAGAATCTCTAAAACCTAGATACGCTCACTTGTGCCATATTTATGATGCACAACAAATGCCTATTGATGAAGCTTTGGTGATTTATTTTCCAAAACCATATAGCTATACGACGCAAGATGTATGTGAAGTGCAGTGCCACGGGGGTATTGTAAGCGCAAGAGCAATTGTGCAACTTTGTTTGAAACTAGGCGCTAGAATGGCTCAAGCAGGTGAATTTGCTAAACGTGCCTTTTTGGGTGGGCGATTAGATTTGGCACAGGTTCAAGCTGTTGCTGGGCTTATCCAGTCTCAAAGTCTTGAGGCAAATAAGATTCTTATGCGACAACTTAAAGGCGATTTAGGGACATTTGTAAATCGCACACGTGAAAATCTTCTTGAGATTCTCGCTTTTAGTGAAGTGCACATTGATTATAGCGAAGAGGTAGAAGAAAGTTATATGCGAGATATTCAGCAAAAATTAGCGTATGTTGAAAATGAATTATCGCATATTTATCACATTTCTCTTACGCGACAATCTATCATTGAGGGTTATACATTAAGCATTATTGGCAAGCCAAATGTGGGTAAAAGCTCTTTGCTCAATGCGCTTTTAAGATATGAGCGTGCGATTGTAAGTGAGATAGAGGGGACGACACGAGATACTATTGAAGAGATGCTTACTATTAAGGGTAGTTTGTTGCGTATAGTTGATACAGCAGGTATTCGTGAAAGTGATGATAAAATTGAACAAATTGGTATATTAAAAACAAAGGAAGCTCTTATGCGCAGTAATATTATTGTTGCTATTTTTGATGGTTCACGTCCATTTGATGCAGAAGATAAAGCAATTATGGAGATTCTCAAAACTCAATGCCAAGACAAATATATTCTTGTGATTATAAACAAAAGTGATTTGCCACTTCAGTGTGAAGAAGAGTTGCTTCATAATTTACTTCGCTTACATAATAAAGCCTTACTTTGCATACCCTTGCATTTGAGCACAAAATATGAGGGTGTGCAAAAAGTATTAGAATGCTTAGAAGAAGTTGTAAGCACACATAATGGAGATGAAAGTATGATTCTTACATCAAGTTATCAACTTGATTGTATTAAAAAGGCATTAGAATGTATTGTAAAAGCTCATAATGTGCTTGATATAGGGCAGTTAGAGTTGTTTTCATATCAGATACAAGATTGTATAGAATCTATTTGTAAAATTACCCACCCTTATGAAAATGCAGAGTTACTTGATAGGCTTTTTGCCACATTTTGTTTAGGCAAATAAAACCTGTGCATTTAATAGGAACATTTCAATATTTTTTATGAAGTATGACATAAGATTGCTAAGTTATAAGTTATTTTATAAATAAACTTGACATTAAATGACTAAACTTATATAATGTAGTTCATATAAAACTTAAGGAGTTTAGTATGAATTTATTTGAAAAATTAACAAACCAAATGAAAGAAACGCTTGATAGTGCAGCTTCGCTTGCCTTACATTCAAGCAATCAAGAAATTTCTCTTGCACATATATATTGGGCGCTTTTAAGTAATCATCAAAGTGTGCTCAATCAGGCTTTGAATAAAATGAATATTGATAAAACTGCGCTTGAGCTTCAAGCGCGCAGTGAAGTAGATAAACTTCCCAAAAGCTCACAGGTGCAAAAAGAGAATCTAAGTATCAGTAAAGAGCTTTCAAGTGCGCTTAATCTTGCTCAAGGCGAGGCAATTAAGAATGGTGATAGTTTTATTGCAGTAGATATGTTTTTAATCGCTAATCTTAAAGAGAGCACTTTTGTAGCTATATTTAAGCCTCTTGTGGATATTGCAGAGTTTAAAAAGACATTACTAAGTCTAAGAGGGGAGAGCAAGATAGAATCTCAAAGTGGTGATGATAATTTGGAATCTTTAAGTAAATTTGGCATTGATTTAACCCAAAAAGCATTAGAAAACACTCTTGACCCTGTTATAGGGCGCGATGATGAGATTAATGCAATGATGCAGATTCTCATACGTAAAAGTAAAAATAATCCTATTTTATTGGGAGAGCCAGGTGTGGGAAAAACTGCTGTGGTAGAGGGTTTAGCACAGCGAATTGTGGCAAAGGCTGTGCCTACAAGTTTGCAGAATAAAAAGCTCATTGCCCTTGATATGAGCGCACTTATTGCTGGAGCAAAATATCGCGGAGAGTTTGAAGAACGACTTAAAAATGTTGTTGATGAAGTGAAAAAAGCTGGAAATATTATTTTATTTATTGATGAGATTCACACTATTGTGGGTGCTGGGGCAAGTGAAGGGAGTATGGACGCAGCAAATATACTTAAACCTGCTCTTGCACGAGGGGAGCTTCACACTATTGGTGCAACTACGTTAAAGGAGTATCGCAAGTATTTTGAAAAAGATGCTGCACTTACACGGCGATTTCAGCCTATAAATGTCAATGAACCAAGCATTAATGAGGCATTACAAATTTTGCGAGGGATTAAGCCAAATTTAGAGGCGCACCATAATGTCAATATTACAGATGCTGCACTTGTAGCAGCAGCCAAGCTTTCAAGTCGATATATTACCGATAGGTTTTTGCCTGATAAGGCGATTGATTTGATTGATGAGGCAGCAGCAGAGCTGAAGATGCAAATAGAATCTGAACCCTTAGAGCTAAGCAAGATTAAAAAACACATTGCCAATCTTGAAGTTGAAAAACAAGCACTCAATATGGAAAAAACAAATGTCAATGAGGCGCGTGTGCTAGAGATTGATAAGGAATTGGAGAATTTGCGTGAGGAAAAAATGAGCTTAGAGGGCAAATTTGAGCAAGAAAAGAGCGTTTTTACGCGTATTGCTACAATAAAAGCGGAGCTTGATAGCCTAAAAAGAGAATCTGAACTTGCTAAACGAAGTGGAGATTATAACAAAGCGGCTGAAATTGATTATGGTAAAATCCCTGATATTCAGGCACAGGAAGCAGCCTTGCATAAACAATGGGAAGAAATGCAGCAAAATGGCACTTTGCTTAAAAATGCTGTTACACAAGAGAGTATTGCGGGAGTTGTTAGTCGCTGGAGTGGGATTCCAATTAAAAAAATGCTCCAAAGCCAAAAGGAGCGCATTTTAGGCATAGAATCTGAACTTGCCAAAAGTGTAGTAGGACAAGATGATGCAATAAAAGCCATTGCTAGAGCAATCAAACGCAATAAAGCCGGATTAAATGATGCCTCTCGCCCTATTGGGAGCTTTTTATTTTTAGGACCAACAGGTGTAGGTAAAACACAATGTGCAAAAACTTTAGCAGAGTTTTTATTTGATAATGCCAAATCGCTTGTGCGTATTGATATGAGTGAATATATGGAAAAACACGCTGTAAGTAGGCTTGTAGGAGCACCTCCAGGCTATGTAGGCTATGAAGAAGGTGGCGTGCTTACTGAAGCCATAAGACGTAAACCTTATAGTATTGTGCTTTTTGATGAGGTGGAAAAAGCCCACCCTGATGTGTTTAATATCCTTTTGCAAGTGCTTGATGATGGGCGATTGACTGATAGTAAGGGTGTGAGCGTGGATTTTAGCAATACGATTATTATTTTAACAAGCAATATTGCAAGTGATAAAATTATGGAGATTGGGGATAAGCAAGAGCGCCAAAAGGCTGTGAAAGAAGCACTTAAAATGTATTTTAAACCAGAATTTTTAAATCGCCTTGATGATGTAGTTGTGTTTAATCCGCTCGGACTTGCTGATATTACTCAAATTGTGGATATTATGTTTAAGTCTTTGGCTAAAAGGGCGTTGGAGAAAGGTATTAATGTTACCCTTAGTCAAGAGGCTAGAGAGCATATTGCCCAAGTAGGCTTTGATAGTGTATATGGCGCGCGTCCGCTAAAAAGGGCATTATATGAAGAGGTTGAGGATAGATTAGCAGATTTGATTTTGCGTGATGAGATTAAAGAGGGTGATAGAGTGAATTTTGCGCTTAAAAATGGCGAAATTTGCACACATATAGAAAAAGAATAGAAAATTTACACCAAAGAGTGAGAAAATGTTTCACTCTTATATGCGTGTAGATTTTAAGTTATTTGACTTTTTCAAGATATTCGCCTGTTTCTGTATTGACTTTAATCTTTTCTCCTTCAAGTACGTGGAAAGGCACTTGCACGACGGCACCTGTTTCAAGCGTAGCAGGCTTTTTGCCGCCACTGCTTGTATCTCCTTTGAAATTTGGCGCAGTCTCTGTAATGGTGAGTTCTACGACAAGGGGCACATCAACAGAAATAGCTTTTTCATTATGAAATAGAATCTGCACGTTTAGTCCATCAATAATCCATTTTGCTACATCGCCTACTTGGTCATCACTCAATGCGATTTGTTCATAAGTGGTCGTATCCATAAATTGGAACGCACCGCCATCGTGATAGAGGAATTGCATTGTTTTTTCTTGAAGATTTGGCTCTTCACATTTATCGCCTGCGTGAAAAGTTTTTTCAATGACTTTACCATCAAGGAATGATTTGATTTTTGCTCGCACAAATGCTGCGCCTTTACCGGGTTTGACGTGTTGATATTCGGTAATTCTATATGGAATCCCATCAATTTCAATTTTTAATCCTTTTTTGAGTTCACTCATTCCAATTGCCATATACGCTCCTTAAATAATATAGGGAATTTCAAGGCTTTATTATATCATAAACTCCTAGATTAAAGCACTACCTTATGGCATAAATATTTAAATTTTTTCAAAAAATCTATCACAGCCAAGTTGTATAATTTCTCTAAAGCCACGTACAGTTAAAAATTCATAAATACCAGCATCTTGAGGATAATTATCTTCTATACCGCTAAGATTAATGTTGTATCGTGAAAAATCAATAGATGCTAAAATGCTTATCCCCTCCCTATATATCTTTTTTTGCTAAACTTAATTTTAAACGTGCTAACTTTGCTTTTATAAAGTTTGTCATAAATCCTTCTTTTATGAGAATTAAATTTTCCCAGCAGAGCCTAAAATGCCCATTCTTTCCACTATTACTTTTTTCATTGCTTCCATTGCAGGTGCAAAGAACTTACGCAAGTCAAATTGAGTAGGGTCTTCTTTAGCTATGCGACGCACTTGCGCCATAAATGCTATACGCAAATCAGTATCAATATTGACTTTGTTGATACCGCCCTTGACTGCTTCTTGCAAGAATGCAAATGGCACACCTTTGCTTCCTTTTAAATCTCCACCTGTGGCTAAAAATGCTTCACGCACATAATCAGGTATAGCACTTGCGCCGTGTAAAACAAGGGGGATATTTGTTCTGCGCTTAACTTCTTGTAGCCTTGCAAAATCAAGCTTTGGCTCACCTTTAAATTTGAATGCACCGTGGCTTGTGCCAATAGCAGGGGCAAGATAATCTACTTGTGTTTGTTTGACAAACTCTTCTGCTTCATCAGGGTTAATAAGCACCGCATCTTTTTCATCAACAGAAATATTATCCTCAATGCCCATAAGTCTGCCGAGCTCTGCTTCTACACTTACCCCTTTGTTGTGAGCCATTTGCACGACTTCTTTTGTAATTTCTAGATTCTCTTTGAAAGAGTGATGAGAAGCATCAATCATTACAGAGGTAAAACCAGCTTCAACTGCCTTCCGACAAGATTCTAAACTTGTGCCGTGGTCAAGATTGAGCGCCACAGGGATATGAGGATAGCGATTTGATAGAATCTTAACCATTCCAACCGCCATATCAATGCCCATATATTTAATTGCGCCCTCACTTGTTTGAACGATGATAGGTGATTTTGCTTCATTTGCTGCAAGAAAAATAGCATTAAGCATTTCAAAATTGACAAAATTAAATGCACCTACCCCATAACCTTCCTTATGTGCTTTGAGTAATATTTCACTACCTGAAACGAGCATAGCCCCTCCTTTCTTGATTTTAAATGATTTATTTTGTAATTTTGATTTTAGCTTTAGTGCGTAAAGCCTGAATCTTTTGCATCATACCACCTTGAATACTTTGCATTTTGATGCTATTTTCAATAATTTTTTTAGCATCTTTATAAGGAATGACCTTAGGCTCACTCTTGCGTTCAAGATAGATAATATGATAGCCAAACTGCGTAAGAACAGGCTCTTTTGTGTAAGTGCCCGGTTTTAAGTCAAAAGCAGCTTTAGAAAACATAGGATCCATACCCGCACGTTTAAATACGCCTAAATCCCCACCATTTTTTTGTTGTTTTGAAGCTGGGTCAATCGATTTTGCATTTGCAAGTTCTATGAATTTCGCTTCCGCCTTTGCTTTACCTACTTTATCAAGCTCTTTGATAATTTCTTTTGCTTCAGATTCTGATTTTACAAGAATATGTCGTGCTTTACCTTCTTGGTCAATAAATTCTCCTTCATTTTCTTGGTAAATTTTACGAAGTTGAGCATCATTCATTGTAGGGACTTGCGTGCTGTTGGCTTGTTTTTTTGTCCATAAATCAATAAGGAGATTATCTTTAATGCTATTAATGGTATCAGTATATTCCTTAGAAGTATCTAGTTTTTCTTGTTTAGCAGCTTTAAGAATAAGTTGCCTATTTATAAGCTCATTAATGAGCATTTCTTTTTCTTGGTCAGAAAGTTTATTATAGTTGAAGTTTGGGATACTTTGTTTGAGAATTTCCATATCTTTGTCTGTAATTGCTACACCATCAACCGTTGCGTAGGTTTTGGCTTGAAGAGATACGCACACAAGAGAGAAAAGTATTGTGGCGAGAAGTTGCTGTTTCATAATATTGCTCCATAATTAAGATTGTGCGATTGTATCAAATAAAGCTAAATATATTGTAAGCTAAGCACTTCCTATATCATAATGAGGAAGTATTAAGTTTCTGCGCAAGACTACGGGCAAAATCAATGCAAGAGCTAATAGTTGGGATAGGGCTGATATATGCGTTTATGCCTTCCTCAAAGTGGGCAAAAGTGCTTCGCCCAATAGCTACTGCCACATAATGTGAATCCCAACCAAAATTTGTTATAAAACTTTCATATGCACTCGGTGCGCTAAAAATAAGCACACTTTTGGGTTTAGGCTTAAGAGAAGGGGGTAAAATTTGAGAATGATTAATATAAGCAATTGCTTCTTGAAGGGGAATATTCGCATTTTTGAGTAGAGAATCTAGCCCAGATATAATCTTTTGAGCGCGAAGATAAAGTGGTGTGCGCCCTTGCAAAAGCGGGATAATTTCTTTAGCAAACTCTTTTCCGTGAGCCTTTTTGCCAACAAAAGCAATAGAGGCATTTTCCTTGTGCAATAATGCAGCGCTTGAGGGACTAATAACAAAGCTTGGAATCTCTCGCCAATGTGCAAGATTGGGATTGTATGAAATGGATTTGGGCGAGGCAGATTCTATAAGAGAAGTTATCGCATAAGAGGAAGTAAAAATAAGCGCATCAATACCTTTTAGGGTATGTGTAATAGGGATAGATTCTATAACATTGCTTATAAGGCTTTTAACACCTTGATGAGTACGCGTCCCAACAAGAACTACCTCATAGATAGCATCTGCCTTTTGCATATCTTTATCATTTAACTTAGAATCTGTCATATTATCTCTATATACCTGTTTTTCTCAAAGTATTCCAAAAATACAAGCCTATGCCACCACTTAAAATAAGGATAATGCCAAGTATAAGGCTAATGAGTGTGGCTAATATTTCAGGAAAGAGCACAAAAAGCACCCCAAATAAAATATAGAATCCTCCTATAAATGTGATGCTTGTATTTGTGTTTGAATATACAATACGTGAGAGTTTCCACGCGTGAATAAGCCATAAAGCACCCTTAAGGATAAGCCATAAAGCAATAAAGAGTGGCACGAAATTTTGCGTGATTTCCTCACCTCCAAAAAGTAAGACTAAGCCAAAAGCGCACGAAATCACACCATCAAGAAGCATCATCATATAACGTGATGTAAAGAAATAAAAAATGCCGCCAACACCACTAATAAACATAATAAATCCAACAAAATAGGCAAGAAAGGTCATTGTGTGAAGAGGGTTGGCAATACATATGATTCCTAAAACAATCAGAGCCAAACTCAATATAAACCATAAAATACGATTAGAGCGCATATTTTTCCTTTGTTTAAGATGAATTATTTTTTGAAATACTTAGAGCTAAACCAATTGCAATGCAATTTGCAATGAGTGAGCTGCCACCATAGCTAAGAAATGGCACAGCTATACCTTTTACAGGCGTTATACCCGAAATGCCAAAGGCATTAATAATAAATGAAAAACCAATTAAAAGCCCCACACCTATGCAAAAAAGATAATACATTTTATTTTGTGCACGATTAGCAATGCGAAAGAGTCTTAATAAAATATAACCAAATAAACACACAAGAGCAAAAAGTCCTATAAATCCTAATTCTTCGGCAATGCCTGCAAGAATAATATCTGTATGCACATCACTTAAGAATCCAAGTTTGATAAAACCCTCACCTAACCCAGCACCAAAAAAGCCACCGCTTGACATAGCATTAGTGGCGTGATAAATTTGATAAGGTTCGGGTAAGCCGCTTATGCGGAGATTTTCAGCCCAGCCATAGGGTAAAAGTGCTAATACAGAATCTTGTGCGCTTGCCCACCACGATTTGATGCGCAAGATTCTATGTGGGCTTGTAATAATAGCTACAAATGTAGTGCTTATTGTGCCAAGAAATATGACACCAAGTAATCGCAAACTTCCGCCTGCAAAAACAAGCATTACTCCAAGAGTGAGCGCAAGTAGCACAACTTGCCCCAAGTCATTTTGTAATACGGCAATTAGCACAACTGCTACGATAAATAGCGCAAGATAGGGGATAAATATTTTGATTTCATCTTTGATAGAAAGTCGCACATTGCTGACAAATTTGCGCGAAAAGCTCCACGCAAGAAAATAAACAAAACCAATTTTAAAGAGTTCAGAAGGTGCAATAGAGATAAATGGCAGTCTAATCCAACGCTTTGCTCCACCTGCAGAGCTTACAAAGCTTTGAGGAAGAAAATGCATACCTACCATAAGAATGATAGAAACGATAAAGATTGTTACACCTATGTGCTTGAAATGTGTATTGCAATCAATGCGTGAGAGTAACCACATCAGTCCTATTCCAATTATAGCAGCGATAAATTGACGCAATAGAAAATGAAAATGTTCATAATTATAAAGACTTGTGATATATGTTGCCAATGAGTAGGACATTACCACACCGATGCAAATAAGGAGTGTAACTGCATAAAAAAGCTTAGAATCTGCCATAAAACTCACTCTTATCAAAATAAAATTTAGATTTTAACAAAACATTATGAAAATGTAAAATTAAGAAATTACATAGCACTTTGTATGTAAAGCTTAAGGAGGGATAAAGGTGTAGCCTATGGACAAATACCTGTGAGTGTGCTACAATCACAGCTTTAATATTCTAAGATTCTTTAAATTTAAGGTAAGCAATGAAGGCTCTAATTGTGCCACAAGAATATATACGTAATTTTTCCATTATTGCTCATATTGACCACGGCAAATCCACACTCGCAGATAGACTTATTCAAGAATGTGGGGCGGTAAGTGAGCGTGAAATGACTGCGCAAATTATGGATACGATGGATATTGAAAAAGAGCGAGGTATTACCATTAAGGCGCAATCTGTTCGGTTGAATTATCCATACAAGGGGCAAACTTATACACTTAACCTCATTGATACGCCGGGGCACGTGGATTTTAGCTATGAGGTTTCACGCTCTCTTAGCTCGTGTGAGGGCGCACTTCTTGTAGTAGATGCAAGTCAGGGTGTAGAGGCTCAAACCATAGCGAATGTATATATTGCTATGGAAAATAATCTTGAAATTTTACCTGTGATAAATAAAATTGATTTGCCTGCAGCTGACCCATTGCGTGTAGCAGAAGATATAGAATCTACCATTGGGCTTGATTGCACAGATGTGCTTCAAGTAAGTGCTAAAAGTGGTGAGGGCATTAAAAATCTTCTTGAGCGTATTATAGAGTGTATTCCTGCTCCGAGTGGTGATGAAAATGCTCCTACAAAGGCACTTATTTATGATAGTTGGTTTGATAATTATTTGGGAGCGTTAGCATTAGTGCGACTTGTAAATGGAACATTGCGTGTGGGACAAGAAGTGCAAGTGATGAGTAGTGGTAAGAAATATGAGGTGCTTGCGCTGTATTATCCTCACCCTGTGCAGAAGATTCTCACGCAAACGATTGGCTGCGGCGAGATAGGCATTATCTCTCTTGGGCTTAAATCTGTAACAGAAATGGCAGTAGGAGATACAATCACAGATTCTAAGAATCCCACAAAAGCACCTGTTGAAGGATTTCGTCCAGCTAAACCTTTCGTATTTGCAGGGATTTATCCTATTGAAACAGATAAATTTGAAGAATTGCGCGAAGCACTCCATAAGCTTAAGCTCAATGATTCTGCGCTTAGTTTTGAGCCAGAGACAAGTGTGGCTTTGGGATTTGGGTTTCGCGTGGGATTTTTGGGATTACTGCATATGGAAGTAGTTAAAGAGCGATTAGAAAGGGAATTTTCACTCAATCTTATTGCTACTGCGCCAACGGTGGTATATGAAGTTTATATGACTGATGGTTCAAAAGTTCTTGTGCAAAATCCTAGCGAATTGCCAGAAGTGCAAAAGATAGAATCCATTTATGAACCTTATGTGAGGGCAAGTATTATCACGCCGAGTGAATATGTTGGAAATATTATTACGTTGCTTTCAAATCGCCGAGGTGTGCAAGAAAAAATGGAATACCTTAATCAATCACGCGTTATGCTGACATACGTGCTACCAAGTAATGAAATTGTAATGGATTTTTATGATAAGCTTAAATCCTGCACAAAAGGCTATGCGAGCTTTGATTATGAACCTATAGAATATCGTCAAGGAGATTTAGTGCGACTTGATATACGCGTAGCGGGGGAAATAGTTGATGCACTTTCAATCATTGTAGATAAATCAAAAAGCTATGAAAAGGGCAGAGCATTAGTAGAATCTATGAAAGAAATTGTCCCTAGACAGCTTTTTGAAGTAGCTATTCAAGCAAGTGTAGGCAATAAAGTCATTGCGCGCGAGAATATAAAGTCTATGGGCAAAAATGTAACTGCAAAATGCTATGGTGGTGATATAACTCGTAAGAGAAAACTTTTAGAAAAACAAAAAGAAGGAAAGAAACGTATGAAAGCTATTGGGAAAGTAGAGTTACCTCAAGAAGCATTCCTTGCTATACTCAAGATTGACGGATAACAAAATTTGTTAAAATTTGCTACAATCTTATATTTTAATTTGTATTTGGAGAAATAATGAAAGGCATTATATTAGCGGGTGGAAGTGGAACAAGATTGTATCCTACTACTTTGATGCTCTCAAAGCAGCTTTTGCCTATTTATGATAAACCAATGATTTATTACCCGCTTTCTGTGTTAATGCTTGCGCAAATTCGTGAGGTTTTAATTATCTCTACCCCCAAAGATACGCCGAGATTCCAAGAGATTTTTGGAAATGGCGAGTGGCTAGGTATGCGGATTGAATACTGCGTGCAAGAATCTCCCGATGGCTTAGCGCAGGGATTAATTCTAGCGCAAGATTTTGTAGGCAGTGATGCAATAGCCTTAATCTTAGGAGATAATATTTTTTATGGGCAAGGGTTTTCGGAAATGCTTTTAGAGGCAAAAGAGGAAGCTAACAAAGGCAAAGCAACTATATTTTCTTATCGTGTTAAAGATCCAGAACGTTTTGGTGTAGTAGAAATGGACGCCAATGGAGCGGTTGTGAGTTTAGAAGAAAAGCCTTGCAAGCCAAAGAGCAATCTTGCTGCGACAGGATTATATTTTTATGATAATACTGCCATAGAGATAGCAAAATCGCTTAAACCAAGCCCACGAGGGGAATTAGAAATTACTGATGTCAATATTGCTTATCTTAAAGCGGGCAAACTTCGTTCTCAAAGTTTAGGGCGCGGCTTCGCGTGGCTTGATACGGGCACGCACGATAGTCTTGTGGAAGCTTCAAGTTTTGTACAAACTATTGAATTAAGACAAGGCTATAAAATCGCGTGTTTAGAGGAAATTGCCTACCACAATGGCTGGATAGATAAAGGGCAGCTTTTACAAAGGGCTGAAAGCTTAAGTAAAAGTGGCTATGGGCAGTATCTTCGCCAACTTTTAGAGGAAAAATAATGAAAAATCTCCTTATCACAGGTGGAGCAGGGTTTATCGGGAGTAATTTTATTCTCTATTTTTTGCATAAATACCCGCAGTATCGCCTTATCAATGTGGATTCTTTAACTTATGCAGGAGATTTGCGCAATCTCCAAGGTGCAGAGAATACGCCAAATTATGAGTTTAGACAAGGCGATATTTGCGATAAAGACTTTATTAAGGAACTTTTTGCGCATTATGATATTGAGGGTGTGATTCATTTTGCCGCAGAATCTCACGTGGATAATTCTATAAAAAATCCAAGTGCCTTTGTAGAAACAAATGTCAATGGCACTTTTAATTTACTGCATAATGCGTATTTAAACTGGTTTGATGCGCCAAGTCGCCCTAAGACAAACAAAGAGCATTGTATTTTTCATCATATTAGCACTGATGAGGTATTTGGCTCATTAGGAGAAAGCGGATATTTTAGTGAATCCACGCCTTATGCGCCCAATTCGCCTTATTCTGCTTCAAAAGCTTCAAGCGATATGTTGGTTAGGAGTTATCATCATACCTATGGGTTGAAAACTTTTATCACAAATTGTTCTAACAACTATGGACCAAAGCAGCACGATGAAAAGCTTATTCCTACGATTATCCGTAATGCTTTGGCTGGCAGTGAGATTCCTATTTATGGTGATGGACAAAATATCCGTGATTGGCTTTTTGTGCAAGATCATTGCAAAGCGATTGATAAGGTGTTTCATTCCTCTTATTTTGGGCAGAGTTTTAATATCGGTGGAGAAAATGAGCAAAGCAATATAGAGCTTGCACAAATTATTTGTGAGATGTTGGATAAAAAATGCCCCAAAGAGCGCAGTTACAAAGAGCAAATTACATTTGTCCAAGATAGAGCAGGACACGATAGACGATATGCGATAGATTCTAGTAAAATGATGCGTTTATTTGGGTTTAAACCAAGTGATTTTTATACTAATCTTTCTCAAACAATAGATTTTTATATTCATAAATATACTTCAATTCCTCTTGCGGGGGGGGGGGTTAATAAACTCTTAATTCTTACTTTTTTGCCTCTTTTATTGCTTTTTATGCACTCCTTTATCTTACAAAAAAGGGAGTTTAGATGAAAGTAAATCACTTCAATTCACACGAAAAAATTTTGCGTTATACCGACAAGATTGATTATTTTATGAATGCGCATAAAACACTTGTTGTTACAGAGTTAGATTTGACAAATAAATGTAATCACCGCTGTCCGGGCTGCTGTGGGCATAATGAAAACAATGCAGAGTTAAGCAAGGAGCAAATTGATGTGATTATTGCAGGACTAAAAAGTCTTGAGAATAAGGGCGTGATTCTATCTGGCGGAGGCGAGCCGACTCTAAGCCCACATTTTAGTTATGCGATAGAGGAGATAAAACGCGCAGGAATGAATATCGGGTGCAATTCTAATGGTGGATTGCTTGATGAGCAAAAGTGTCGTGTGATTGCACAGAATTTGGAGTATTTTAGAATCTCCCTTGATGCAGGAAGTGTAGCGATGTATGAAAAAATACACGGAATGAAACCTCATCATTTCGCTAAAACTTTAGAGAATATTGAGATGTTTGCAAGGATAAAAACACAAATGGATTCTAAAATTAGCTTTGGGATAGGATTTTTAACAAGCCAAGAGACGCGAGAGGATATGGAAAGCTTTGTGAAGCTTATAAAAGATATTACCAAAAGACAAAAAGGCATTGATTTTGTGCAGTTTCGCCCATTTACCGGCGATACTTTTGATATTGCCCCAATCCTTTTGGAACTGCAAAATAAATATGAAGAAGCGGATTTTAAAATCCTAGCAAGTTATCAAAAATATAATCAAATGCACAATGCGGCTAATCGTGGCTATGAGAAATGCCACGGAATGTTTTTTAGCACTTGTATCAGTGCGGATTTCAAAGTTTGGGCTTGTCTGCACTTCCGTCAAAGCCCTGCACATTTGCTCGGAGATTTAAGAGAGCAGAGTTTGGAGGAGATTTGGCGAGGAAGCAGGATAAGAGAAGTGTATGAGAGTATTGATTGTAAGAGCTGCCCAATTTTATGCCGAAATGATAATTTTAATAAAACTTTAAATAAACTCCAGCTTGAAGTAATTAACAGCGAATTTTTATAGAATCTTAAGCTTAGATTCTATAATTTTATGCCACAAAAGTTTAAGGGGAAAAAATGAGTATTGCTAAATTGGCACGGAGATTAAGGCTAATTGAGGATAAAATTTGCCTAAGGAGACATAAATGATAAAAGCTTGTAAAAAATACATAAAAACATTTAAAACGCATTTCAAAAAGTCAAAAAATGCCAAAAAGATAGAAGCAGATAAACAAAGGCTACTAGCACTTTATGAGGAGTATAAATATGTTTGGGAGTAGGAGTTTTATTAGAAATGAGGCAAATGATTTGGTGTTTCTGGGTGAGTATAAAAGAAAATAAAGCTCCAAAGCGTTTATCTCAAAAAATGTCTATGATTTGCTCTTATACCCTTTTTATTATGTCTAAAAACTCTGCATAATCCCTAATATACTCACTCTCATCATAATAATCACTAGCAAGTATCATTAGTTTGCACCCATAAGAGAAGTTCCGCATTTCTCGCCACATATTTTTGCCAATATACAACCCAACATCAGGGCGATTAAGCCATACAGATTCTTTATTTTTTCCATCATCAAGCACAAACTCACACGCGCCATCTATAGCTATTACAAGTTGTTCTAGCTCTTTGTGAGCGTGGAATCCTCGCGGCAAATCTGGCGAGGTATCAAACATATAATACACTCTTTTTATAGCAAAGGGCAAGTTTTTAAGAGATTCTAAGGATACTAATTTGCCGCGTTCATCGCCTATGGTTTGGAGTGAGAGAAGTTTATAATTCATCTTGTAACCTTAAGCCACATTGAAACTTAAGGGAATAACAAGGTTTATCTTATGCCCCCCCCCCCATACTTTATGAGCATACATCATATAATCATTAATATACTCGCCTTTGTTATAAGGTGTATTGCTCATCACAAGCAACACGCAACCTTTGGAGAAATCAAACATTTCTTTCCATAGCATTTTGCCTACATACAAGCCTTGTTTTGGACTATCAAGAGTGAGGACTTTTTGGCTTTTACCATCATCAATTTTTACCTTGCAACTCCCACTTAGAGCGACAAATAAAAATTCAGAATCTGTATTAGCGTGTCTCCCTCTAACCGCGCTTGGATTAACATCAAAGATATAAAACACTCTTTTAATCTCAAAAGGGCAGTTTTTTTGGTATTCACACGCGACTAAAGAGCCTTTTTCATCGCTAAAATCAACAAAGTCTATCAATTCATAATTCATCATTTTTCCCAATTTGGATTTATCAAATCACATTATACAAAAACTTTTATGAAATTATCCGCATTTTCTCACAAGACAAAACACTTCTAGTTATATTTAAATTATTAAAATTTTATGATAATATCCCAAATACAAATTCTAAAAAGTTTGGAGCAATAAGGCAAAGATAATGAAAACTTATGCGACTATTTTGGCAAGTGGGATTGGGAGTAGATTGAGTGAATCTCTTCTAAAACAATTGAGTAAAATTGCTGGAAGGGATAGTAATGATACACCCTCTCTCTGATGTGCAAAGTAAAAATATAGGTGAGAATACAAAAATTTGGCAGTTTTGCGTAGTGCTACCAAATGCCATAATCGGCGAGAATTGCAATATTTGTTCGCATTGCTTTATTGAAAATGATGTGAAGATCGGCAATAATGTAACGATAAAATGCGGTGTGCAGGTATGGGACGGAATCACAATTGAAGATGATGTTTTTATCGGCGCAAATGTAAGCTTTACTAATGATAAATATCCCCGCTCTAAGCAATATCCTAGCACTTTTGCAAAAACGCTTATCAAAAAGGGCGCGAGTATCGGGGCGGGAGCGGTGATATTGCCCGGAATCATCATTGGCGAGCGTGCTACTATTGCCGCAGGTGCAGTTGTAACTAAAGATGTGGGCGATGACTGTACGATTATCCCTCAAATTACCTTGCGGGGGGGGGGGGGTTATAAATAATCCCTTATTTGCTACTCTTTCAAATATTAAAATAAAATCTAAAAATCCCAAAAACTCATATCAAGCTATAAATAACAGAGTAAATAACCATGGGAAGGCGATGTGATGAACACATATACCTTTCCGCTCATAGGCAAACATATTTCCCTGCGCTTAGTTTGTTTAAGTGATGCGGGTTTTATTTATTCTCTACGGAGTGATAAAAAGGCACAATTTTTAACGCAAACCACAGGTGGAATCTCATCACAAGAGCAATGGATAGCAGAGTATAAAAAACGTGAGGCTTTAGGCAAAGAGTTTTACTTTATTATCCAATCCTTAGAAGAGCAATCTTTTGGAGCGATACGAATCTATGACTTTAAAGAAGATAGTTTTTGTTGGGGAAGTTGGATTATCAAAGATGACGCACCAAGCTACACTGCCATAGAATCCGCGCTTTGCTTATATGCTTTTGGGTTTTATACACTTGGATTTGCTAATGCGCGTTTTGATGTGAGAAAGGCAAATACGCAAGTCGTAGCATTTCATAAACGATTTGGAGCAACAATTATTGCCCAAGATGCACTCAATTTTTACTTTAGTCTCTCTAAAGAGGATTTTAAGGCTATACCTAAGGCATTTGTGGCATTTCTGCCCCCACATTTATCAAATTTATCAAAAGGAGAATAAATGAAAGAAAAAATACAAAATGTGATTTTTGAAGCCTTAAGAAATCTCGCTGATGAAATACAGCACGATGAGCTTAAGACGCCTACATTAGAAACAAAAATTTATGGCATAGATGGACATTTAGATTCTTTGGCACTTGTGAGTTTTATCGCAGATTTAGAAGAAATGCTAAGTGCTTTAAATATCCATATTGTCTTAGCTGATGAAAAAACGATGAGTGCGAGAAACTCACCTTTTAAAGATGTGGCAACACTCACTTCTTATATCCTCACAAAAGTTCAAGTTAATGAATAAAGTTATTGTTATAACAGGCACTAGAAAGGGCATCGGTAAGGATTTAAGTGAATATTATTTGCAACAAGGGCATATCGTGTGCGGTTGCTCTCGTGGAAAAGGAAGTATAGAATCTCACAATTATAGGCATTTTGAGCTTGATGTGAGTGATGAAAAGGCAGTAGTAGCAATGATTAGAGAAGTAAAAAAAGAATTTGGAAAAATTGATGTTTTGCTTAATAATGCTGGCATTGCCTCTATGAATCATATTCTTACTACACCTTTTAGCACAATGCAAAATATTTTTAATACCAATGTTTTTGGGAGTTTTTTGTTTTTACGCGAAGTGGCTAAGGTAATGGTGCAAGATTCTAAAAAACACAATGCAGATTTTAAGCGCACTATGCCTTATAGGATTGTCAATTTTGCTACCATAGCAACGCCCCTAAGATTAGAGGGAGAGGCGATTTATGCTGCCTCAAAGGCGGCTTTAGTCAATCTCACGCAAGTTGTGGCAAAAGAATTAAGCGAGTTTGGTATTACGCTTAATGCTGTGGGTCCTACGCCTGTGCCAACAGATTTAATCAAAAATGTGCCAAAGGCAAAAATGGATTCTCTTTTAAATCAACAGGCTATCAAGCGATTTGGAAGCTTTGAAGATGTTTTAAATGTGATTGAATTTTTTTGTGATGAAAAAAGTCATTTTATTACAGGGCAGGTAATCTATCTAGGAGGGGTAAATGCCTGATTTTTTGCAGCGAATATCCTATTTTAAAGAAAATATTGCTTTTATTTGCGATGATAAATCTTATACCTATGCAGCTTTACTTCAAAGTATAGAATCTAAAAGACAATCCTTGCAGATACCACAAGGTAGTATTGTGGCAATAGTGGGAGATTATAGCTTTGCGCAAATCACTTATTTTTTTGCTCTTTATCGCAAAAAATGTATTATTGTGCCCATTCTTCCTAGAAATATGGATTTTGATGTGGGTGAATTTGGTATTGAATTTATATTACAAGTCCATAATGGAGCAATTAAGCGCGTAGATTCTCAAAAATATGAATTACTCCAATCTTTGAAAGATTCTAAGCAAAGCGGGTTAATTCTCTTTTCAAGTGGCAGCACAGGCAAACCAAAGGCTATCGTGCATAGTTTAGATACTTTCCTTGCAGCATATAGTGCAAAAAAAGCAAACCCTTTAAGGGTGCTAAGCGTGTATTTACCTGACCATATTGCAGGTATTGACGTGATGTGCAATACTCTAGGTGGAGGTGGGACTTTGGTAATCCCTAAGCAAAGGCAGCCACAATTTATTTTAAGTGCTCTAAAGCAATATGAGATTGAGATTTTACCCGCTTCACCGACATTGCTTAGGCTTTTGCTTTTATCAGATATAACCAAGTATGATTTAGATTCCTTAAAGTTAGTTATTTATGGTAGTGAGCCAATGAGTGAAGCACTCTTAGCATCTTTGCACCAAGCATTGCCCCATACGAACTTTAAACAAGGCTTTGGCACAAGCGAAACCAATGCAATGAAAACAAAAAATATGCAAGAGTTTTTTAAAATTGTCAATGCTTCTTATAAGATTGTCAATAATGAGCTTTTTATCAAATCCCCCACACAAGCACTTGGCTATCTTAACGCGGATAATAGTGTCTTTGATGAGCAAGGATATTTTGCTACGGGGGATTTAGTAGAAGTGAGAGAGGAAGAGGGGCAAAAGTATATAAAGATTATAGGACGAGTTAAAGAAGTCATAAATGTTGGGGGCGAAAAAGTGCTGCCTCAAGAAATAGAGGGAATATTGCTAAAAATGCCCTATATTCAAGATTGTCTTGTTTATGGAGAATCTAATGCGATTACAGGGCAAAGTGTGAGTGTAAAAGTCGTTTTAGATGCTAAAGTTTTATTTTCAAATTTAGAACTCAAAAAACAAATAAGAATCTTCTGTAAAGATAAACTTGCAGCTTTCAAAATCCCTACAAAAGTAGAAATTGTAGAATCTTTAGCAATGAGTGAGAGATTCAAAAAATTGAGAAATGTTCGTGGGGGGGGGGCGTTAAATATTTCCCTTTTTGTCATTGTTTTGGAATCTCAAGTGGATTCCAAAAATGGCACATTCACTTTTATTTGCAATACATATTCTCAAAATCGCAAAAAATCGTCTTATTCTCTATATCTAAAAATATGCACAAATCATCTCTTTGTGCCTTCTAATAATTATTATGTGCAGAGGGCAGGGTAATGAAAATAGATAATCTTTGCCCTTTTTTAGCAAAAATAGCTCAATGTGATGAGCATTTAAATGCTATTATTTATGATGGACAAAGATTTACCTATGGGGATTTATGGGCAGCATTCAAAGAGCAATTAACATTTTTAGATTCTATAAAACCTAGTGTTATAGGTATTGTAGGAGATTATGATATAGAGAGCGTGAGTTTTTTGCTCGCATGCATACAAAAAAAACATATTATTGTTCCTTTTGTGGAGCATACACCTGAAGATTCGCTCAAGTGCCAAGAAGCACAAATTGATTATCTCTATACAGGGGGAAAAATTACATCAATTCATTCTCCTGTCAAAAAACACACACTTTTAGAATCTTTATTTAGAGAGCATAAGTCGGGTTTAATTCTCTTTTCAAGCGGCAGCACAGGCAGACCGAAAACTATGGTGCATAATTTGGATAATCTCTTAAATGTCTATTTGTCTAAAAAGACCAAAAAGATGAATGTTTTACTTTTTTTGCTTTTTGATCATATTGGAGGGTTAAATACGCTTTTTAACACCCTAAGTATGAATGCGTGCGGAGTTGCTATAAAGCATCGTAAAAATATTGATTTATTATGCAAGACTTTATCAGATTATCACATATCGCTTCTTCCCGCAAGTCCAAGTTTGCTTAATCTTATGTTATTGAGCGAAGCACATAAAAAGTATGATTTGAGTGCTTTAAAAGTCATTACTTATGGGACAGAAAAAATGCCAGATTCTTTATTGAAGCGATTAAAAAGTGCTTTTCCAAAAGCGCATTTTCACCAAACTTTTGGGACAAGCGAGGTGGGAATCACACAAACAAAAACCAAAGAAAATGCTATAAAGTTGGAAAATATTGATTATAAAATCATCAATAATGAGCTTTATCTTAAATCTAAAACACAGACTTTGGGCTATCTTAACGCAGATAATAGTGTCTTTGATAATGAGGGATATTTCGCCACAGGGGATTTGGTAGAGATTATAGAATCTAATGGAGAGGAATACCTTAAAATCATTGGGAGAAGCAAAGAAGTCATAAATGTTGGGGGCGAAAAAGTGCTGCCTCAAGAAGTTGAAAACATACTTTTGGAAATGTCAGATATTAAGGATTGTCTTGTTTATGGAGAATCTAATGCGATTACAGGGCAAAGTGTGAGTGTAAAAATAGTGCTTAGTCAAACTAATGCTCTTTTAAATAATATCCAATTAAAAAAAATCATTAGAATGTATTGTAAAGATAAACTTGCAGCTTTCAAAATCCCTACAAAAGTAGAAATTGTAGAATCTTTAGCAATGAGTGAGAGATTCAAAAAACTACGACTTATCGGGGGGGGGATAATAGAGTAATATTTTTCTCTATTTGCTCTCTTAAAAGGGCAAATCTTGTGCGTGGGGAGCTTAAGCTATGTGCGTAAGATTCCCAAATAATTTCAATCATCTCAAAGTGTGTATTGCAGGCAAAAATGCGATTGCGCTTAATGCGCTTAAATTTTTGCGCTCAAAATTTGCTCACGATGAGATTTGTATAATCCCAAATCGTGATGATGTGGGCATAGACACTTGGCAACCCTCGCTTTTAAAATATGCTTTACAAACAAGTATCCCTGTCTGCACATTAGAGCAAGTACAGCAAATCCCAAATGTGCTTTTCCTCTCTTTAGAATTTGATAGACTGCTTAAAGTAGAGCAATTTGCTAGCAAGAGGCTTTATAATATCCACTTCTCCGCCTTGCCTAAATATAAGGGCGTTTATACTTCTATCACACCGATTTTAAATGGTGAGCGCACAAGCGGTGTTACTTTGCATTGTATTGATAATGGCATTGACACAGGAGATATTATCGCGCAAAGAATTTTTGAACTAGGCTTGCAAGAGAGTGCGCGGGATTTGTATTTTAAATATTTGGCGAAAGGCTTTTTATTACTTAAAGAAAATGTGGATTCTTTGCTCACAGGTGGCTTTAAGCGTACTAAGCAAGATTTTACGCAATCGTGCTATTTTTCACGCACAGAGATTGATGTGAAAAATATCAACATAAATCTTAAAAAAACAAGTTTTCAAATCCATAATCAATTAAGAGCCTTTATCTTTAGAGAATATCAGCTCCCGCGTTTAAGGGGTGTGAGGGTGGCAAAAAGCATTTTAAGCGAGGAATTTATCGGAGCAAATGTCTTTGAGGAAAGTGAGAATGAGTTTATTCTATCGGGTATTGATGGCTTTAAGATTATCGCACAAAAAGTAGATATTCTTGCGGGGGGGGGGGGTATAATCCTTTATATAAAGCCCTTCTGCTTTATACTTTTTTCAATCTTTTTTTCTACTCAAAAAATTCTTACACATTATTTTGTCTATATTTACATTTATGCACACGCACAAGCATATTTTACAAAAAGGAGCTTGTATGATAAATACGCATAATTTCCCCAAAATTGAGGGCAGATATATTAATTTACGTGAGGCGGAGGTAAGCGATTCTGCTTTTATCCTCTCTTTAAGAACGGATAAGAAAAAAGCGCAATATATTCATAAGACGCAAAATAACTTGCAAAATCAAATAGCTTATATGAATCGCTATAAGAGTTTAGAGAATGAGTGGTATTTCATCGTAGAGGATAAGCAAGGGAAGAGTCTAGGGACAAATAGCATTTATCCTACTTATAATCAATTTGTTTTAGATTCTCATTTATGTTTTTATGAGATTGGACGCTGGATTATGAGCGATGAGGCGAGTTTTTTGCAAGTTTTAGAATCTGATTTGCTCACAAAACAGGCATTTTTTGAGATTTACAAACTAGATGATAAAAATGTCTTTACAACAAATCCCAAAAATACGCGTGTCTTAAACTATCATCTTAAATTTGGTGCGCTTAAAGCGGGATTTGACGAGAAAGAGGGCTTAGAGATTTTGCTTTTAACACAGCAAGATTATCAAAAGCACAAACCAAAAATGACTTTATTATTACATAAGGAGTAAGTATGGAAAATACAATAGAAAAACGCATTTATGGGATTTTAAGCAGTGTTTTGGATATGTGTGTAGATGAAAGCACACATATTTGTATGGAAAATTGCGAACAATGGAGTTCTTTAGCACATATTGATATTGTAATGAGCGTAGAGGAAGAATTTGGAATTTGCTTTAAAGAGAGTGATTTAGCCTCTATTGTCTCTCAAGAATCACTTATTTTAAAGGTGCAAGAGATTTTATCTCATAATAAAAAGGCTCTATAATGCTTCGCTTACCTATTCATCATATTGGCATTGCGAGTGCAGATATACATAAAGAGTTAAGTATTTTTAAGAGTCTTGGATTTATCAAAGAAGATGAGTTTATAGATAAGATGCAGGGAGTTAAAGGGATATTTGTGATTCCAAGTGATAGGTCATTGCCACAATATCGCTTTGAGCTTTTAGAAAATTTGCACGAAGAGGGTCCGCTTACAAATTACCTCAAAAATAAGACAAAAATGTATCATATTGCTTATAAGAGCGAGGATATACAAAAAGATATGCAATCCCTGCTAGATAGCGGGGGGGGGGGGGGTAATATGCTCATAACGCCCATTACGAGTGCAAGTTATTTCAAAAAAATTTGCTTTGTTATGCTTAAAAACCGCTTGTTAGTGGAATTAGTAGAAGAAAAATAAGTGGAGGAAACAATGGAATTAGATGTATTTAAAGAAAATCTCACGCGAAAAGAGATTTTAGAATTTGCAAGATTGAGAGAAAAGCACGCAAATGTATTTAAAAAATGTAAGATTAATATTCATAGAAATCACGCTTTTGAGGCGATTATCACTATCATCAATCCTTTTTTGCAAAAAAGTGGTATTTTTAGCGAATTTAATCTTAGCTCTTATGATGAGAGCTTTTTGTTTGCCTTTATGCAAGAGGAAGTGTGGCAAAAGGCGGATTTGGAGATAGTGTGGATTGATTTTAATCATTATAAAAACACAGCGATTTTGCCCTATCTTTTAGAGAGGCTAAAGGCATTAAGACATCTTTCTTTAGCTCCTATTTTGGTTATTGCTTTAGATATTGATACGAATATTAATGAAGATTCAGAGGATTTAAAAGCATTTTTAGACATTAGCGATTGTGAGATTGTTTTTATCTCTCATCTTTTAAGTGGGTTTAATAAAAGTGATTTAATAGATGAGGTGAAAAGTAAAATCGCAGGCTCAAGACTAAGTAATTTCGCCTGTGTGAAGCTCGCACAGCTACTTGGGCTTGTGTGGATTCCAGCTTTTTTACTTCCTCATCTAAAGGCAATCGTATGTGATTTGGACAATACGCTTTATCGTGGTATTTTAGGTGAAGATGGTATAAGTGGAATTATAATCAATGAGGATTATCAAAACTTGCAAAAGCAGATTCTCTCCTACAAAAAGCAAGGATTTTTACTTGCCATTGCTTCAAAAAATGAGGAGGAGGACGCAAAAGAGCTTTTTAAAACAAGAAAAGATTTTGTGCTTCAATGGGGAAATTTTGATATGAAAAAAATAAATTGGAATCCTAAAGCCCAAAGCTTGCAAGAGATAGCACAGAGATTTAATATAGGATTAGATTCTATACTTTTTATTGATGATAATCTCGCTGAAGTGCAAAGTGTGCAAAGTTTGGGTGTAAAAACGATTTTAGCAACCTCACCATCTGAAGTGTTAAGAATCCTTAGTCTTTTCCCACAATTAAAAAAGATAAATGTAAAAAGAGAAGACTTACTGCGTTCTTTAGATATAAGAGCAAATGTGCAGCGAGAATCTTTTAAAGAGTTGCCTAAGAGTGAGTATTTTGAAAGCCTTTGTATGCAGCTGGAGTTTTGCATAAATGATATAGATAATGTAGAGAGGATTGAAGAGCTGCTCAACAAAACCAATCAATTTATCGCAAACTACACGCGCCCGAGTCTAGAGCAAGTGCGAGGGTGGATTATGGATAAGCAGCATTGTGTTGTGTCTATCGCAATGCAAGATAAACTAAGCGATAGCGGGATTATTGGCATTTTTGTAGGTAAAAGTGAAGAGACTCATTTATGTCTTATTGACTTGTGCGTGAGTTGTCGCGCACTTGGTAGAAAGATAGAGGATATTATGCTTTTTCAATCTTTAAGCTTAATGGCAGATTATTTAAAAGTAAAAAAAGAGAATGTTAAGGTGTATTATCAAAATGGAGCGAGAAATGCGCCATTTTTGAGTTTTCTTGACTCTTTGAATAGAGAATCCAAAAGTGAAAATTTTGTGATTCTCAAAGTTTCAGAGCTAGATACAGACGGACTTAAAATCAACATAAAGGAAGTAAAATGAAAAAAGAACAGCAAAGACTAGAAAACATCGCACAAGATTACGATAATCCACTCCAAGCCAAAGAAGTAACGAACTTGGAGATATTTTATGGATTTGAGATTTTTAAGAGATTTTATCGTGGTGGTGATGTTTTAGAAATGGGTCCCGCAGAGGGAGTGATGACAAAGTATTTAGTGGATTATGTAGAGAATCTTGAAGTTTTAGAGGGTTCCTCGCATTTTGCTAAGAATCTAAAAGAGAAATTTCCTCATTTAAATGTGCATAATGCTTTATTTGAGGAGTTTAAGCCAAGCAAGAAATATGATTGTATCATAATGGGACACGTTTTAGAACACGTAGAATCTCCCAAGCAAATCTTAGAATTAGCCAAAAAATGGCTTAAGCCTAATGAAAATAATTCGGGGGGGGGGGGTATAATTCTCTCTTTAGTGCCTAATTCTCATTCTATTCATCGTCAAGCTGCGGTTAAAATGGGTCTATTAAAGAGTGAAGATTCTATGAGTGAGGCAGATATTTTTCACGGGCATAGACGCATTTATGACTTACAATCTTTACAAAAAGAGTTTGATAGAGCAGGATTAAAGGTTATTGATAGTGGTGGTTATTGGCTCAAACCCTTATCAAACGCTCAAATACAAGCGCATTGGGATTCTCAAATGATTCTTGCATTTATGGAATTAGGGGAGGCTTATCCACAAATAGCAGGGGATATTTATGTTGTGGCGCAGTAGCATCAAACATCAAATTGTAGGGTTTTGATTATTGTAATAACAACCTTCTAACACTAAACTTGTGTCAATATTGTTTTAATTTTGCTAAAATAAGGGCAAATATCATTAAGGAACAATAGAAAGAATGAAAAACTTGTTATTTATTTTTGGGACGAGACCCGAAGCGATAAAATTAGCTCCTGTGATGCTAGAATTTAAAAAATATCCTCAAAAATATAATGTTATCCTCTGCAATACAGAACAACAAAAAGAGTTATCTCATCAAGCTTTGAATTTTTTTGGCTTAAAAGCGGATATAAATCTAGGAGTAATGGTAGAAAATCAGAGTTTATCATCATTGCAGGCTAGAATTTTAGTAAAATTAGAAGAGGTTTTTAAAAATCATAAAATTGATGGGGTATTTATTCAAGGAGATACGATGAGCGTTTTCGCAGGTGCGCTCACTAGCTTTTATCATAAGGCGGCTATTTTTCATATTGAAGCAGGATTGCGTTCTTACGATTTATTTGAGCCATTTCCAGAAGAAGCAATAAGGCAAATGGTAAGTAGAATTACAACCCTGCATTTTGCACCAACGAAAAAATCTGCTAAATCTCTCAAAAAAGAGGGAATAAGCAAAGATAAAATCTATCAAGTAGGCAATACAGGAATTGATGCACTTTCTTTACTTAATAAAAAAGCATTGCAAAGTGCATCAAAATTTTGGAAATCAAAAAATGTGAATGTTGTCAGGGGGGGGGGTATAGTATTGGTTACTGCTCATAGAAGAGAAAATCACGGGCAGAGACTAGAGTATATTTTAGATTCCATAGAGGCACTATCTTCCAAATTCCCCTCTCATCAATTTATCCTACCGCTACACCCTAATCCAAATGTAAAAAATAGAGTGTGCCAAAGGTTATCCACACATCACAATATCATTCTTACAGAGGCTTTAGATTATCCTCAACTTGTTTATATATTGCAAAAAGCAAAACTTGTTTTAACAGATAGTGGAGGCATACAAGAGGAAGCCCCAACTTTTGGTGTGCCTATTTTAATCTTGCGCCATAGGACAGAAAGAATGGAGGGTGTCAAAAAGGGATTTGCAAAACTTGTAGGCACAAAGAGTAGTGAGATTATTAAAGAAGCAACAAAGGTTTTGTCTCAAGGCTACACAATAGAGGGTGTAAATCCCTATGGAGATGGAAAGGCAAGCCAAAAAATTGAGAAAATTATAAGGAGATTTTTAAATGGATAAATTAGTGAGTATAGTTCTGCCTACTTTTAATGGAGAGGAGTTCCTAGCCCAAAGTATAGAGAGTGTATTAAAACAGAGTTATAAAAATTTAGAATTGATTATTGTCAATGATTGCTCTACTGATAGCACACCTCGCATTATAGAAGAATTTGCAAAAAAAGATTCTAGGATTAAAATCATTCATAATACAATCAATCAAAAGTTACCAAGGTCTCTCAACATAGGCTTTAATGCGGCAAGTGGAGAATATTGGACTTGGACTTCAGATGATAATTATTATTTAGAGAATGCGATTGAGGAAATGGTGGCTTACCTTGAGGAAAATCCAAATAAAGTGCTTGTCTGCACAGATTATACGATTATCAAACACAATGGCTTTAAAGAGGAAGATTTTATCGCTAGCACGAAAATAGCAGATTTGATTTCTTGGGATAGCATAGGGGCGTGTTTTTTATACAGAGCAAAAGTGGCAAAGTCGATAGGAGAATATGATGAATCTCAATTTAAAGTAGAGGATTATGATTATTTCTTAAGATTAGGATTAGCAGGGGAAATGGGAGCGATTCATAAAAAGCATTATGTATATAGGCGACATCCAAGCAGTTTGACTTATACGCAAGGATTTGCTGAAGTCGCTGGTAAAACAGAATCCTTACTCATAAAATACCTGCCCTTATATATAGCAAAATATCCCAATGTAGATTTAGATGTGAGGTCTCAAGTGAGATTGTGCTTGATTAACGGAGAGGATTTCAAACTTAAAGAGATTTGGAAAAACTGCTCTCCCAAGGAAAAAAGAGATTTCTATGTTCATTTGAGAAATTGTTATGTTAGCCTAAAAGATGAAAAATATTTAAAATATCTTTATACATTAGGGTTGTTCTATCGTATCAAGTTTTGGATTTGGCTACTTAGTAGAAAGCATAAATTAAGGCAAAGCTAAAATGAGAAATATTTATGTTTTTTATCCTACACAAGTTATCGGCGGCGCAGAATTACTCTTTGTGCGCTTGCTAAATTTTCTTGCGCAACACTACCCAAAAATAAAAGTTGGCTATATTAATTCCGCAGAGAGCTGTATCAATGAACTTTTAAGTGAGCGTGTGGAGAAAATTGCAGTAGGAAAAAGCATTATTTTGCCTGAAAATTCTTGCATAGTAGCCCCACCACATTGTATTTATAAGTTTTCACAAATAAAAACAAAAAATCTCTTTTTTCTTTTTTGGGTATTACATATAAAAGAGAGTGGCGCAATGGCTTATTGTTCAAGGTTAAGTTTAGAAAATGAAGTCAAGAGAATCCAAACAATGATACATCATAATGCTTTAATTTGTATGGACGAAGCAACAAAAATTACCACAGAGGAATTTTCTTCTTCTAAAGTAGAGCAAAAGCACATTGTGCCCGTAGTGCTTGAGGATTATCCTTGTTCATTTACTAAAGAAATTTTAGTTGATAAAGAGTGCATTCATATTGCTTGGGTGGGGAGACTAAGTAGGGATAAAATCTATGCTTTAATTAACCTAATGGATAACTTAGAGAAGCTAGATTTAGCCAAAAAGATAAAGCTACATATCATAGGGGAGGGAGATTCTAAGCATCTCATTAGAGAATATCCTTATGAGGTTATTTATCTAGGCACACTCTCGCCCAAAGATTTACCACTTTATTTGCAAAAGAATTGTGATATTTGCTTTGCTATGGGAACTTCTATGCTAGAGGCAGAAAAATGTGGTGTGCCTGCTGCAATGGTGTTTTATACGACTGAAAATTCCTCTAGTGATTGTTTCCTTTGGACATTTAAGCTTAGAAATTATGTTTTAGGATATGAAATGAATTTAGGTTTAATCCCTGAAAAAGAGCTAATGAGTTTAGAGCAGATTTTAAATGATTTTTTAGCCAATATGTCTCATCGTTCCAAAGAGGCAAGAGCACATTTTGAGAGTTTTTTGATAGAGAAACATATAGATAAATTTTTGCAATGTGTGAATGAAACTTCGTATTCAAAAAAAATTTTGAGTAAAGAAAAATCAAGAATTAAGGCAGAGCGTATTAAATTAAAATTATTTAAAAAATTAAGGAAAGTTTTGACATAATCCATTTCATTTTTTGTTCTTAAATACCATATTGTGTATTTTGTAAATAGGAGGGGGGGTATGAACAAAGGTATAAAAGCTACAATAAGACGATGTCTTTATATCAAAAATGATATGTATAAGGGCAATTTAAGAACAAAAATTTATCTCCCTCTTTTTTTCTTTAAATTTCCTTTATTACTTAAGCGTTTTAAAGATAATCGTGTAGATTATCGCCTCTTTTTTATATTGCCTATTTTGCGTAAAAGAGGCAATCAAGAAAAATTAGAATTCATAGAACAAACACAAAATAACTATAAGACTATTTTGCAAAGGATTCAATCTGCCTCCAAAGAGGGAAAACCTGTTAGAGTAGGGTTTTTAATCATCTCTGATTGTGTATTTTCTGCCCGAGCAATCTTTGAGCAAATGCTTAAAGATTGCACATTTGAACCTTTTGTGCTTGTAATACCTGATACTTCAAGAGGAGAAGAGAGAATGTTTAGAGAAATGACAAAGACTTATAAAAGTCTTTGTGAATCTTACCCAGAGTATAAAGATAAGATTTTACATTCTTATGATGAGACAAAAAAAGATTTTATTGATTTTAGCTCTACTTTGGATATAGCGTATTTTGATAATCCTTATGATTCTATGGTGTATAAATTTTATACGATATTTTATTTATCACAATTTGCTTTAAGTATTTATATGCCTTATGGTTATACAGGGTATTTAAATTATACTTTAGGTGTTTATGCTACTTTGGAATATAGTTTATTGTGGAATATTTATGTAGAAAATCAAAATAATTGTGAATTGATTAAAACTCATCAAATAGCAAAAGTTAAGAATCTCAAACTCATAGGTTATCCAAAGTTAGATTCTTTAGCAAAATTCTTAGCACAAGGGCAAGAAAGTAATAAGGAGAGAAAGCAAATCATCATCGCTCCTCATCATACTTTAACCTTAGAGGATTTTCCTTTATATCTCTCCAATTTTATGCGCCTAAGCGAATTTTTCTTAAAACTCCCTAAGCTTTATCCTCAAATTGATTTTATTTTTCGTCCACACCCTCTTTTATTTACGCACCTCATAAGATTTAAGATTTATGAGCGAGGGGGGGGAATAGCGAACTCTTTGTGGAAAATTATCTCCAACAAATCGCACAAATCCCCAATATGATTTACCAAGAGGGTGGGGATTATTTCGAGAGTTTTGCTACTTCTTCCGCACTAATCCACGATTGTGCCGGATTTATGGCAGAATGGCTCTACACTGATAAACCTGAAGCCTTTATTATAGAATCTCAAGATACGATTGAGCGAGAATTTACGCGTTTTGGCAAAGAAATATGCAAACATATCTACCTTGTCTCTAGTGAAAAGGACATTATAAATTTTATAGATTCTGTTGTATTACAAGAACAAGATTCTATGAAGCAATCTCGTCTTACTTTTGCCAAAGAATATATCAAAATCAATTATCCCAATGTTGCACAAATGTGTGTTAGGGAGTTGAAATCTTTCTTGCAGGAGTATAGGGAATGAAACGATTTATCTTTGATTTAGATGGAACAATTACCAAAGAAGAAACCTTGCCCAAAATAGCAAAATTCTTTAATGTCCAAGCAGAAATAGATAATCTCACGCAAGAGACAATCGCAGGAAATATTCCTTTTATGGAATCTTTTATCTCTCGTGTGAATATTTTGGGTAAATTGCCTGTGGATAAAATTGCAGATTTGCTTGAGCAAATAGAAATATATGAGCATTTAAATGCGTTTATAAAGGAACATAAACGTCAATGTTGTATAGCTACAGGGAATTTAGAATGCTGGATTGACAAACTTGTAGCAAAGGTTGGTTGTGAGACTTTTAGCTCTAGTAGCATTTTGCAGGATAATAATGTCTTAAAACTCACCCACATTCTCAAAAAAGAATCCATTGTCAAGCAGTTTCAAGCACAAGGGCAAAAAGTGATTTTTATAGGTGATGGGAATAATGATGTAGAAGCGATGAGGTTAGCAGATATTTCCATAGCCTCTGGTATCACGCATAAACCATCACCGGGTGTTTTATCTGTTGCGGACTATGCAATCTTTAGCGAGGAGGCATTATGCAGACTGCTTTATCAGTTGTTATAAGTTGTGCGGGGATTGGTTCTAGGCTGGGGCTTAATTCTACAAAAGCCTTAATAAACATTGATGGTAAATCCTTGATTGCTTGGCAATTAGAGCTTTTTAAAGATGTAGAAGATGTGCGCATTGTTGTAGGATTTCAAGCGTCTTTGGTGATTGAGGAAGTTTTGAAATATAGGAAAGATGCGATTTTTGTTTATAATCATAATTATTTTGATACCAAAACGGGAGCGAGTTTTTATCTAGGAGCAAGGGATGCAAATACTTATGTAATGGAGTATGATGGAGATTTACTCGTTAATCCCCAAGATATGGCAATGCTTTTAAACCAAAGTGGAGAATGGATAGCTTATACAGATATAAGCTCAAGTGAGCCGGTGTTTGTAAGCGTCAATAGTGCGGGAGAAGTGGAATCTTTCTCTCGTCAAAATGGTGATTATGAATGGACAGGACCTTGTTGCATTAAAAGAGAAAATGTAAAATTCACTTCAGGTAATGTCTATAATCAGCTAGAGACTTATCTACCGCTTAGAGGGATTAAAATCCGTGCAGTGGATATAGACACTTATGATGATTATCAAAACGCACTTAAAATCTTAAAACAATGGAGGAGAGAATGAATTTTTTAAGAAAACTCAAGAATAAAATCAAAAGATATTTTACTAAACCTTTTAAACTAGTGATTCCACAAGAATATGCTAAAGATTTGCAGCTATGGAATAATAATAGAGGTGTTTTTAGCACTTCTTATGAAGCCATCTGTGCAGTGATTTCGCAAAATTCCGAGAAAACTCCTTTGTTTTATTTAACAAGCAAATTTTGGAATCTTAAAAGTGTGTTACCTGCGAGATTTGAAGAGCAAAAAACATTTATAGAATCTAGCTTTATTCCTAAGCTCCAAAAGAGTGATACTCTACTAGATATGGGTTGTGCAAATGGAGAATGGACGTTTATATTTGCTCCTTTTGTCAAAAAAATTATGGCGTATGATTATTCTCCTGCCTTGATAGAGGGTGCAAGGGAAATTAATCAAAAAGATTTTGCCCATATTTCAAACATTACTTTCAATCAAGGTGATGTAAGCACTCTAAAAATAGAACAAACTTATGATTGTATTTCTTTTATGGGGGTTTTAACTTATATTTTAGAATGGGAAAAGTGCGAGAATATTCTATCCAAACTCTATACTGCTTTGCGGGGGGGGGGGGCTTATGATTTATAAAGATAATACCAACTCTAGCGCGGAAGATTTTTATTACTATGCAAATGGGAATTATTGGATGGTGGCGCGAAGTCGCGCGAAATATTTAGCACTTTTTGAAAAGTTAGGGTTTAAAATCGTGCAGGAGAAAATTATACATACCGTTACACAAGAGATTGCGAACACTCAAAGAGCAGTAGAATCTTATATGTGTATCTTACAAAAGGAGTAAGCAATGAAATCAAAGCCTTGCAAATCTAAGGTGGAGAGCTTTTTACCCACCCAAATGTTGCTCAAATCATCACAAATCTCGCACAATATAAGATTCCACTTACCCAAGAGGAAATGAGACAATGGAAGCAGTTGAAAAATCAAAAATAGTTGGAATCATCGGTGGAGCAGGAGTAGCTGCTACAAATAAACTCAATGAGCTTCTTGAAATAGAGCTTACCCAAAAAGGAGCTTTTAGGGACGCACATCACCCTCAAATCCTTACTTTTCAAGCGACCCAAGCTCCCTCCCGCAGTATGTATTTAGAGGGTAAGGGAGAGGATTTTACTAAAGATTATATAGACATAGCCAAAAGATTGCAAAATTTTGGTGCACAAACACTCTGTATGTGTTGTAATACTGCGCATTATAGCTTTGAAACTATTAAAGCAGCACTTCCACAAGTAAAAATGCTTAACTTAATAGAATCTGCAGTGCTAAAGGTAAAGCAAAGCGGGGCAAAATCTGTTGGTTTAGTCGCAAGTGATGGTTGTTTAAAAGGCAGAGTATATGAAAGATATTTTGAGAAAATCTGTCCAGAAGTGAAAATCATCTATCCGAATGCAGAGTTTCAAAAAAAAGTTACGCAAGGGATTTGTAATATCAAAAATGCTCATCGTTTTGATACTATGGATTCTAAAGCGCGTCCTAAAAATATCTTTAAGCAAGTATGTGAGCATTTACTCGGGGGGGGGGGAATATAATCCTACTTGGTTGCACAGATATTCGTGTAGATTATTACGAAAAAGAAAATATAGATAGCCTAGAAGTGCTAAAAGATTTAATTTTAAAAGAGGTGTTGAATGAATGAAAAGGCATTAGATTTTTTTAAGGCTTTGAGCAAAGGAGCAAATCAAAATTCTGTAAAACTTGCAAATAACACGGATTTTTCAGATATTGATGCAAAGTTTATTTTAAAATATGCTAATGAGAAATCACATATTTTGGATTTGGGTTCGGGCAGTGGGCTGATTGTAAATAAAATTTATCCTTATGTAGATAAAATTGTTTGTGTAGATAAATTTAAAGAATTTACAAAGTTTATTGCAAAAGAGCAAAAAATTACAATTTACAATGAAGATTTGTTTGATTTTGATACAAAAGAGAAGTTTGATATTATAAGTGCATTTGGGATTATGCACTATGCGAATGATGAAGAAGCGCAAGTTTTGTATAAAAAATATCAGCAATTTTTAAAGCCTCAAGGGATTTTTATCATCAAAAACCAATTTGGCATTAATGAGACAATCAATATTTCTGGCTATTCACAGGAGCAAAAGAGAGATTATTATTCACAATATCGGTGGATAGAGAGGGAAAAAGAGATTTTGATTTCTTTAGGACATAGAATCGTAGAAGTGTGCGATATTTATCCGCCCGAAGCAAATCGCTGGGATAATACACATTTTTATGCGATTGTAGCTTCTTGTGTTTAAAAATATAGAGCAATTCATCAATTTTCTGTATAATTCCTCCTTTATTTACAAATTAAAAGGAAAGAGCCTTAATGTCTCCTAAAATCTCTATTTTAGCCCCGAGTTTTAATCACGAGAACTTTGTTGGATTCTTTATACAATCCATTCTAGCGCAGAGTTTTAGTGATTTTGAATGTATCATCGTAGATGATTGCTCTACTGATAGAAATGTGCAGGAGATTTTAAAGTGCAAAGATGCGCGTATAAAGCTAGTCCAACACCCTTATAATCAAGGTATTAATGCAAGTTTGAATACTGCCTTTGAAAATGCAAGCGGAGAATATCTCGTATTTTTAGCCACTGATGATATACTAGAACCAAATGCGCTAGAAATCTTGCACCAAAGCTTAGAACAAAATCCTAATGCAAAAGCGATTTATCCACAGCTAATGAAAATAGATAAGGATAATCAAAAGTTAGAAATCCTTGAGGTAGCACGAAGAAGCAGATACGAGCTTTTACATCATCTTTTTATGAAAGGAAATTGTTTGACTTCACCGGGTATGGCTCTAAGAAAGTCAGATTTTGCAGAGATTCTCTATCCATTAGATAGGGCAATGTGTAACTACCAAGATGTGCAAATGCACATAAAATTACTTCTACGGGGGGGGGTCGTGCTTCTTGATGAAATTCTTGTGCTCTATCGTTTTGACGAACGCACGAACAATATTAGCGCACTCAACGGAAATACATTTAAACGCGAAAATATGGAGAAATCTAAACTAATGGATACTTTTTTAGAGTTTAAAAATATCGCTGGAGCGGAGGAATTATGCAAAAGTGTTTTTGCTAGGGAAATTAAAACGCTCAATATTACCCCCAATGCGTCAATTTTGGAGTATTTCTTAGGGAGAGTCGCACTTCTCTCGCCCATAGAGTTAAATAGAATGTGGGGTTATCATCAAATTATGGAATCTTATGCAAGCAAAGAGGGTGCGCAGAAGTTAAAAGAACTCTATAACTTTGAGTTTAAGGATTATTTGAAGCTTATAGAATCTCTTGATGAAGCACATACTAAAATTTATCTTAAATATAAGAAATACAAAAGAGCCTTTAATGCTACCCTTGCTCTATCTCTTGTGCTTTGCATATTTTTAATTGCATTGATGATAAAAGGATAATAATGAAAGATAATTTAGTGATTATTAGAGTAGATGGTGGGATAGCAAGTCAAATTGCTTTTATTACGCTTGGGCTTGCGTTTGAGGAAAAAGGCATAAAAGTCAAATATGATTTAAGCTGGTTTGAGGAAAGTGGCAAAGGGTTCTTCAATCCAAGTAAAAGTTATGATAAAGTTTATGATGTGAGCTTTGATATTCCTAAAGCCTTTCCTGCGTTGTCTCTAAAAATTGCAAGCAAAGAAGAAGTGGCTCATTATAGGAAACATTATTTTGTAGATGACAATGATGTGATTATGTGTCAGCCCCCGCTTTATGTTGGAGGATATTTGGGGAGAGTGTTTGATACGCGTTATGCTGGGCTTTTAAGAGAGCATTTCAAGCCACAAGAATTACAAGAGGGCAACACACCTTTTGCCGCATTGCTCCAAGAGATAGAATCTTCTCCCTCTCCTTGTGGGGTGCATATCAGGCGAGGGGATTTATCCCAGCCTCATATTGTTTATGGCAATCCTACGAGCAATGAGTATTTTGCCAAAAGCATAGAGCTAATATGCCTTTTGCACCCACAAAGTAGCTTTTATCTCTTCAGTGATGATTTAGCTTTTGTCAAAGAGCAGATTGTCCCACTGCTTAAGGGCAAAACTTATAGAATCTGCGATGTGAATAACCCAAGTCAGGGCTATTTGGATTTGTATCTTTTAAGTCGGTGTCGCAATATCATCGGCTCACACGGAGGTATGGGAGGATATGCGAAGATTCTTTCCCCTCACAATCCGCTTTTGATTACCCCTCGCTATCGTAATATTTTTAAAGAGGTAGAAAATGTAATGTGTGTGAATTGGGGAGAGAGTGTGCAACACTCACCTTTGGTATATTCTGCCCCCCCCCACTTGTCTCCCAGCTCAAAAGAAATGCGCCGCTTAATTCGCGCTTATATAAGGAGAAAGATAATGCAAGTGCTTGAAAAGTTTAAGATAAAAAGGTTTGCAAATGGTTCCCTTTCTTGATGTCAAGGCGATAAATCAAAGATTGAGTGCAGAGATGGAATCTGCTTTTTGCGAAGTGTTAGAGAGTGGTTGGTATGTTTTGGGCGAGCAAGGCAAAGCCTTTGAGCGTGAGTTTAGCGCGTATTGTGGGACAAATTATTGTGTAGGTTGTGCAAATGGTTTAGACGCTTTGCGACTTAGCATTAAAGCATTTGGATTTGGCGTGGGTGATGAGATTATCGTCCCTGCAAATACCTATATCGCTTCCATTTTGGCAATCACTGATAATGGCTGCACACCTGTGCTTGTAGAGCCAAGCTTAAAGACTTATAATATTGATGTGGATTTGATTGAGGAGCGTATCACACCAAAAACTAAAGCAATTCTTGTCGTGCATTTGTATGGACAGGCGGTGGAAATGCAGAAAGTTTGGGATTTAGCACAAAAATATGATTTAAAAATCATAGAAGATTCCGCACAAGCGCACGGCGCAATCTATCAAGGCAAGAGAGTAGGGAGTTTGGGCGATGTAAGTGGATTCTCATTTTTTCCGGGTAAGAATTTAGGTGCATTAGGCGATGGTGGCTGTGTGGTTACAAATGATGAAGCTTTGGCACAGAGAATCCGCGCATTAGGGAATTATGGCTCACATATCAAATATGAAAACCTCTATGCAGGGCTAAATTCTAGGCTTGATGAAGTCCAAGCGGCATTTTTGCGCCTCAAACTTAAAATCCTTGATGAGGATAATAAGCGGCGACAAGAGATTGCGAGAGTTTATAGAGAGCAGATTCAAAACGAGCGTATTATCCTCCCGCAGGTTCAAAGCGAGGAGGGGGCGGTGTGGCATCTCTTTGTCGTGCGCACGAAAAATCGCGCGCGTTTGCAAGAGCATTTGAGTCAGAGTGGAATCCAAACGCTTATCCATTATCCTATCCCACCGCACAAGCAGCAGGCTTACAAGCAATATAATCATTTGAATCTGCCCATTACCGAGCGTATTCACAAAGAAGTGCTATCCTTGCCTATAAGTCCTGTGATGAGCGATGAGCAAGTAGGCATAGTGATAGATGCTGTGAATGCGTTTAAAGAATAGAATCTAAGGAGATAAAATGCAATATAAAATCGTAGAACTTACCTGTGGCTTAGGCAATCAAATGTTTCAATATGCCTTTGCTAAGAGTTTAGAGTATCATTTGCAAATGCCTATTTTGCTTGATAAAACTTGGTTTGAAGTAGAGGGGAAAAAGCATTCTATTCCCTTTAGTTTAGATATTTTCAATATTGATTTGCCTTATGCGACACAAGAACAAATCGCCTATGCTAAGGAAAAAATTAGGTATTTTGAAAGCAAACCTAAAATAATAAGAAGTATTCTAAAGCGCATAGGCTATCCTAGAGCTACGAATAGTTGTGCTACTTATGATAAATACATAACAGAGTATTTAAAGCCAAATTCTTTTACATATTTTTATGGTTGGTTTCAAAATCCTCAATATTTTAAAAATATATCCTCTCATATAAAGGAGATATTATGCCCCCCATTAAAAGCGAAATAAATAAACATAAATTAGAGCAGATTCTCCAAGCTAAAAATAGCGTTTTTATCCATATCAGACGCGGTGATTATCTCACGCATTCGTGTCAAATAGATGTGAGCTATCATAAAAAGGCAGTGGCTACTATTGTAAGTAAAATAAACAATCCTCAATTTTTTCTTTTCTGTGCGGATAGAGAGTTTGCACAGAATCTTGATTTGGGTTATCCTTTTGTGGATATGACTACGCAAGAAATTGATGAAAATAATCATTATGAAGATTTAATCCTTATGGCACATTGCCAAAATGGCATAGTGGCAAATAGCACTTATTCGTGGTGGGCAGCCTACCTTATCAACAATCCCCATAAAATTATCATCGCTCCAACGCCTTGGCTACTTGGCACTGATGAAATTATTTGTGAAGATTGGATTAAGATAGAAGCAGCCAAAGAGGTGGTATTATGAAATACTCTCTTAAAACTTTTGTTAGAAACATTAGATATTTAGCGAGGTATAACCTCAAAGAAATGGATAATAAATTATCAAGTTTGCTTACATTTGCTCCCACTCCAACCTATTTTCTTCATTTTGCAGATATGTTGCGCGATGAAATCAAAAATGACTTTGATAAAATCGCACCGCCTATTGTGAAAGATAGCTTTGAGACTTTGGAAATTTTATTACAATCTCAAAAAAGCTTTATTCGTTTTGGCGATGGTGAATATGATATTATGGAGGGTAAAAGCATACCCTTTCAAGAATATGATAAATATCTTGCTCAAACTTTGCAAGAAGCTATTACCTCACAAGATGAGAATCTCCTCATTGGTTTGGGCTATGCCTATTTTCACTTACCTTGCAATAATCGTGTTCCAGAGTTAAATATACTTGGCTCACAGATAATTATCATACCATTAAGAAGTATCTTGTGCCACACAAAGAATATGGTGCGACAGAAATGAGTCAAATCTATGCTACTTTGGAAAAGTATGATTTTGAGCGGCATTATGCGCTACTTAAGCAACTTTTTGTAGATAAAAAAATTGTGGTAATTTGCGGGGATAAAGTATTAGCGAATGTGCAATATAGCATTTTTGAGGGAGTTAAAGAGATTTTTTATATCTATGGAGCGACTAAACACGCTTATCAAGGAGTTCCACGCTTAAAAGAACAGATTCTAAAATTTAGCAAAGACTATGTGCTTATTTTTGCTCTAGGACCTGCGGGTAAAGCTTTGGGTTATGAGATGTTTAAGCTTGGCTATCGTGTGCTTGATATTGGGCATAGTATTAAGGATTATGATGCGTATAAACGCAATGTAAAAATGGATTTGCAAGGTATAGCGGAATTTTTTGCCCCTGATGAGTAAATATATGTTGCACAAGATTGCCCCAAAATGAGCAATTTCAAAACAACTTCTCACACAAGGTTTCAAAGGCTTGATAATGTTGCCAAGATTCTATAATGTCTGCTCTCTCACGCTTTAAATCTTGCAAATCTTTATCACAAATTGCTTTGAATTCCCTTGCCACTTGTGGGTGTGTAGCAAAATATGCCAACACATCTTTTTCACTTAATGCGGCTGATTTTTTGTGTTTCACAATGGCTAAAAGTGTCTCTAGTGTCGCTATAAGTTCGCTTTGGATTTGTGCAAAATGTGTTTGAATGATTTGCTCTTCTTTATACGTTTTGACATAGACCTTGCAATTTTCTAAATCGGGATTGTTTTGATAGGAGGGCGGCATAATTTTATTTGTGATGTCTATGTCTTTTGCCCATTTTGTAAGAGTAAGAGTGATTGTGCAATCTTGTATCGGGAGGCAAAGGTGTAAGGGAAAAAGGAAATATAAATGTGCATAGGCTTGCTCTTCAAAAAGATGTCTATCTGCCTCTTTAGGTTTTTCAAAGCCAAAGATATGGCTTAAATCCCTCATTGTTTCAAAAGCTTTGTCTTTAGTAATTTCACTCATATCTATATAATGCTTTTGCGTGATATGCGGCAGAGATGTAAGCAATTCATTGAGGATAAAGCAGGATTGGAACTCATTTTGGTTTTGCCACCCAGTAATATAAGATTCTATTTTATCAAGGCAAGGAGAGTTTGTATTGTAAGATTCTTTAGTTTGGGGATTGTAAGCGTTATATTGCAGATAGTCAAAAAGTTTATTTTGCCCCCCCCCCGCCATTATTTTTATATGCTCTTGTGGGTGCGTAACAAAATTAATGATAGATTTAAGAATAGAAATTGGGTCGCGCACCAAAATCAAAGCTGGCACTTTGGCATTAAGAGTGTGGGTATATTTGGCAAAGTCTTTAAAATTATATTCGCACAGCGCAAGGGCTGCATAGGTTGGATTTGTGCTTAATCTCATATAATTTTTCTTGTATCGTTCAAATCCACTTTCTTTGAACTCTACATTTAGCGAAATGTTACAGTTTTGCAAAAATTGCAACATCGCATTATGTCCTGTGGCGTGGTAGGTGATAAAGTAAAATTGATAGTTATGCGGAATTGGGCGATTTAGCCTAAACAAAATGGGTGCTATGAATTTCGCAAACTTTTTGAGAAACATATATTGAATACCTACAAAAATGCCTTGTTCTTTGATAAGGGTTAAGGTTTTACTTTTTGGTTTGTGCATTGAGAATCCTTTAAGTGCAAAATAAGCTTAAATTATATCTAAAAATTAAGGGAGAATAGTTTATGATTTGGTTGGCTAAAGTTAAAGGAGTGGGAATGTTTAGGCAGTTAAAAGCAAAGCTTAAAAAGTCAAAAAATGCTAAAAAGATAGAAGCAGATAAACAAAGTGCAAATCCTAAGCATTATCCATTGCAATTATCTCAAAATGAAATAGAATATGTGCGTAACGCACTTAGTAGTGTGGAGGAAACTTGCTAGTTGCTTCACTCACTTCTTATCCCTTAAGAATCCCCACTTTACATTACACGCTTTATTCACTTTTGACACAAACGCTTAAACCTCATAAACTTATCCTTTGGCTCTCTAAAGAAGAATTTCCAAATAAAGAACAAGATTTACCTTCAAGTGTGCTTGACTTTACAAATCACGGCTTGGAGATAAAATGGTGTGAAAAAAATATCAAATCTTATAAAAAGCTCATTCCAACTTTGCAAGATTATCTTAATGCAATTATTGTAACTTGTGATGATGATGTGATTTATCCTAAAGATTGGTTAAGCAAACTCTATAATGCTTATGTGGAGAATCAACAATATATCCATTGCCATAGAGCACATAGAATCTCCTTTGATGAGAGTGGTAGTTTATTGCCTTATATGCAATGGGAATCTTGCATATCTCATATTCAAACTTCACCTTCATTCTTAAATTTCTTTACAGGTGTAGGTGGAGTTCTCTATCCTCCGCATTGTTTATATAAAGATGTTTTAGATGAGCAGAAGTTTTTACATCTCGCACCCCATCAAGATGATATTTGGTTTTGGGCTATGGCATTGCTCAAGGAGACAAAAATCAATGTCGTAGAGGAAAACTATACAGAATTTATGAGTTATGTAGATTATACAAAATGTGGGACATTGTGGCTAGAGAATGCAAAAGGTGGAATAAATGATAAAGTCTTGCATACTCTCTTAGAATCTTATCCTGTGCTGAGGGAAAGGGTAAATATTAATCAATTAAATTGCGACTAAAATAACGGCTTAAGTCATCTGCAAAAAGTGTTACAATCAGGCTATTTTGCACTTCATTAGCGAGTTTTAGACAAGCTATCAAACACGCTCCAGAAGATATGCCTGCTAAGATTCCCTCATTTTTAGCTAGCATTCTTACACCCTCATAAGCTTCCTCATCTGTGATTTTTTGCACACTATCAATGAGTGAAATATCCATTGTATGAGGGATAAAGTTATTACCAATCCCTTCAATATTTGCACAACCCTCTTCACCACCACCGATAATAGAGCCTACAGGGTCGCATAGCACACCTTTTATGCGAGAATCTTGCTCTTTAAGATAACCAACTATACCGCTAAAGCTCCCTCCGCTCCCAGCACCACATACAAGATAATCAATGAGTGCGTCAGAGCCATTTTCACTATTTGCTTGCACTTTTGCCATATCATCATAAATTTCTTTAGCTGTAGTAAGATAATGTGCTTGTGGATTATCAAGATTCTCAAATTGATTAAGACTTAAAGCATAAGGTGTGCAAGATAACATTTCTTGTGCTCTGTCCATAGCACCTTGCATTCCTTTTTCTTTGGGCGTATTGATGACTTGTGCGCCAAGTGCGCGCATTAGAATCTGTTTTTCAATAGAGAATTTATCAGGCACGATAAGAATAGCTTTGCACCCAAAATGTTGTGCCACAAAGGCGATACCAAGTCCTGTATTCCCTGCAGTAGCTTCAATAATAACAGAATCTTTATGTAAAAGACCTTTTTCCTTAAGCTTTTGGCAGATGTAAAGAGCTACCCTGTCTTTTATTCCTCCTGCAGGATTATAGAATTCTAGCTTTGCAAAAATGCGGTTATTGTTTGCAATATTCAAATGAGTAAGTTCTAAAAGTGGTGTATGCCCTATAAGTTCAAGACTTGAACGATAGAGCATACTATACCTTTGCTTTTTTAATGGCTTGATTTAAATCATCAAGTAAATCTTGTGCATATTCAATACCAACAGAAAGGCGGATAAGATGTTCGCTTATACCCATACGCTCACGCACATCTTTGGGGATTGAAGCGTGAGTCATAGATGCAGGGTGGCAAAGCAAGGATTCTACACCTCCTAAACTTTCGGCTAAAACGATTGTTTGCGTGGATTTAAAAAAGATTCTATAATCATAGTTTTTTTTGAGTTCAAAACTTAGCATTCCTCCACCGCTACGAGCCTGTGAGTTTTGTATTTGATAGCCTTCATCACTTTTAAGTCCGGGATAATATACCTTTTCAACCCCACTATGCTCGCTAAGCGCTTGTGCTAAAAAGAGAGCATTTTCACAATGGCGCTGGAGACGCACCCCGAGTGTTTTCATACCGCGAATAAGCAAAAAGCTATCAAAAGGTGCTAACACTCCTCCAATACTATTTTGTAAAAAGCCGATACGTTCTGCAAGTGCAGAATCATTTACAACTACGAGTCCTGCTATAAGGTCGCTATGTCCTCCAAGATATTTTGTTGCTGAATGCACCACGATATCAATGCCAAGATCTAAAGGTTTTTGTAAATAAGGCGTCATAAAGGTATTATCTACAATGCTTAAAATACCTTTTTTTTTCGCAAGTATAGCAACCTGCTCTAAAGGCGTAACACTTAGAAGCGGATTTGCTGGAGTTTCAATAAGCACAGCTTTGACTTCGGGCGTAATAGCAGATTCTAATGCTTTCAAATCACGTGTATCAACAATTTTATAGCTAATATTAAAATGTGAAAAAACTTTATCTAAGATTCTAAAAGTGCCACCATAGACATTATTTGAAATGATAATGCAATCTCCACTTTGAAAGAGACTTAAAATCGTGCCAATAGCTGCCATACCCGAAGCAAAAGCGAAGCCAAATTTTCCACCCTCACATTGGGCAATAAGGCTCTCAATGCCATCTCGCGTTGGATTCTTAGTGCGTGAGTATTCATATCCTAAATGTTCTCCGAGCGCACTTTGGGCATAGGTAGAAGTTTGATAGATAGGGATATTAACTGCACCTGTTCGTGGGTCTGTGGTTGCTCCCCCGTGTATCAGCAATGTATCAAGCGTGCTTTTCATACAATATCCTTTATTTACAAATATATTTGACTTGAATTTTTGCTGTGATTTCTTGCTCTTTGGGTGAGGGCAGTTCCCAGCTTACATCAGAAGAAGCACTCATATTGCTTACTTTAGCAAACTCGCGTGGTGCGAGAGTATTATTAATAGCATCAGCGCTTACAAGGGTGCATTTCTTATCAAGAATCTTAGAATATTCTTGTGCACTTTCTTTAGCAAGCTTAAGCGCACCACCAAAGGTTTTATCTTGAGCTTCTTGCCAAGCTTGAGGAGTAGCAATGATATTAACATTAGGAGCAAGGAAGCTAAGATATTTATTTTTATTGATTTTTTTATCAATATCAGCAATAAAGGCATCATAATCTTTTTTTTGCTTACTTGGCACATCGCATTCAAGACTAAAGCTAAGTGTGTAGCCAACGGTATCACGTGCTGCCCCATCTTTATATTGAATATTTGGACGTAAATCGTGATTGCCGCCTTCACAGAACCCTTTTCGCTTACTAAGCGTAATAATGTCATTGAGCGTATTAGCAATATCTTTTTTGGTTGCAGATTCTATCTCACCACCTTTACGCAAAGTATCACTTTCTGTAATGCGAATACTTGCTTTATAAGCATTAGGCATAATATTTTGTGAAAATGAGACATTTTTATACAAACAAAGTGCATTTTTGGGGCATTCATTGGTGTTAAATGCGTTTTTTTCATCACTGCACGCACTTATCATAAGGGTAAATCCTACAATTCCTAATATTGAGGCAAAAGATAAAGCTTTCATAATCACTCCTTGTATAAAATAAGTGTGGATTATAGCTATTTTGGGTAACTTGTTAGTAATCTAGCATACCATCTTGGGGCAAAATTAAATGAATATCTTTGGGGAGGTAACCTAAGAGTTTATCAAGAAATATACTATTGCCTAGCATATCGCCAAGCAAGAGAACATTATCAATAGCAAGATTTGTTTTGGTATCACGCACGAGGGTAGCAAGAAATTCACTTAGAGAATCAAGCACGCCATAAGCAAGAATCTCATCTTCCATATCTGCGCATTTAAAGCTTATGCAAGAGCGGACAATACGATTGTAATCAAGTGAAATTGTATTATCTTTGCGTAAAAGTTTATAATCAATGCGCGGTCCTCTTTCGCGAACAAAACGATAGGCACGATAAAAAAGTGCATTTTTATCAGTTGGAGTGTCATAAGTGGAGCTAAAGCCAAGTATAAATGAAATAACACCAAATATATCAGTAAGATTATGTGAAAGCTGTGATGTTTCGGGCAAGGCAAAGATACGTTTTAAAAGCTGTGGAGAATGTGCCCCAAAGCTTTTAATGAGTTCATCTCCGTTTTCATACGATTGAATAATATTTTGGAGTATAAGATGAGGATTACATTCAAAGGCAATATCAAGAAGGATTTTTGATCTTTGATCTTTAATAAGAAATGCGCTTGGGTGAGTTGTGCTAAGGTAGATGATGAGATGAGATTGAGGGAGGGAATCTTCAGAGGGTGTAGAAATATCAGTTTGTGTATATGTGTGAAGATGTGCGTTAATGAGAGATTCTAAAGTATATTGCTGTGCAATATGTGTATCAATGAGTATGCCATTATGCGAGATAGTGAGAGTTTGTGCATTGAATGCTTGAGAATGGCAAAAATCAAAAGGCGCTGGATAAGTGTGTTGCATATCATAAGAGAGAAAAAAGTATCCGATATCATCTTGCAAAAGTAATGCACTAATGAGGGCTAGAGGCATATCATAGGGAAGTCCAATCAATACTAAGCCACACTCATCAATAGGGAAGTGTTCTTGGAATACTTCCTTTGGCACAAGATGTGTAAGAGGTTTTTCAAAACTTGCAAGCGTATCAATATGGGCTTGATGTGTGCGAAAGTAAGTTTTAATTGAGGCAATATCACAAAGTATAGTTGTGTGTGTATGGGGAGTGGGAGAAAGAGAGAGAATCTGCACGCCTCGTTGTGTGCAAAAAGGCACACTTTGTTTTTCCTTAAGCATATTTACAATGTGTATAAAATATGTTTTGTCTGGAGAAATAAGCGGTTTATGTACATAGGAATTAGGCGGATTAAGAAGTGCAAACATATCACTTGAGGAATTAAGAATCTCTTTTGTCTCTAAGGCAGTATAATAATATGTTTTGGGTGTATGAAATTGTGTGAGAATAGTGTGCGAATCTTGAAATGAATTTTGTATATGCAGAGGTAATTCAGGGAATGCGTGAGGAAGAGATTGGCGAAAAGATTCTTTGCAAAGAGTTGTATAAAATGGTGTTGGTGGCGCGATTGTATGTAATTCGCGAAAGCAAAAATACAATGAGAGTGGGAGTTCAAGTGAAATCTCATTGGCAAATTGTAAAATAAGTTGGGCGTAGGCTTTGCTTTCGTATGGACAATCAAACAAAGAAGGAATAGGCTGATTTGGACAAATTTGCGTATAAGATTCTCTTAAGGCTGGTATGTTGGGGATTAAACAATGTGTATGTTCTGCGTATGTATAAAAAAATGCTTCTAAGTTAAGGACTTGAGCTTTTGAAGCAAGGAGAAAGAGAAAAAAGCTTTCATCTTGATTTTTATTATAGAATCTAAAATCATAAATCATTCATAGCCTCTAAAAGAACCATTAGCGACTTCTTGTAAATCTCTATTGTCAACTTTTTGTGCGTGGATACCATTTTCTTCTAAAAATTCTAGAGCAAGCTTTTCCATAATCTTTGCACCTTCTTTTACAGGTTGTGAGAGAGTAAAAGCTGTATCTTCGCCAATGACTTCAGGAATGATGCCAATAATTTTAACAGGGGGTAAATCACCATTAATTGCGGTAAGACGCAATGTTTGAAGCATCTCTACTTCGTGTGCGCTTCCTGCCCAAGTGATAATATTTGGCACATTATCAAAATCAAAATAATATACCTCACCAATGTTGGCATTATTGACATCTACGCAATCAAGAATAAGAACCTTATCATAAGAAGTAATCAGGGGAATGAGCATAGAAGCAAGTGTGCCACCATCGACAAACTCTACCTCATTTTCCCCGCTAAAGCGATAATTGAGTTTAAGAAAGTTGGCTAAATGCACCCCAATACCCTCATCACCAAAGAGGATATTACCAATGCCAAGCACTAAAATTTTCATACAAGCCTTAAACTTTTACTTCATCAGTGTAGCGTATACCGCTTACAATAGCATCTACACCACCATTTGGGTATTTAATTGAATTCCATACTGCAAAATAAATATGCACTGGAATAAAGATGATAATCGCCCAAGTAAAAATATGATGCAGATTCCGCACACTTGATAATCCTCCACAAAGCACCTCTACCCATTTAAAGCAAAATTCTAAAATTGCTCCAAGTCCATTATTATAAACATTATAATAAAGCACAACTCCCGTGAGAGATATAAGGAATACGAGTATGCCAAGGCATAAATAGGTTACAAATTGTATAGGATTGTAAGTTCCATCAATATGAGGATGATTGCCTATAAACATATAGGTTTTAATTTGGGCTATCCATATTTTAGGTTGTAGTGCTTGGTTAAGCGAGATTCTCTCAGGCAGAGATTTTTTGTCAAAGAAAAAAAGATAGATTCTAAAAAATGAGATAGCAATAAGCACAAAACCCATAATCAAATGCACACTTCTGATATAACCTTGCAAGTAAGAAGTGCTTACCGCACCCATACTTTGTTCAATAACAACTTGCCCTTGTATACTTCCTTGCAAAGTAGCTTGTGTCGTATCAGGATTTGACATAATAAAAGGATAAGCGATATAGAATCCTGTAGCAATAAGTGTAAAGATACATAGTGCTCTTAGCCAGTGAAATATGCGTGTGAGCCCAGAAAACTCTTCGTGCATATGAAGCTCTTTTTTAAACATTTCAATTTTATTTGTATTCATATCGCCTCCTTTATCGTAGTCTTGCAAATGATGGCTCTACCTTATATTGACTTAGTTCATTACCTTTTGTGTCCATAACATGCACTGCGCAGGCAATACACGGGTCAAATGAATGAATATGACGAATAATCTCTAGCGGTTGAGTAATATCTTTGACTTGTGTGCCAATAAGGCTCATTTCATAGGGTCCTTTTTTACCATTAGCATCACGTGGTCCTGCATTCCAAGTTGAAGGCACAACAGCTTGATAGTTTTCAATAACACCATTTTTGATACGCACCCAGTGGCTAAGCATTCCTCGAGGCACATTACCGATAAAGCGTCCTTTGTATTCTTTGTTTTTATCAATACTATAAGGTGCACAAGTATTTTTATCTCCAGAGGCAATATTGGCAACAAGTGTATTGAAAGCTTTTATGCCGTGGTCTGCGACAACTTTACATTCAATAGCACGTGCTGCAGTTCTACCAAGAGTGCTAAAAAGAGCTTCTTTAGGCAAGCCCGTAACGTTAAGAAGTTCATTTACAATATCAACAATAGCTTTGTTTCCACTTGCATAACCTACTAGCACACTTGCAAGCGGTCCAACTTCCATAGGTTCGCCATCATAACGAGGAGATTTAATCCACGAATATTTGCCATTTTCGTCAATAACTTTAGAATCTATAAGCTTACCATCAGGTCCAATAGTTTGGGCGTCTTTAAAGCCTGTGTATTGAGGATTTGTTTTGCCATCATAGGGGTGGAGTGGCTGATTATCCTCATACCACGAATGTATAGCTTCTTCTGTGATTTTGCTCTCATCAATAGGATATACTTTACTTAAATCACCATCTTTTATGATTCCACTACTAAAAAGCCACTCTTCAGGTCCTACTTGCATTTCTTGGAAGCTGATAAAGTTTTTAACTCCACAACCTTTTAATACAGAATCTTCATTTTTGTAAGCTTCGGCTGCCATAATAATATCTGCCCAATATGCGCGATTGATAAATTCAGTAACTTCTTTATACTTAGTAAGCCATTCGCCTAAACGGCTTGGGTCTAAAATATCCATAACAGAAGTTACGCCACCTACAGTGAGACTTTGTGGATGTGGATTTTTTGCACCAAAAATTGCCATCATTTGTGCAATGACACGTTGCACTTCAAGGAGTTTAAGATAATGCGAGAGAACAATGAGATTTTGCTCTGGAGTAAAGTGATAAGTTTTGTGTCCCCAATACGCATTAGCAAATGGTCCAAGCGCACCTTGTTTAACAAAAGTGCTTACTTTTTCTTGCACAGCTTTGAGTTCATTTTCACCAGTGCAGATAGGATTTGGGCTATATTTGAAAGCAAGTTTTGCAGCAGCAGCGCAATCAGCTTTTAATGCAGAAGTAATATCACACCAATCAAGTCCGTGCAAGGTATAAAAATGCACAGCGTGGTCGTGTAAAAAAAGAGAAATATTCATTAAAGTGCGTGTAAGGATAGCATTGAGTGGAGGCTTAATCCCTAGCGCATTTTCTACAGCAGTAATTCCTGCTTTGTAGTGGGAATAAGTACATACACCGCAGATTCTTTGAACGATAAAACCTGCATCACGTGGATCGCGATTTTTAACGATTGTCTCTAAACCACGCCATAATGTTGAAGTTGAGAACGCATCTTGTATCACATTATTTTCATCAACAATAACCTCAATTCGTAAGTGCCCTTCAATTCTTGTAATTGGATCTACAATAATACGTTTTGTCATATTCTACCCCTTATTTTGCATTTTGTGTTGAACTAATAATTGCGTGTGCGGCAATACCTATGGCTGCAGCCCCGAGCACTACAGCGCCGATTGTATCTGCCGTTTTGTCTGCGCCCATTCCATTAAAACTTGTTGCATAAAGACGATTGCCTATAGGCTCTTCAAATGGGTTCATTGTATCCCAAAAATGAGGCTCACTACAACCTATACAGCCGTGTCCCGCTTGAATAGGCCAACTTGTATGTTGGTTAAATCTTAATTTTGAGCAATTGTTAAAAGTATAAGGTCCTTTACAGCCTACTTTGTAAAGGCAGTAGCCTTTTTGTGCATTTTCATCGCCAAAATGTTGAACGAATTGTCCTGCATCAAAACGTCCTCGACGTTCGCATAAATCGTGGATTCTTAGTCCATAAGCCCAAGTTGGACGATTATATGCATCGAGTGAAGGAAGTGAGCCAAAAAGGATAAAATGCAACACATTTCCTACAATATTTTTTTCACTTGGCGGACAACCAGGCACATTAATGACACTGCGGTTGGTAATTTCGCTAAGAGGCACAGCATTTGTTGGGTTAGGATGTGCAGCTTGGACACCGCCAAAGCTTGAACAAGTGCCAATGGCAAAAATTGCTTTTGCGCCTTTTGCTGCGTGTCGTGCTTCTTCTGCACCTGTGCGAGCGTGTCCTCCGATAGTGAGATAAAACTCACTACTGCCTTTGGGGATACCGCCTTCTACCATTAAAATATATTGCCCAGCATATTTTTCGATGGCATTTTCAAGATTATGTTCGGCTTGCCAACCTGAAGCAGCCATAACGGTTTCGTGGTATTCAAGGCTTATATAATCAAAGATTAAAGAATCTATGCTCGGCGCATCACCGCGAAGTAAGCTTTCACTACAACCTGTGCATTCTGCCATATGTAACCATACCACAGGGAGACGATTAGCAACTTCTGCAGCTTTAGCAGTGAGCGGGGCAAAAGTTGCGGGTAAAGCTAATGCAGCTGTCATCATTCCTGACCATTTCATAAAATCACGGCGAGAGAATCCTTTAGATTCTAATTCTTGTAATAAGTCTTTTTCTGCATTATGAGCAGGAAGCTTGGAGAGTTCATCAAGCCTTTGGGAAGCCTTTTTAAACAACTCTTGGTATGCATCTTGTGTTTTCATAAAAACCCTTTCCTTATGATTTTTGTTGTTAAGCAATAGTATTTTACATTAAATTTGAGATTTTGTTTATAATTGTTTATAAAATGCTTTGATTGTTTTATTTCAAATTACTAAAAGTAGCCAAACTCTAATTTTTAAAAATCTTGATGTTTTATTTTGCTTTTTGAAATATTTTTAAAAAATAAAGCAAAATTATAAATTTTATTGTCCAGTAAATTTTTTATTGAATAAAGCAGTGTATAATATTTTGGATTTTAAATACTACTATGACTTTAAGTTGCCTTTAGGAAAAGGTTATATTTTGGGGGAGTAGCAGATTTAAAATATATCTTAAAATGACAACAAAGGAGTTTGTTATGGCTAAATATAAAGAATTAACTAATGATAACTTTGATACAGAGGCTTTAAGTGGCGTAGCATTGGTGGATTTTTGGGCACCTTGGTGCAATCCTTGCAAGATGCTTTCTCCGGTAATAGATAAACTTGCAGATGAATATGAAGGTAAAGCAAAAATTTGCAAAGTTAATGTTGATGAGCAAGGAGAGTTATCAAAACGATTTGGTATTAGAAATATTCCTACAATCTTATTTATGAAAGATGGGGAAATTAAAGACCAAGTTACAGGCGCAATGCCAGAGCAAGTTATTCGACAAAAGCTTGATTCGATTCTTTAGAATCTTTAGAGACTTCGCTTTAAGCGGAGTTTCAAGATAAGCAATACATATAGTTTTATATGCTAAAATATTTTAAAACATTCCCTCGACTTTATCTTAATTATCACCTCCTTATTCTCTTAAGTAGCGCTTTTATTGTTTTTTGTCTTAATCATTTTTTTAATACTACTTTTAATACTACTGCGCACCAAGTGGGTTTTGATTATCTTGTATGGCTAAATGGTGTAATACATATTTTGATTTTGGCTTTAGCTTTTGAGATAATAAGTCTGCGTTTAAGTGTGAAATATGTAATAGGTATAGTGCTATTATTGTGTAGTGTGTGCGGATTCTATATGGATTCTTTGGGTGTTGCATTTGATGAGGATATTATCCAAAGCATATTTGAAACACATATAGACGAGGCTTTTGATTTAATGAGTTTCGGACTTATTAAATATATTTTATTATTTGGCGTATTTCCTATTGTTTTGCTTACCTTTATTAAACTCAAAAAAAAGCCTTTTGTTCGCGCATTTACCCAAAAAATTGTATTTATTATAATATTAAGTATGCTTATTGGGGGAAGTTATGGATTATGGGGCAAGGACATTGTTTTTGTGTTTAAAGCGCAAAAGAAACTTGAGAAGATACTCAATCCTATTGCACCTATTCGTTCTTTATTTCTTTATATCCAACATTCACAGGAAAAGCAAAGTTTTGTTCCTACTCTTATCGCCAAAGATGCAACTTTAGCTAAAGAGATACCACCACAGATTGTTGTATTTGTTATTGGTGAGAGTGCAAGAAGTGCAAATTTTGCTCTTAATGGCTATGTAAAGCCTACAAATCCTTATACAAACACACTTAATGTAATAAGTTTTAAAGAATTTTATTCCTGTGGCGTAATTACAGCTATTTCTGTGCCTTGTATGCTGACAAATTACACCCAAGAGACTTATACGAATCGGAATCTTTCTTTATATATCAATAATATCCTTGATATAGCTCAAAGTGTAGGATATGAAGTGTGGTATTTGGGCAATAATGGTGGTAAATGCGTGGGGGGTTGTGATAGAAATATTAAGCACACTATAATTTATCCAACTGATAGCCTTGATAGCGTTATGCTTCCCGATATAAAAAACATTATTGCAAATGCGCATAAGATGAGGCAAAATACCTTTATTGTCGTGCATCAATATGGAAGCCACGGAGCATCTTATAGTAAGCGCTATCCACCAGATTGGACGCGATTTACCCCTGTGTGTGAGGAAAAGGAGCTTTCAAAATGCACTTATGAGGAGATTATAAATGCTTATGATAATTCGCTTGTATATAGCGATTGGATATTAGCTCAAATGATAGAGAATCTCCAAAAGGTAGATGATATGCGCTCTATGCTATGGTATGTAAGTGATCACGGAGAGAGTTTAGGGGAACTAGGGCAATATATGCACGGAGGGCTAGGTTATACTCTTGCTCCAAAGTATCAAAAGCATATTCCTTCAATTATGTGGTTTAGCACAGGGTGGGAAAATGCTCCTGCTAAAGCGCGGGAGCGTATAAATCATCATTTAAGCCACGATTATGTGTTTCATACATTGTTGCATATACTTGGTATTCACACGCAAGATTATCAGCAAGCCCTTGATATAATGCCCTAACGCCCCTCTTCTATTTGAAGTATCTCCGTGCCTTTGAGGAGCTTATCAATATCCTTGCTCTTAGGGGCAATGCCTTGTTTTCCATTGTATTTAGTCATTACATCATCATAAGTTTTTCTCATTGTATCAATATTGCGTCCAAGTTGCTCTAGCACATTTTCAAATTTTTCAATACGTTCAAAAAGTTTTTTAATTTCATTAAATATCTTGTTGATATTTTTATCGCGGTATTCAATCTGCCATAAATTATGAATAATTTTTAGCACTGCCATAATCGTAGTAGGGGAGACAAGCACCACACCTTTTTGGTATGCTCTATCATAAAGCGTAGAATCATACTGCATTGCTTCTAAAAATGCTCCCTCAATAGGAATAAACATCAGCACAAAATCAAGCTTTTGCCCTTGCAAATATTGATGATAATTTTTGGCACTCAAATTGTTAAAATGCGTTTGTATGGAGTGTGCTAATTCTTTTTGCGCACTTAATTTTTGCATTTCATTTTGAGCATTGCATAATTTTTCGTATGCTACAAGCGAAGTTTTAGAATCCACAATCACGCATCTCTGCTCATTACCACTTTTGGGTAATTTAACAATCGCATCAGGGCGGAGTATTTGTGATTGTTCATCACGCATACTTATTTGCAGCTCATATTCTCGTCCCTCTTGCAAACCACTATTTTCAAATACGCGTTGCAAGATGATTTCACCCCAATTTCCTTGTGCCTTATTCCTACCTTTGAGAGCATTTGTGAGATTATGTGCGTCATTTGAAAGCTGCACATTGAGTTTGCTTAATTGCTCAATTTGTGTTTGTAGGGCAGTGTGTTGTGTAAGCGTAGCGGTATGATTATCGTTTAATTGCTTTGTGAATCTTGTGATTTCTTCTCGCAAAGGTTGGAGTGAGAGGAGTTGCATTTGATTGAAGCTTTGGGTATTTTGCCGCAAAATATCCGCACTTATAGCTTTAAAAGCATTTTTTAGCTCTTCTTTGTTTTTATCTTGTTCCTCTTGTGTGTGATAAAATTGCTCTTTAAGTGTGTGAATCATATGTTCAGAGCGTGTTTTTTCCTCTAATAATCGTGCTTCACATACTTTTTGCATATCGTTAAGTCGCTGGGTATGAGAAGATTCTATCATTTGGAGCGTAGTTGTGGCTTGAGCGTATTCAAGGCTAAGTGTTTGAATGTGCTTTTCAAGATTTTGGATTTGTATTTGTAGAGATTGTGTAGTAGCATTATGAGTAGCGATAAGTTGAGATTGCTTTTTTTTAAAGCGATGATGAAGCCATAACCATATACTGCCACCACTCAAAACAAAACTTGCACATATAATAAGAAGTAGGGTAGAGATATGAAGTAACATTTAAGAATCCTCACGCACAAAATCGCCACTTTTACCACCGCTTTTTGATTGCAGAGCAATATCACTTATAACCATAGACTTATCAATGGCTTTAAGCATATCATAGATTGTTAAAAGCCCGATACTCACACCCGTGAGCGCTTCCATTTCTACACCTGTTTTACCCTCACATTTGACTAAAACACCAAGTGTGATAGAGTGTTCAGCGGGATTTGGGGTTATATCCACATTGATTTTATTTATCATAAGCGGGTGGCACATAGGGATAATTTCACTTGTTTTTTTACTCCCCATAATAGCGGCAATAATCGCTGTTTGTGTAATAGGACCTTTTTTTCCTGTGTGATTTATAGCAGATTCAAAAGCTTGCTCGCTCATTGAGATAACACCGCTTGCATAAGCCTCACGTGTAGTGATATGTTTATCGCTCACATCAACCATTGTTGGATTGTTTTGTTTATTGAGATGTGTAAGCTGCATACTATTCCTTAAAAATAAAGTTTATAGAATCTAAATATAGCATTATATCAATTTTGGTTTATATCGCTTACACAATTTAATACTATTTTAATTTATATCAAAATTAAAATAGTATAGTATTACAAAAAAAAAAAAAATAACCTATAAGGTTTGGTGAAATTGACTTTAAAAGGAGACACAATGAAAACACTAGCAGAAATTAAGGCAATGAATATGGAGCAAAGAAATGCTCTTCAAGAAGAGTTATTTGCACTCGTTTTAACAAATGAGATAGAAAAGGTAAAAGCATTTTTACAAGAGTATCCCTTAAAAGAGAGTTTTTATGAGGAGCATATTGAAGACGAAGACAAAGACAGGTTCTATTTATTTCAAGTAGAACGTGTCCTTGCGAAAGCAGCAGTGGCGTATGAGAAATATAAGGACCCTGCAATGATAGAGTTTTTACAAGAGTGGGGACTAAGGATTGATTTCCACACTAAACGTGGAGAGAATACCTTGACAGATTATATCTTTGAAAATGGTGGCGAAGATGAGAATGTCATCAAATATCTTGTAGATAAGGGCTTAACTTGTGAGAAAAGAGATGAAAGAAAAGATCATAGCGGCTGGACTCCTATGCATTGGTGGGCTATGTGTAATGATTATAAATCAATTGAAATTGCGGTTACAAAAGCAGGAGCAAAGGTAGATGCAAGAGATAAACGCGGACAAACACCTTTATTTGCAGCAGTAAAAGTAAAACCTGAAGCCTACAAAACTACTCAGCTTTTAATAGAGCTTGGGGCAAATGTCAATGCTTATGCACTAATAGGCACTCCCTTAGATGTAGCACAAGGAGCTAGAAACAAAAAGCTTCTCAAAGACGCAGGGGCAATGACTTCAGCTCAAATTGAAAGGAAATTTAAACTACCGCAGAGAGAGCTTGTTGAAAGCACCATGCCTGAAGATGAAAGAAATAGAATCATTGAAGAATACTCAAAACTTGTAAGTGATACTATAAAAAAGGCAAGAGAATCAAAAGCGGATAAAACTATAAACAAATCTACAAAGGAAATCAAAAAATGAACGAAAACATAAAAATCAACTTTGCCAAAGTGCGATTTCATATCAAAGAGTTTCAAAAGGTTTAGTGTAAGGATTAAATCTATCATTGGCTTCCTTCAATTTTATGGGCTTAACTTTTTTGGATTTAAAGAAGCTTTATTGATAGAATCCACATACTTAAAACCTATTCATACTCTTTCTCCAAGCTTTCCAAATATTCTTTTACAGGGTCACATGCTAACCATTCATCTTCACTCATTTTATCTTCAAAATCTGCATACCCATATGCGGCAGGGTCATCATAAAGCTCCATATCTCTTGTTTCTATGATAGAGTTTAGTCTATCAGCTGCACTACATTCTATGCCACTCTCATCAGGATTTAAAGATTTTAAAGTATTTAAAATCTCAAAAGCTTTTGCATATTTTTTTTCATATTTTTCTTTATTAAATTTCCCTTTTTTGCCATGATTAAAGTAAGTGAGATGATAAAGTGCCTTATCAAGTGCTACAGCTAGAAAACTGCATCCCTCATATTCTTCACAGTCGTCATAATCTTCTATCACTTCAATAGGTTCATTAATATTTGCTCCCGCTTTAATTGCTTTATGGAAATTATCCACATTTGAACGAAGAATTGCTTTTAAAAGCTTTTCATTTGCACTGCTTTGTTTTGTGGGAATGTTAAGCTTTACTTTTTTTCTATCAGCAATAAATTCTTTATTTTTCACTTTAGAGAGATCCCAAGTATCAAGATTTTGATTAAATGATTTAGCCTCAGAAAACATACATTTCATATTTTCAACGCTTTTTATATCCCATTTAGCTAATGGTTGATTAAATAATGAAGTTTCATTAAACATACAATACATATTTCTAACATTAGAAACATTCCAGCTTTCTAAAGGCTGATTAAATTTTTTAGCATTATCAAACATTTTACCCATATCTCTAACATTGGATACATCCCAGTTTTCTATTGGCTGATTAAATAAATCTGTTTCACTAAACATATTTCTCATATTTGCAACATTAGAAACATTCCAGCTTTCTAAAGGTTGATTAAATTTTTCAGCTTTGTAAAACATGTCACTCATATTTGTAACATTGCTTGTGTCCCATTTATCTAATGGCTGGTTAAATACATCTGTTTCACCAAACATACCGCCCATATCTCTAACATTGGATACATCCCAGCTTTCTATAGGCTCGTTAAATGATAAAGCTTTACGAAACATATCACTCATATTTGTAACATTAGAAGTATCCCATTTATCTAGGGGTTGGTTAAAAGACTGAGCTCCATAAAACATACCACTCATATTTCTGACATTGGATACATTCCAGTTTTCTAAAGGCTTGTTAAATGATAAAGCTTTATGAAACATATCACTCATATTTGTAACATTGCTTGTGTCCCATTTATCTAAGGGTTGGTTAAAAGACTCAGCTCTATAAAACATACCACTCATATTTCTAACATTGGATACATTCCAAGATTCTAATGGTTGATTAAAAGACCGTGTATAATAAAACATTTCACTCATATTTGTAACATTTCTTGTGTCCCATTTGTCTAAGGGTTGGTTAAAAGACTGGGCTTCATAAAACATACCTTTCATACTGCTAACATTACTCATATCCCACTTGTTTAACGGATGGTTAAAGTTTTTAGCATTGTAAAACATATAGTTTGTATTAGTAACTTTACTCATATCCCAATCTTCTATTCCGCTAAAATCTTTCCTTTCACTATCAGAAAAAACAAAACTCATATCTGTAATGAGACTTATATCAATATCTTTTAAATTTATACTTTCATCTTTTATTAAAGCCTTTAACTCATCTCTTTTGTTTGGCTTGTATTTATCGCCGCTTTTTAGTTTTTCTAAATCTTTTTTGGTATATATATAATAAATCGGATTTAATTTTTCAAGATATTCGTCACTTACTTCTATAAAAATCTTCCAAAGAGGTTCATTATGGATTGTATCATAGTAGATTGCATTTTGTTGAAATATGATTTCGTTTTCTCTTTTGTTTTTACCTATTTTTTCACTTTCTTCCCATATAGAATTTTTACAATTTTTTGCTTTTTCTTCGCTTTCTAAAAGCTCTACAAGAGTTTTTCCACCTGCTTTTTGAATGATTTTGCTTATGCTTTGGCTTTCACTCATTTCTAGTGGAGTTTCTCCCCACTTATTGATAGCATTAACATCAGCTCCTGCATTAATGAGTGCTTTTACAGTGCTTAATTGTTTATCAAAAACCGCAATATGTAATGCTGTTTCATCTCTATACATGTCTGTTCTGTATTTATCAACCCTTTCATTGATGTCTTTTATCTTACCACTCTCTATGACTACTTGTGTAAAACTACTATCAGTATATACTGCATAGTGTAATAAATTCATTCCTCCAATATTTTTTATATTAGGGTCAGCTCCAATCTCTAAAAGAAAGCGTAAAAGCTCAAGCTGCTTAGGCTTTTGTTTTTTGTCTTGATATTTATAATCAGAAACGAGATCAAAAACAAGTGGTTCAAATTCGCGTCGGTCTATATCTCTATTGTAAAATAAAGTATTTAAATTTGCACCTTTATCCACTAGAAGCAAAATAACTTTTTTTACTTCTTCTAATTGGTTTTTTTTACTTATACACAAAAGATAAAGCAGAATATTTAAATATTTTTTATCGTGAATAAATTGCAAAATAAACTCATAATATTCATAAGAAAAATATACAGGATGAAGGAATATGAATTGTGCCATTGTCAGCCTATCGCTCCAATGCAGCTTTTTTACACTTTTATCTTCTAAAGGTTCTAATAGATATATCCTTTCCATATCCTCATTTTTTATATATTCCTGCCATGCTTTAAAAAACTCATCATCTGCAGTATGCTTAATTTTGCTATCAAAAAACCATTTAAGCATAGTGTTTTTTTGAATTTCCTCATAAGTTACTATCTTTTCTTGTGTGTTTTGCATTTGCTCTCCTTAAAGATATTTTTAGAATCTTTAATCATTGATTCCATAAATTTTGATATAAAACATTGTATTCTAACAAAAAAAAAAAAAATAAGTTTAGGTTATGAAATAAGTTTTTTTGTTCGGTATTGAAGTAACATTTTTTAATTAAAATTTGCATTTACTATTTAAATAATTTATGTTTTAGGGCGGAAAATGTGGATATTAGCAGTATTAGCGTGGATATAGCCTCCCTCAATTAAATCAATGCAATAAGGCACAGCAGGAAATACGGCTTCTAAGCATTCTCTAATGCTTTTAGGCTTACCCGGCAGATTGATAATAAGACTTTTTCCGCGAATCCCCGCACTTTGACGAGAAAGAATCGCTGTTGGGACATATTTGAGGCTTACACTCCGCATAAGCTCCCCAAAGCCGGGCAGCATTTTTTCACACACATTTTGTGTCGCTTCTGGGGTTACATCTCTTTTGGCTGGTCCTGTGCCACCTGTGGTAACGATTAAATCACAACCTTTTTTATCGCTTAAAAGCTTGAGGTTTTTTTCTATTAACTCTTGCTCATCGCTAATGATGTGATAGTGATATTCACAAGGATTTAAAATAAACTCATTTAAAACCTCTTGTATTGCTTTGCCTGAAATATCCTCATATACACCTTGAGAGGCTCTATCACTTGAAACCAAAATGCCTATTTTGATAGTGTGCATATTTTGCATTATGCTCCTTTAAATGAAGTAGATTTGGGATAAGCATTGATAAATGCTGCAATTTGCCCCACATCGTTGAGATTAAAAATAGGCAAATTAGAGGGGAGAATATGGGTGTTTTTGACACTCTCATCAATAGCAAAAGCATTTGCATAAGGAATATATGAAGATTCTATATGCTCTCTTGCTATCACAATGCGTGGAAAAGGCAAAGTTTTAAGCCCTTCAATAAATATATAATCATAGCTTTTAAATTGCTTTAATACTCTAAATAGAGCATTAGATTCTATTTCTTGCGTGTTTTGAGAATTTTCATTATGCTTTATTTGTAAAATCGTGCGAGTAGGGGAGAGCAGGGCTACTGCGCTAGAGCGTTGAAAAAACTCATAAGAATCTTTGCCTTGTGTATCAAAAATAGCCTTATCTTTTGGGTCGTGCTTAATCACAGCAACCTTTGCCTTTGGCTTTAAATATTCACAGAGTTTGCAAATAAGTGTCGTTTTGCCACTATTACTTTTTCCACTAAAGGCAAAGATAATGGGCGTGTGCGTGAGTTTAGAATGATGTGTCATTTTGGCTACCTAAAATACCGCTACCTTGCAAAGGTTTGCTGCGTTCTTTGGCATAGATTCTTTGATGATTGATAACATCATATTTCCAAATAGGTGCATTTGCTTTAAAATCCTCTATAAAGTCTTCATATATACCAAGCACACCTTTGCGTTGTGCGGAGATAATGCCACACATATAAGAGCTTTGTCCGCATAGCACATCGCCTACGCTGTGAGCCATACAAATATATGTATCAAAATGATTCTGCGCTTTTTGTTGCCATTTATCAAACCATTTGCGTAAAAGCGGCTCATATATATCAAAACTTAATGCGCTTATGTTATTTTCTGCACGCACGATACCCGTAAAAATACTCAATGCTCCAGCATTTTTGCTTTGGGCGAGATTCTCCCATTTGGTATAAATCTCACAAGTAGGCAATGCTCCTTTATAAAGATTGAGCATCAGCCACCGCATACAGGAGGAAGAAGTGCCACTTTATCGCCATAAGAAAGAGGATAGGAGAGGTCTTCAATAATTTCATCATTGACTGCCACAGCACTAATATCAAGCCACGAACGCAATGTCTCGTCTTGGTTGAGAATCTCTTTGAGCTCATAAAGTGTGCGTGCTTCTAATTCGCGCGAGGGAATATCGCTCATTGGACCTAAAAAATCAACTCTAATCATCTCTCTCTCCTTGTTTAGATTCTAAAAAGCATAGCAAAGCTAAAGTTAAAACTGATTTAAGAGCATTATTTGGATAGATTCTCCTGCTTGTAAGTTACTGCCATTTTCTGTAAGAAGCGCGAGGGCAGTATTATGTGTGAGATTATTAATCATTGAACTTTGCAAGGATTTTTTAGTGCTAAATTTAACCCCAAGTGTGCCATTATCATTTATAAGCTCACAGGCACGAAATTCCATACGAGAATCTGTGCGATATACATCTTCAAGGAGCTTTGCTTGAAGTGTTATGGGTTTATAGATGTTATTTTGTAATCGCGCAAGAATGAAGGAGCCAAAAAGTAGAAAAGTTATTGCACACGAATTTGGGAATCCGGGCAACCCAAGCACAAAAGTTGTTTTATTAGCATTACAAAATATACCGCAAGTTACAGGTTTGCCCGGCTTTAGTCGCACACCTTTAAATTGTATTTGTGTAAGTTCTTTTATTACTTCTTGGGTGTAATCGTAATCCCCCCTACTCATACCTCCAGCACTAAGAAGCACATCACATTCTTTAAGCGCTTGTTCATAAGTAGCTTTAATCAGCGCTTTATCATCTTTAAGAATAGGATAGATAATAGGCTCTTGATTCATTTCTAAAAGTAAAGATTCTAAAAGATGAGTATTTACACTTCGGACCATATTTGTATGCTCACTCATTGCGCCTACTTCAACAATCTCATCACCTACACATATCACGCCTACACGTACTTTTTGATAGACTTGAATAAAATTACAATTCAGTTCAGCGAGCAAACCAATTTCAAAAGCACCGATTTTATCGCCTTTACGCAACAAGATTTCACCTTTTTTATAATTATCACCCACTTGCCGAATCCATTGAGATTTACACACTTGTTCTTTAGGCACATTGAGGAAGATTCTATTATTTTTAAGTGTGATATGCTCTACAATGATAAGTGTATCGGCATTTATAGGCATTAAAGAGCCGGTAAAAGTTTTGATTGCATAGCCTTTTTCAAGAGTTGGACGTGTAGGATTCCCTGCTTTATTTGGTGGGAGGATTTTTAAACCTTGAGAGAGGAGCAGGGGCAAGTCTTCAAAAATGATTGCATAGCCGTCCATTGCTGCAGTAGGATAAGCAGGATAATCCTGCGGTGCGCATATATCTTGTGCGCAGATTCTATGAAGTGCATTTTTGAAATGCACTTGTTGTGTGCCAAGGGGTTTAATGGGGAGGTTTTGCAAAATTTCTAATGCTTCCTCATAGCTTATGAGTGTGGGATAAGCTGCCATATTTCTCCTTTTAAATTTCAATCCTTGCCCTACGCATTAGAGCAAGTGCCCAAGCTTTTGTTTTTTGACTTCCAAATATGCTTGATTATGGGGATTGCTTGGCGTGATAATGCTATGACGCACAACTTTTGCATAAGGTGCTAATGCGTCTATTTTACGCGGATTATTTGTAAGAAGATTGATGTGTGTAATATGAAAATGTTTAAAAATTTCTCCTACAATTTCGTAACTACGCATATCACCTGCAAATCCGAGTTGTTGATTTGCCTCCACTGTGTCATAGCCTTTATCTTGCAGGGCATAAGCATTAATTTTATTAAATAATCCAATACCACGTCCTTCTTGACGCAAATAAATAAGCATTCCACCTTCGGTATTGTGCGCAATTTGTTCCATTGCTAAGGCAAGTTCATTACCACAATCACATTTTTTTGAGCCAAAAACATCGCCTGTGAGACATTCAGAGTGAATCCTTACAAGAGGAGTTTCTCCAAGTGTATGTGTAAAAACTACAAGATGTTCAAAAAGAGTGTTATTTTTCCCATATTCACGAAAACTTTTAGTAAAAAAGTTACCAAAACGCGTAGGAAGTTTGGCTTGTTCTGATATTTCATATTTCATTATCTTTCCTTTTGATAATATAGCAGAGAGTTTTTGTGAAGCACATTGTAAAATAATTTGTTAAATCTTAATTTATTTTATTAATTTTTATTAATTAATAATTATTATCTATTAATTATTTTTAGCTAATATCATTACTCAATACAAATTTTATATATTAAGGAGATACGATGTCAAAGAAATTTACGACAGCAACAGGCACACCATTAGGTGATAATCAAAACTCAATTACAGCAGGCAAAAAGGGACCTACACTTTTACAAGATACTTGGCTTTTAGAAAAACTTGCACATTTTGATAGAGAGAGAATCCCAGAGAGAGTGGTGCACGCTAAAGGAAGTGCAGCATATGGTGAATTAACAATTACAAATGATATTACTCAATACACAAAAGCAGAACTTTTTAACAAAGTGGGCAAAAAAACAAAAGCATTTTTGCGTTTTTCTGTGGTGGCAGGTGAGCGAGGAGCAGCAGATGCAGAGCGTGATGTGCGTGGTTTTGCACTCAAGCTTTATACAAATGAAGGAAATTGGGATATTGTAGGTAATAACACACCTGTGTTTTTTATTAAAGATGCGATTAAATTCCCTGATTTTATTCATACGCAAAAACGAGACCCTAAGACAAATATGAAAAGCCCTACGGCAATGTGGGATTTTTGGAGTTTGCACCCAGAATCCTTACATCAAGTAACGATTTTAATGAGTGATAGGGGTATTCCACGAAGTTACCGAGAAATGCACGGATTTGGTAGCCACACATATAGCTTTATCAATGCTAAAAACGAGCGCTTTTGGGTGAAATTCCATTTTGTTTGTTTGCAAGGCATTCATAACCTTACTAATAAAGAATCAGAGGCAGTTATCGCCAAAGATAGAGAATCTCATCAAAAAGATTTGTTTGAAAATATTGAAAAGGGTAATTTCCCTAAATGGCGATTCTGTATCCAAGTAATGAGCGAAAAAGAGGCGGAAAACTATCGTTTTAATCCTTTTGATTTAACAAAAGTATGGAGTCATAAAGATTATCCGCTTATTGAAGTGGGGATTTTAGAACTCAATAAGAATCCAGAGAATTATTTTGCAGAAGTAGAACAAGCAGCTTTTAATCCTGCAAATATTGTGCCCGGAGTAGGATATAGCCCCGATAAAGTATTGCAAGGGCGGCTTTTTAGTTATGGAGATACACAAAGATACCGCTTAGGCATTAATCACACTCAACTTCCTGTAAATGCGCCTATTGTGCCTGTGAATAATACACATCGTGATGGTTTTATGCAGCAAGGTCAGTTTGGCGATAGACGCAATTATGAGCCAAGTTATTTTAATGATTATGTTGAAGATAAAAACGCACTTGAACCACCACTTTTTGTGCAAGAGGGTGATGTAATGTATAAATATGACCATCGCGAATATGAAGATGATTATTTTGTGCAAGCAGGAGATTTGTATCGCTTGATGACTGCAGAGCAAAAAGAAGCATTATGTCAAAATATTAAAGAATCAATGGAAGGTGTGCCAGATGAAATTAAAAAACGTCAGCTTGAGCACTTTAAAAAAGCAGATAAAGCGTATGGCAAGAGAGTAGCAGAGCTTTTGGGGTTATAAGTGAAATTTACGCCAGAGGAAGAGCATAAACTTGAAGAGCTATGTCAATATGCTTTTGAATGTGCAAGAAATAATGATGTAGATTCTTTAGAGATAATGCTTAATGCGGGATTGAATGTGAATCTTGCTAATCATCAAGGCAATACGCTCCTTATGTTAGCCGCATATCATAATAACCTTGAAGCAGCAAGAATACTCCTTGAAAGAGGCGCTTTGGTTGATAAGAAAAATGATAAGAATCAAACGCCTCTTGCAGGTGTATGTTTTAAAGGTTATGATGAAATGGCGCGATTGCTTCTTGCCTTTGGGGCAAATCCTAATGAAAATAATGGTATGGGGCTAACACCCATTACTTGTGCGTGTCTTTTTAGGCGAAAAAATATTCTTCGCCTCTTGCTTAAATATTCTCAAAACAAACTTACTTTTATGCAAAAAATCAGTCTTTTTTTCTTAGGCATTAAGAAATTCCATTTTTAAATTTATTGCACTGCATTGATGCTCTCTTGATTATGCTTGTTTTTGAATACGCCAATAACATATATAGCCTACTAAACATAGTATTACAAAGCCGAGTGTATATAATCCTGTTTGTTTGACTATATTTTTAAGCTCTATTTCTTGCGTGGTTGGAGTGGTGGAAGTAAAAGCGTGGATTATAGAATCTACACTCATATCTGTGCCAAACCATACACCTGCATAATATCCAATGAGTGTGAGGATAATAACCCAAATCCCAGCACCAAGAGATGTATAAAGACAAAATTTTGCAAGATTCATTCTTGCAAGTCCTGCAGGAAGAGAGATGTATTGTCTTATAATTGTAATAAGTCTTCCTACAAATGTGCTCATTGGTCCGTGTTTAATAAAAAAAGCCTCCATTTTTTGCATTGTAGATTCTGTAAAAAATACATATTTGCCATAGCGGATAAGAAAATCTCTTCCAAATTTGAGTGCAATGTAATAATTAAATAACGCACCTGCAAGAGAACCAGCAATGCCACAAATCACAGCGATAATGGCATTCATTTCACCTTTAAAAACTAAATATCCAGCGGGTATCATTACTACTTCAGAGGGGAAGGGAAAAAAACTTGATTCTAAAAACATCATTATAAAAATCCCTGTATAGCCTAAATTACCTACAATTTCTACAATACTATTGATAATATTTCCAAGTAGCGTTCCCAAACTTTTACTCCATTAAGTCAATAAATTTATTTTATAAATATCTCGTCATTATTTTAGTTTGATATAATGCCATACTTTTTTAATTAATTTAGAATCTATAGAAGTGAAAGTATAAGACATAGATTAAACACAAGGGGAAAAAGAGGTATGAAAGAGTTATTTGAAGGGGCAATCAAGTTTCGTGAGGAAGATTTTAATGAGCATAAAGAGCTTTATGAAAGTCTTAAAAAAAGACAAGAGCCTCATACATTGCTTATTACTTGCACAGATTCTCGTGTTGTGCCAAATCTTATCACAAATTCTTTACCTGGAGATTTGTTTGTCATACGCAATATGGGAAATATTGTCCCACCCTATCTTGGAAGCGATAAAGGCATACGTGGAGGATATTTAGCAACGACTTCGGGTATTGAATATGCGCTGAGCATTTTGGGCATTAAAAATGTTATTATTTGTGGGCATAGTGATTGTGGTGCGTGTTCTGCTATTTATGAACCACCAGAGGAGCTAGAAAAAGCGCCTTATGTCAAAAAGTGGATTGAACTTTTAGAGCCGGTTAAACAAAAAGTTGATGCACTTAAACCCGGCTCAAAGGCAAAGCGTAGGTGGCTTATGGAGCAGGTTAATATTGAACATCAGCTTGAGAATCTAATGACTTATCCTTTTGTGGAAGAGCGTTTTGATAGAGGAGAGCTTAATATTTATGGGTGGTATTATATTATTGAAACAGGAGAGATTCTTAATTATAATATGATACAACGCGAATTTAAGCCAATTAATAAAATTAAATCATAAAGGAGAGAAAATGATTTTAATGAGCGGACCTTGCGTAATTGAAAGTTATGAAGCACTAAGTGCAGTAGCGCAGGCATTAAAGCCTTTGAGTGAAAAGGCACATATTGATTTTTATTTTAAGGCAAGTTTTGATAAGGCAAATCGCACGAGTTTAGAGAGCTATCGCGGACCTGGGTTAGAAAAAGGACTTGAATTACTTTCTGAAATTAAAAAACAATTTGGATATAAAATTATTACTGATATACACGAAAGCTATCAAGCAAAGCATATTGCAAAAGTAGCAGATGTGATACAAATCCCTGCATTTTTGTGTCGTCAAACAGATTTAATAGTTGAGGTAGCAAAAACTGAACGCATTGTGAATATCAAAAAAGGGCAATTTATGAATCCTTCCGATATGCAACATAGCGTATTAAAGGCAATTAAAACGCGTGGAGGTACGCAAGCTACCTATGAGCAGTCGCAAAAATATGGTATATGGCTTACAGAGCGTGGGAGCACTTTTGGTTATGGGAATCTTGTCGTTGATATGCGCTCTTTGGTGATAATGCGCTCTTTTGCACCTGTGATTTTTGATGCTACGCATAGTGTGCAAATGCCCGGTGCAGCAGGAGGTAAAAGTGGAGGAGATAGCTCATTTGTGCCTTATCTCGCTAGAGCTGCGGCTGCAGTAGGTGTAGATGGATTTTTTATGGAAACACATCTAAATCCAAAAGAAGCTTTAAGTGATGGACCAAATATGGTGCAAACAAATGCACTTATTCCACTTATAGAGCAGTTGTATGATATTGAAAATCTTACACAACATAAAAATGGCAAATAGATTCTAAAATCAGTCAAGAGGAGTGAATAATGAACATTATTGAGGGTAAATTACAGCTTATAGGTGATGAGAGAATTGCAATTATTAGTTCTCGCTTTAATCATTTGATTACAGATAGATTGGTAGAAGGCGCTAAAGATTGTTTTGTGCGACACGGCGGACGCGATGATTTGCTTGATTTGGTGCTTGTTCCTGGTGCGTATGAGATTCCATTTGCATTACAAAAGATTCTCTCACAAGGCGAGTATGATGGTATTTGTTGTTTGGGTGCAGTGATACGAGGCTCTACACCACATTTTGATTATGTTTCTGCAGAGGCGACTAAAGGCATAGCGAATGTTACGCTTAAATATGGCGCACCTGTAACTTTTGGTGTTCTTACAACTGATAGTATTGAACAAGCTATTGAACGTGCTGGAACAAAGGTTGGAAATAAGGGCTTTGAAGCAATGGCTAGTCTCATTGAGCTTATCAATCTCTATCGTAAAATTGGAGCTTAAAGAGTAATTTATGGCAACACGCACACAGGCACGAGAGGCAGTTATTGGTATGCTTTATGCCTATGATTTAGGAAATGAAAGTATCATTGAAATTGCGCGGAGTATGCTTGAGGAAAAAAAGATTAAAAATAAGCAGCAAGATTTTGCTTTTTCACTTTTGCAAGGTGTGATAGAGCATCTTTCTCAGATTGATTTGTGCATCACTCCCTATTTAAAGGAATGGGAATTTTCACGACTTGGTGGAATGGAGCGCGCGATGCTAAGACTTGGAGCTTTTGAAATTCTTTATACAGAAACGGATACACCTGTAATAATCAATGAAGCAGTGGAGCTTGGAAAAATGTATGGTGGCGAAGATAATGCACCACGTTTTATTAATGGTGTGCTTGATGCGCTCAGTAAGGCACATACAAAAAATAAAAAAAGTGAAGATTGCAGCAAAACACAAGATATTATAAATGACGCCTTAGGCAAGGAATCTTAAATGAAATTGTGTATTGCCCTTGATAATCCACATTTGCAAGATAATCTTATGTTGCTTCAAGCATTAGATTCTCTTTCTCAATGTCAAAAACACGATATATGGCTTAAAGTTGGTTTAAGAAGCTTTGTGCGTGATGGCATAAAAGGTATAGAAAAGCTTAAAAAATACGGCGATTATAGAATCTTCCTTGATTTAAAACTTTATGATATTCCAAATACAATGCTTGAGACGATTATAGAGATACAAAAAATTGGCATTGATATGCTTACCATTCATACAAGCTGTGGATTTGAAGCAATGAGGACTATTGCAAAGCTTAAAGAAAATCAAAGTAATATGCCCTTAATTGTAGGTGTAAGTGCGCTCACAAGCTTTGATAATGAGAGTTTTATGGAGATTTACAATGCTTCACTTTTTTCCCACACACTCAAACTTGCTTCTTTAGCATTTCAGGCAGGGATTGATGGGGTAGTGTGTTCAGTGCAGGAGAGTTTAGCAATAAAAAAGGCAACTTGTAGCACATTTTTAACTATTACACCTGGCATTCGTCCTTTTGGCGAGAGTGCGAATGACCAAAAGCGAGTGGCAAACTTGCAAGAAGCGAGAGAAGCAATGAGTGATTTTGTTGTTATTGGGCGTCCAATTTATAAAGACGAAAATCCACTTAGCGTAGTGGAGAGAATCTTGGTTTTTAAAGATAAAAGATAGTGCTATCAATGAAGAAAGCAAAAATAATATCAATGGAGCAAAAGTGAGAGTTATACAGAGCATTTGTGAGATGAGGCATTATCGTGCAGGAATAGCAAATGATAAAACAATAGGCTTTGTAGCCACAATGGGTGCGCTTCATCAGGGGCATTTAAGCCTTATGAAAGCCTCGTTGGCAGAGAATGACTACACAATAGTTTCTATTTTTGTCAATCCCACGCAATTTGGAGCGAATGAGGATTTTGGTGCTTATCCACGCACATTAGAAGCAGATATAGCACTTTGTGAGAGAGTAGGTGTAAGTGCAATTTTTGCCCCAAGTGTAGACGATATGTATGAAGATGATGAGGTAGGATTCTCTGCGCCAAAGAAAATGGGATACATCTTAGAAGGATTTGATCGTCCAACACACTTTGCAGGTGTTTTACAAATTGTGCTTAAACTTTTTTGTTTGATTAAGCCTCATAGGGCATATTTTGGACAAAAGGACGCACAACAAGTGCTTATTTTGCAAAAAATGGTGCGTGATTTATTTCTTGATATTCATATTGTGCCTTGTCCAATACAAAGAGATAGCGATGGTTTAGCTTTAAGTTCGCGCAATATCTATTTAAGTGCGAGTGAGAGACAAAAAGCTTTGTGTATCCCCCGCACGATTGAGCTTGTAAAAAAGCGGATTCTTCAAGGAGAGAGAGAAGTTGCCACACTTAGGGAGATTGCTTTACAATCTTTGCAAAGTGAGGATATTACACTTTTTTATGCACAATTTTGTAATCATAAACTTGAGTCTATTACCCATATTGTGGAGAATGAAAGTATATTTTTAATTGCTGCAAAAGTGGGACAAACCCGTTTGCTTGATAATTTATGGATTTAGGGGGAGAAAATGAAATTTAAAAACCTGCTTTTAGTGGCAATATTTTATAGCAATATATGGGCTTATGATAGCATTGATGAGGCACTAGAAAATGGTATTTCAAGTGGAGATATTACTTTTTATGGAAGCTATACAAATGGTGCAGATTCTATAAATAAAGCTAAAAATGATTTAAATGAATCTGGCTATATGGTAGGTTCTGTGGGCTTAGCCTACCATTCTGCTTTTTGGAAGTATTTGCGCGTTGCTGTGAGCTTTCGTGCAGTTGGGACATTATATGAGCAAGATAAAGATTCGCAATGGAGTAGTGATGCATTCTTAAATAATCCGGGACGATATGGAAATGGCGATGCTTCAAGAGATTTTTATATGAATGACCGCACAATGCTTGGGCAGTCTTACATAGAATATTTTGATGGTGATACAAGCGTGAAAGTAGGGCGTGTATTTGTAGATTCTGAATGGGCAGATAGGCTTATAGATGGTGTAAGTGTGCGTAATCGTTCCTTGCCAAATACACTTATTGAAGCGTTATGGGCAAAAAATAATGGGTATGTGCAATATAATAAAATGACAGGATTCTATGATGTAAATCCCCATAGTGCATTAGGGCTTACACAAGTGAGCTTAAAATATCATCTTGGTGATGCAGTGAGCTTTAAGGTTTATGGCATTGCCAATCCAGAGGTTTTTTATGCAACGGGGATAAAAGCGAGTGCGCGATATGAAAGTTCACAATCCTACATCGGCTTAAGCGGACATTTTGCGACAAGTTTTGAACAAAGTTATGGTAGGTTTAATGGTGAAAATGGCAATGGATATAACACTGATATTAAAGTATATGTGGGTGTAAAAGATATGGCTGAAGCAAGTGGTGGATTTGTGGGGAGTGGGGCAAATGTTGGCTGGGGTTCGCTTAATACACTTGGTAATAGTATAAGCCCATTTTTTATGTGGGGTGGAAGAGCTTTGCTTGAAGGAGTAGATGCGAGTTTATGGTATGGCAAAGTGATGTTTGCTATTGATAGAGTGAGTTTTGCGTTGGTGTATGGTAGCACGAAGTTTAGGGGGATTAGCTACACGAGTATGCAAAATCCTTACGATAGGGTAAATGAAGTGAATCTTTTAGTTGATTTTGGCTTTACAGAGCATTTAAGTGCGCTTTTAAATGTGCTTAATACACACGGAGGAGCACAAAGATATTATCCACATACGACAAATGTAAATCTCGGTATGAAACTAGCATTTTAAAGTAACTAAGAATAAATATTAATTTTATTGACTTCAGATTCAAACTAAGCTAAAATGATGCCATTTAAAGAGTAGGATATATAATGAAACCAATTACGATTGTATGCGTAGGGCAACCAAATGTTGGAAAAAGTTCATTAATTAATAAAATTTGTGGTGTTCATTTAAAAGTAGGAAATTTTACAGGCGTAACGATTGAAAAATCTGAAGCACAACTCACTTACAAAGGCTATAATCTACGAATCATTGACTTACCCGGCATTTATTCGCTTAATGATTATTCGCTTGAGGAGCGTTTAACAAAGCAGTTTTTAGAAAATGAAGATTATGATGTGATTTTAAATGTGCTTGATTCTACAAATTTAGAACGTTGTTTATTCCTTACTACGCAGCTTCTAGAGCTTAATTCGCGTATGTGTTTGGCATTAAATATGAGTGATGAGGCAAAAAAAGAGGGTATTAATATTGATAATGCGCTTTTAGGAGAGATATTAGGCGTAGAATGCGTGAGTGTATCGGCTTTGCGTGGAGAAAATGTGCAGCTTTTACTTGATACAATCATCAATGTTGCCACTCTTGCTCCCAAAGCAAGTAAGCGTGTTTATACAGATTTTTTAGAAGAAGAAATTGCAAATATGAATACATTTTTAGCCCAAAAGCATTATGATGATGTGCAGATATTATTAAATCAAAAGCACAGAGGTTTGCAAAGTTTGCGTGATATAGCGATTAAACTTCTTAAACAAGATAGTTTTGTAAGTAAGGCTCTGCACGATAAAGGGTGTTGGGTAGAATTAAGTGAATATACACAAAAGTGTATTCAAAGGTTATATACCCAAAGTGGTGAAAATAATGTGCGCGATATTTTAAATAATGATGCCCTTAGCTTTGCAAAAGGTGCAAGTATGGAATCTAGTCGTATTTCCACTCCTCTTAAGCATTCTCTAACGCAAAAAATTGATGCACTTTTGCTCAATAAATATCTTGGAATCCCTATATTTTTGTTTTTGATGTGGCTTTTGTTTCAGATCACTTTTTATGTAGGAGAGTTTCCTAAAGTATGGATTGAGGAGGGTGCAGCAGATATTGGTGCGTGGATAGAGGAGCATTTGCCCTATGAATTTCTTGCTTCTTTACTCTCTGGAGGGATTATCGCAGGGGTTGGAGCAGTATTAAGTTTTTTGCCTCATATTTTAATACTTTTTTGTGGAATTGTATTTTTAGAAAGCACTGGATATATGGCACGAGTCGCATTTTTACTTGATGGATTCTTTCATAAATTTGGCTTACACGGCAAGAGTTTTATACCTCTTGTAACAGGTTTTGGTTGCTCTGTCCCTGCATATATGAGCACACGAATGCTTAAAAATCGTAATGATAGAATGCTCACACTTTTTATTATTAATTTTATGAGTTGTGGTGCGCGTTTACCTGTTTATACACTTTTTATTGGAGCTTTTTTCGCTCCACAAGTAGCTGGAAATGTGCTATATGGAATCTATATTTTTGGCGCACTTGTGGGTCTTTGTATGGCAAAGATTCTAAAGCTTACCGCATTTAAAGGTGATGATGAACCTTTTGTGATGGAAATGCCTAAATATCGTTTGCCCACTTTAAGACTTATAGCTTTTAGTGTATGGCACAAAGCAGTGAGCTATATCAAAAAAGCAGGGACTTTTATTTTACTTGCTTCTGTGATTATTTGGGTTGGGACGCAGTTTCCTAAAAATGCAGTTTTAGAGGAGCAGATGACACAATCAGTGCAGATTCTAAAAGAGAATATGAATCTTACACAAGAAAATGACGCATTGCAAGATGAAATAGATGAGATTTATCATAACTACCAAGCAGCTTTAGTAGAGCAAAGCTATCTAGGACGCATAGGGCGATTTATTCAGCCTATATTTGCACCTATGGATTTTGATTGGAAACTTTCTGTTTCACTTCTTAATGGACTTTTAGCAAAGGAAACAATCATTTCAAGTATGGGTGTGTTGTATGCACTTGGTGATGATATAGATGAAAATAACACCACACCTTTGCGCGATGTGCTCCAAGAGCATATTAGTCTGCCTAGTGCGATTGCATTTATTTTATTCATTATGTTTTATAACCCTTGTTTTGCAGCAAGCATTGTCTTTGGCAAAGAAGCTGGTGGGAAGCGATATATTGCATATTTATTTATTTTTACAAGCGTGGTATCGTATATATTTGCGCTTTTTGGATATGCACTAGCGCATTTATTTTTTTAGGGATTCAATAAAAGCAAAATAATACAATAACAATTAATGCAACTTATGCTATGCTTCATTATTGATGTAAAAAGAGTATGAGATATGACAAGTTCGCAACAAAAAACTGCCATTATCCTTTTTGATTTAGATGGCACACTTATAGATTCTACACAGGCTATTTATATGAGCTTTTGCGAGGCTTATAAGACAATGTTTGCAGAGCCGCCTACATTTGAATGTGTGAAAAACACTATCGGGCACACTTTGGAGGATATGTTTTTGCAAAATGGTGTAGCACATTCTCAAGTGAAAGAATATGTGAAAACTTATAGAATCCATTATCGTTCGCTTATGGAAGAAGGTACACATTTGCTTACTTTTGCCAAAGAGGCAATTATCAAGGCTTATGAGTTTGCTCATCTTGGCATTGTAACAACTAAACGCGGGGATTTTTCGCAGATTCTCTTACAAAAGCTTGGTGTATGGGAATATTTTGATGATATTGTCGGTATAGAATCTGTAAGCTTTCCCAAACCTCACGCACAACCCATTTTAATAGCATTAGAGCGTTTGGCTGCAACGCAAAAAGGCATTAATAATCATAGAATCTATATGATAGGTGATACTTCACTTGATTTGAGTGCTGCTTTGAGCGCGAATATTAACGCTGTGGGTGTATTATGTGGCTTTGGCAACAGGGGCGATATGGAATCTTTTAATGTGCCTTTGTGTGAAAATACGCTTGAGGCTGTGAATTATATCGCACAAAAGTGTGGCATTTAGCCCTTATTTTAGAGTTTTAGAGATTTTATAGTATATCATCATTAATTCTTTCTTTGTTGCTTGAGTGTTATTTTGCTCACATAACTAAAAGTATGTATGGCACGCCCGAAGGGAGTCGAACCCCTAACCCCCAGATCCGAAGTCTGGTGCTCTATCCAATTGAGCTACGAACGCGTAAGTGTAAAAAGTAATGGGGTGGGAGATGGGGCTCGAACCCACGACCCTCAGAGCCACAACCTGATGCTCTAACCAACTGAGCTACACCCACCATAATGAAAGAAAAAGAATGGTCGGGGCGAAAGGATTCGAACCTTCGACCCCTTGGTCCCAAACCAAGTGCGCTAACCAGACTGCGCTACGCCCCGATACAAACAAAAAGCACGATTATATTACAACAGCACCTTTTTGTCAAGAATGAATTATTTGCATTTAAGTCTTTTAGATAGTTTGTGCATTTTAGGCGTCAAAATTTTTATTCTGTATGTATTTTATTGTTTAAAATAATCCTATTTTACAATCGTGCGATATATTTCTTCCATAAGCCTTTGTAAAAAACAAAGCCAAAGATACCCGCACGCAAATATGTTTCACAGCAAATAATAGCAAAAATATATCCTACTGCAATGTTATAATGCACACACAGCCACATTGGGAGAATCCTCAAAACCCAAATGCTCCCTGTGTTAATCCACAGAGAAAGCTTCGTTGCACCGCTTCCTCGCAATGCTCCATCAAGCACAAAAATACAAATAAGGGGCACTTGAGAAAGCCCTACTGCAAGGAGATAATCAAAAGAGTAATGAATCACCTCTGTTTCTGTGCTAAAAATAGCGGAGAGTTCTTTGCCCAGCACACATAATCCTATACCTAATATGCCCATAACTACTGATGAGATAAGTAAAATTGTTTTGATAAAAGATTCTGCTAAGTCTAATCGTTTTGCACCGAGCATTTGTCCAACTAATGCCATTGCTGCCACTTGGAATCCAAAACCGGGCATAAAAATGAAGCTTTCCACTCTTGAGCCAATTTGAAATCCAGCAATGACTTCCAAACCATAATCAGTCATAAATTTTGTAATAAGCACAAGGGAAAAAATTGTCAAGCCTCGCTCAATGCCAGAGGGAATACCAATATGGAATCCATTATAAAGCGTATGCCATTTAAAGGTGGGTGAAAATGTCAAATGGCGGTGTAGCCCACAGAGAATGCCAAGTAAAACTAGCCCTTCGAAATAAGTAATGATAACATTTGCTATGCCAGCTCCCATAATACCAAATGGTGGAATACCAAGCTTTTCCACCCCAAAAATAAGTATAAAATTAAGGACAATATTTAAGCTTGTAGCGATGATTTTTACAAAAAAAACGCTTTTAGTATCGCCTACGGCTGAAAGTGCAGAAATAAATATTGTCTTAAGAAAAAGTGCGGGAATCCCATAAAAAATCCAACTTAAATAAAGCATACCTAACTCTTTGGTTTCCCCACTCACACCCATCCAGTCAAAATACAACTCATTGCTTACATATGCAAGTGCATAAATAGGAATAGAGCAAAGCCCAGCCCCGATGCTCATTGTGCTTAGAATCTGTCCCGCTTTAAGGTTATTTCTCTCTCCAAATGCACGCGAGACTTGTGCGTTTGTGCCTACATAAAAAATGGTTGTGAGTGCAAAGAGAAACATCCAGCAATTCATACCGAGTCCAAGTGCCACGATATTATGTTTTGTAACTTCAGAATCGGGTGAAATATGAGCAATAAAATACATTCCTATGGCGATATTAGCAATATCAAGCAAAGAGTTTCCTCCAGAGGGCAAGGCAATACTTAGAATCTTGCGGAGACGTTGCTTGAAATTATATGTCATCAAAGACTCTTTGTGGTGTTGGTGTGTGTTTGAGAGCAGGGTTTATATTGAGCGATAAAGCGCATAATGTGCTGATATGCGGGATTTATTGTATGAGTATCTTTTCTGTTTTGTTTATAAATACTTTGATGTAAAATTTGAAAGCCCCTTTTGGAGCTAAATACTGCTTCAAGTTCCCCTGCGTATAATATCTTGTCATTGAGAGGTTGATGAGAGGATTTATCAATAAAGGTTTCAAAAATGAGCATAGCATTGGGTTTAAGTGCTTTAATTATGGCATCAAAAAGATTCCTATCAAGGAAAAAGCTATCAAGTATGACATCATAATGTGTTTGGGGTAGGGTAAAAGTATCTAAATCTGCTAAAATAGGTGTAATATGAGGGATATTTGCAAGATTCTCTAATGCAACACAAGATATATCAAGTCCATCAACTTCAAAGCCCATTTGGGCTAAAATCTTAGAATGTCGCCCATTGCCGCAGGCAATATCAAGTGCTTTTGGAGGCTTAGAATCGGTAAAAGAAAAATTTCGCTTAAGTATCTCGCACGCTTCAAGCACAAATGGGTTTGGTTCATTGGGCATAAAGCCCTCTTGATACCGAGCATTCCATTTGAGTGCGTCTTCTTGCATTCAATATCTTTGCAATTAATTATTTTATACAAGTGAAGGAAATTTTAATATGCCACCGCCAAGAATATGCAAATGCAAATGTGGGACTTCTTGTCCACCATCAGCACCGATATTGGTAATGATTCTATATCCGCTTTTATCAATGCCTACCGATTTGGCAACTTCTTGCGCAAAACCACACAACTCTCCTAAAAGTTTAGAATCTGCACAATCAAAATCTTTTACACACACTTTAGGAATAGCGAGAATATGCACAGGGGCTTTGGGATTAATATCATAAAAAGCAAGAAATCGCTCATTTTCAAGCACTTTTTTACAAGGAATCTCGCCTGCTACAATTTTTTCAAAAATCGTTTTTTCTGCCATATTCGCTCCTTAAAGTCTCTTTTTATAGTGGTTTGATAAAAAAGAATTGATATTATAACTTTTAAACCTGAATAGAATCTATAATATGCTACAATGCCGACTTAATTTATATATCACTTATAATTCAAGGAAGGAAAGACGTTGAAGACACAAATGCAAGAGATAATGGCAAAACTAGAGCAATTAGAGAATCTCAATGATTTAGAGCGTTTGCGTGTGGAAGTAATGGGGAAAAAGGGCATTTTAACTCAGCAATTTGCACTCCTTAAGAATCTTGAGGGCGAGACAAAAAAAACCTTTGCCAAAGAGCTTAACAAAAATAAAGAAAATTTTGAAAAAATGCTTGAAAGTAAGCGAGAAAGCCTATTAAAAGTGCAAATGAATGAGAATCTCACCAAAGAAGTAGTTGATGCAAGTTTATTTACAGCCTTGCGTCCAAAGAGTAATGGACACCCAATTTATCAAACAATGGATAGAATCATTGATTTTTTTGTCAATATGAATTTTGCAATTCAAACAGGACCTTTGGTAGAAGATGATTTTCATAACTTTGAAGCACTTAATCTTCCTGTATTTCATCCGGCACGAGATATGCAAGATACTTTTTATTTTAAAGATTCAATGCTTTTGCGTACACATACCTCTCCTGTGCAAATTCGCACTATGCAATCACAAGATATTCCTATTCGTATGATAGCTCCGGGTAGCGTTTTTAGGAGAGATTATGATTTGACTCATTCACCGATGTTTCATCAAGTTGAGGGCTTAGTAGTTGATGGGAAAGATAAAATTAGTTTCGTGCATCTTAAATATATTTTAGAGGATTTTTTGCATTATATGTTTGGCGATGTGCACATTCGGTTTCGTTCAAGCTTTTTCCCCTTTACAGAGCCAAGCGCAGAAGTGGATATTAGCTGTGTATTTTGCGGTGGTAGCGGTTGTAGAGTATGTTCTCACACAGGGTGGCTTGAAGTGTTGGGCTGTGGTATTGTCAATCAAAAAGTATTTGATGCTGTGGGTCATAAAAATGTGAGCGGATATGCTTTTGGGCTTGGCGTTGAGCGATTTGCTATGCTTCTTCATCGTGTGAATGATTTGCGTAGCTTTTTTGAGACAGATTTACGTGTATTGGAGCAATTCTAATGATTTTTTCAAAACATTTATTATCGCATTTTGTTGATATTTCACATCTTGATATTGAGCAAATGTGTATGAGATTAAGCAGTATGGGACTTGAGGTAGAATCTGCGTATCCATTGAAGATGCCACAAAAGGTTGTCGTAGGCAAGATACTCTCACTTACACCTCACCCCGATGCAGACAAACTTAATGTATGTAAAGTCAGTATTGGCTCACAAGAGTTGCAAATTGTGTGCGGGGCAAATAATGTAAAAGCCAATCAATATGTCGCTGTGGCACTTGAAGGCGCAGTAATACCTCATACTAAAAGTGGCGAGATTGTGATTAAACAAACAAATCTACGTGGTATAGAGAGTTGTGGAATGCTTTGTTCTAGTGTGGAGTTAGGATTGCCAAAGATAAATGATGGAATTATGGTGCTTGATAGCACAGCTGGTCATTTGGAGCTTGGCGTTGAGCTAGGGAATCTTCCTCTTTTTAATGATTATGTGATTGAAGTAGGGATTACGCCTAATCGTGGTGATTGTCTTAGCGTGCTAGGCATTGCGCGTGAACTTGCTACAAGCTATGATTTGCGCCTAAAGCACGAAGTAGATATGGATAATGTGGTTACGCTTGGTTTAGGTAGGGTGTTGCAGATTCTTTGTGATGAAAAAATTGAAGCTCATTTACTCTATCGCGTGGTTGAAGTCAAACAAGCTTATCTACCTCTTGATATTGCACTTTGTCTTGCCCGTAATGGGAGTTTGGTTGATGATATTATGTGCAATTTTTTAGAATATGGCACTTATATGACAGGTGTTATACTTAATGCTTACAAACTCTATGATTGTGAGAATAAAGATATTGTTTTGGATAATGGTTTGGTGGCACAACTCCGAATCAAAAAAGATGAGAACGGCTTAGGAGCAGTTTTTGCTCACCAAAAGCTTTCCATAATTGGTGTATCTTATGGTGAGCGGCACTTTGGCACACGTTCTGAAATTTATATTATTGAAGCGAGTTATGTGAATCCTACTTTAATTGCCAAAAGTCTTTATAAGCACGCAATAAAAGGTGATGTGCAGCTAACTTATCGTAGCACAAGAGGGAGTAATCCAAATTTGGAGCAGGGCATTGACTTTTTATGTAGAAAAATGGTGCTTGTTTCTGATGCACTTGTGTATTCTGGCTCACATAATATTGTCCAAAACATTGATGAAATTACGATTAAAACAACGTTTAAGGCTATTAATCAAATTATAGGCATAGAGCTTGATAAAGAAGAGATAGCCACTATTTTAAAGCGACTTAATTTTAAGCTTGATGCAACTTGTGATGAGAATTTTTTTATGGTTACTGTGCCAAACTATCGGCACGACATTCAAAGTATCCAAGATGTAGCTGAAGAAGTGCTTAGAATCTATGGTATTGACAATGTTTCCTCTGTGCCATTACTTTGTTCTCAATCCCATAATATTAATAACACATATTTTACCTACAAAAACACGCGCAAACTTGCTTATGGATTGATTGCTTATGGTTTTGTAGAGTGTATTCATTATGTCTTTGCTTCTTCCCAAAATTTAGAACGATTAGGTTTTGTGCGACTTGATGAAGATTTAGAATTGCTCAATCCTATCACAAACGAGCTTGATACGCTTCGGACAAGCCTACTTCCGGCTATGCTTGATTCTGTGAAACGTAATGAGAATCTTGGCTTTAAAAATATTACACTTTTTGAGATTGGAAGTGTGTATAGTTCAAAACGAGAGGAAAAAAGTAAGCTTGCACTTGTTGCAAGTGGCTGTATGCAAGATGAATGTTATCCACACACCAAAGCTGTTAAATGGAATCTTTTTGCTTTTGGGACTATATGTCAGAGATGTGTTGGAGATTTGAGTTTTAGAAATATTCGTGATGAAGCAAATGCAAAGGAGCTTTTGAGTCATTTTTGTTTTACAGATGAGAGATTGCTTCACCCTTATCAGAGTGCATTTGTTTATCAAAAAGACAAGCCCATAGGAATAATTGCCAAATTGCATCCACAAGTTGCTACCAATATGGATTTAAGTGAGGAAATATTTATATGCGAAATTGAGATCGGTATGAGTGATTTTTCTCTCCCGCAAGCCTATGAATTTTCAAAATACCAAAAATCTACACGTGATTTAACAATCCTCATTGATAAAGATATTCCTTTTTATCGTGTGCGCCAAATTCTTCTTGAAGCTCAAATTGCTTATGTTAAAAATATTTATCCTATTGATGTGTATTATGATAAGGCTTTAGGAGAAAAAATGGCATTAAGCATACGTATTGTGCTTCAATCTGATGAGGGCACATTACAAGAAATGCAATTAGTGCAAGCAGTGGAATCCGTGCTTAGTGTTTTAGTGCGCGAGTTTGATGCTGTATTACGCACTTAGATATATTATGATAATTTACAACAAAGGATAGTCAATGCAAAAAACCTCACCACATATTACAGATGAAGATATACCTTTATTACAAAAAATGTCGCACACATTAGGGTTTTTGTGTGCAGATATGGTGCAAAAAGCAAATAGCGGACATCCCGGCGCACCTATGGGACTTTCAGATATTGCAAGTGTGTTACATTTTCATATTAATCTTGCTCCAACACAACCTCAATGGTTAAATCGAGATAGAATTATTTTTAGTGGAGGACACGCAAGCGCACTCGTATATTCGCTGCTTCATTTATGGGGTTTTGAGGTGAGTATGGCAGATTTACACTCTTTTAGGCAATTAGATTCTAAAACACCCGGACACCCCGAATATGGACATACTCAAGGTATTGAGATAACAACAGGTCCCCTTGGGCAAGGTATAGCAAATGCAGTGGGTATGGCTATGGCAAGTAAATATGCACAGAATTTGTTTGGGCGGGAAATCATTTCGCATAACATATATTGTTTATGTGGCGATGGGGATTTACAGGAGGGTATCAGCTATGAAGCAGCTTCTTTAGCTGGACATCACGCTCTTTCAAATTTGATTCTTATTTATGATAGTAATCATATCACAATAGAAGGCGATACGCAACTTGCGATGAGTGAGGATATTGCTAAACGTTTTGAAGCACAGGGTTGGGAAGTTTTAAGCTGCGATGGACACGACTATATACAAATTCACAATGTGCTCACCAATGCTAAAACTTCTTCAAAACCCACACTTATTATTGCTTATACCATTATTGCTAAGAATGCCCTTAGTCTTGAGGGTAGTCATAAAGCACACGGCGCACCTTTGGGTGAAGAAATTATCGCCACAGCAAAGCAAAAACTTTTTTTTCCTGCAGAATCTTTTTATATACCTGATGATGTAGCATTTGCTTTTGGCACGATGAAGGAGCGTGGTGAGTTGAACTTTGCACAATGGTATAAAAATTATGAGAATCTCCCTCAAATTGCAAAAGAACGGCTTGATAAAATGAGAGAGCCCGATGTTTCCCATATTGTTTATCCACAATTTGCACTTGGCGAAAGTATGGCTACACGTGTGAGTAATGGAAAGATTCTTAATAGTATTTCTCAAGCGTTAGAAGGATTTATTGGGGGAAGTGCAGATTTAGCACCATCAAATAATACACAGCTACAAGATGAGGGTGATTTTCCGCAGGGTAAAAATTGGCATTTTGGTATCCGAGAACACGCAATGGGTGCAATTTGTAATGGTGTGGCAAATTATGGCTTATTTTTACCTTTTTGTGCAACATTTTTTGTTTTCAGTGATTATATGAGCCCAAGTGTGCGTGTAGCAAGCCTTATGAAAGCGAAAGTATATTATATTTGGACGCACGATAGTATAGGTGTGGGTGAAGATGGTGCGACACATCAGCCCATTGAACAATTAAGCCATTTTAGAGCAATGCCAAATCTCCTTGTTTTTCGTCCCGCTGATGCAAATGAGAATATTGCTTGTTGGCAGGTTGGCTTAGATTCCAAGCTACCTTGCGCTTTTGTGCTTAGTCGTCAGAATCTCCCCGTTATTATGGAATCCACTCCTCAATTAAAAAAACAAGTGCAAAAAGGCGGTTATGTATTGCGTTCGTGCGACAATGCAGTTATTACCCTTATGGCAAGCGGAAGTGAGGTAAGTCTTGCACTCAAAGCGTGTGAAACACTAGAAGATTTAGGCATCAAAACACAAGTAGTAAGTGTGCCTTGCCTTGATTTGCTTTTGGAACAACCTAAGGGTTACATCAAAGAATTATGTGGAAAAAGTGCAGTGCTTGCTATTGAGGCTTCAAGAGGCTTAGAATGGTATGCAGTGGCTGATGAAGTGATTGGTATGCAGAGTTTTGGTGCTTCAGGGAAAGGCGAAGCCCTCTTTAATCGTTTTAATTTTAATATAGATTATATCATAGCTGCTGCACAAAAGCTTATTCAAAATTAAAAACATACAAAAGGGCAAAATATGGGCAGAGAAACTACCCTTTATGTATATAGCTCTCATCGTTCTTTGATGCAAAATAGCAACGAAGGAGAAATTTTTGCTCCGAGTATGATGATGGGAGATTTTTTTACGCAGCTTATTATTATTGATGGATATAGAGCATTACCACGAGGTATGCGACTACCTCTTGTTATGAGTGTATTAAAAGAGTGTGCCAAAGAGCTTGAGAGGGCAAAATTTATTTTTGAAAAGAGTTTTTTGGGATTTTTGGAAACTTCTAACTTTTTGTTTGATTTTTTTGATGAAATCGCTCAATCGCAAATACATATTAAAGATATTCCATCACGTGATATTTATGATGATTATGCAGATCATTTATATGTGTTAGAATGGTTGGAAAATCGATACAAAGAGCGACTTTTTGAACTTAAATGCTATGATGGATATATTCTTCCAGCACAAGCCCAACCACGTTTTAATGAAGCATTTGTGCGGCATTTTGAATGTATTGAAATTTTTGTAGAGGGGATTATTAGTCCTATTCATCAGGAAATGCTTTTAAATGCGGCAAAAATAATTCCTATAAAAGTGCATTTTTGGGTTGATGAATTTAATATTTCTTTGCCTTTTTTGCCCTCACATATTTTAAAACAATGCAAGCCATTTTTTAGATACAGCGCAGAATTGGACACAGGGAAGATTATACAATCTACCCCTCTACCACCTTTAGGAAAAATTGATGCTTATGGTTTTGCTTTGGGCATATCGCAAGTGGCATTAGTATTTGCCAAGATTGATGAATGGATAAAAAATGGTGTGCAAGAACAGGATATTGTGGTTATCGTGCCAAATGAAAACTTTGCTAAATATCTTTTTTTGCTTGATAGAGCGCATAACTTAAATTTTGCAATGGGTGAGGATATATCGCGCACTAAAGTTTATAAATATCTTCAAGATTATATTCACTCTCAATTAAAAAATATAACTCATATTCCACAAACTTATGCTCGAGTGTGTAAAGATATAATAGCTATGCTTGCTGGCTTTGAAGATAGGCAAAGCAAAAGAGTGCGTGAGTATGTGAGTGAGATTCTCTTTATGTGGGAAAATGTAGGTTTAAAAGAAACTACGCATATGGAGATTATTGAGCTATTGCTTGAGGAGCTTAAACATTATAGTATTGATGATATAATGGGTGGAAAAATACGTGTAATGGGCGTTTTGGAATCAAGGGGTTTTGCTTTTAAAAAGGCTGTGATTGTTGATTTTAACGAAGGTGTAATACCTAGCAAACAAGAGAGTGATTTATTTTTAAATTCTGCGTTACGTCAAAAGCTTAAGATGCCGACTATGAAGGATAAAGAACGTCTCCAAAAGCATTATTATTATGGCATTTTTAGCACTGCCGATGAAATAGCAGTAGCATATGTATCAAATGAAGATAATCACCCAAGCTTTATGCTTGAAGAATTGATGCAAAAGAGTGCAGTGGAGCATAAGAATGGAGATAATTTCTTTACTTTGCTTCCACAAGGGAGAAAATTAGAATATTGTGAAGATGAAATAAGTGGGCGTCTGCCTCGCACCCTTACACCTAGTAAATTAAAAGTATTTTTGGAATGTCCAAGAAGGTATTATTATCTTTATGAAGAATGTATGAATGATCTTTCTCTTTTCCAAGAAAGCGCATTTATGGGAAATATTGTTCATCAATGCTTAGAAGCTGTCTATAAGCCATATGTGGGGAAAAAGGTAATCTTAGATGAAAAGGCACTTTATAAGAGTGCGCAATTATGGTTAGAGCATTCTTTAGTCTCGCATAGTGCATTACAAAGTGCGCATATTGAGTGGCTTAAATGTGAGTTGAAACATTTTTTTGCCCTTGAGAATGGACGTGAGGTAGAGATTTTGCAGCTTGAGGGAGAAAATATGGAAGTTTCATATGGTGATTTTATCTTTTATGGGCGACCTGATAGAATCCAAAAAGTTAGCGAGAGTATAGAAGTCATAGATTATAAATATCGTCAGTCTTTTAAAGTGCAAAGCCTACAAAAGAGCACAGATTTTGCACTTATTTTATATATGCAGGCGTTTAAGGCTCACTATCCCCAGTATGCCCATTTAGCAATCAGTGCGTGGTATTGGGATATTAAAGGAGGTGAGAAAAAAGAGGAGAATAATGAAAAAAGCAATATTCTTTTTGAAAAGATTGCTTGCATTAAAGATAATGTTGTATTTGCTAAGAGTGAGCAGCGCTCAAATTGCCGATATTGTGAGTTTATAGACTTGTGTGATAGAAGTTAGAGTAAAAAATTAGCTAAGCCATTTGTTAGCAATTTTTGTTAGTGCAGCAGTGTTGTCGCTTGCAAAAAATTGTAGTGATTTAAGTGCATAACGCGAAGTAAGGTGCAAGTGGTTTTTTAAATACTCTACAATAGCTTCACCCGAATGGATAAGCATACTTTGATGATTGAAATAGGAATCAAGGGCTGGAGCAATAAGCGGAAAATGTGTGCAGCCTAATATTACAGCTTGAGGGGGAGTTGTGATTGAGGCAAAATAATGATGAAATACGCTTTCAAGCACTGCGCCTTCAAGCAATCCTTCTTCAACAATAGGCACAAAAAGCCCTGTGGCAAGACTTTTAAGATTCCAAAAACCTATATTTCGTAGTCTTGTTTCGTATTCACCAGAGTTAATTGTTGCACGTGTGGCAATAATGAGAATTTCAGAATCTGTATCTTTAAGGTTATTTTGCACTGCTAATACACCCGGCTCAATCACTCCTACAATAGGAATCTTACTATGTTTTTGCATCTCTTGTAGCGCATAGGCACTCACAGTATTGCAAGCCACAATGAGAATATCGATATTATGTGGTGTAAAGAACTCAAGTGCCTGAAGTGAAAATTTGATGATTGTTTGTTTATCTTTGACACCATAAGGCACACGAGCGGTATCGCCATAATAAATGATGTCCTCAAAGAGTTTTGCATTAATGAGGCTTTTAAGCACGCTTAAGCCACCAACACCACTATCAAATACCCCTGCTCGCATATATATCCTTATTCTTGACTATTCATCATATTTAAAAACTCTTCATTATTCTCTGTTTGTTTCATTTTTGAGTAAATGAAAGTGAGTGCTTCAATATCGTCCATTGTGTGCATTACATTGCGTAGCATCCATACTTTTGTGAGATTATCTTTGCCAAGAAGCAAATCATCTTTACGTGTCCCACTTTTAAGCACATCAAAAGCAGGGTAGATTCTGCGGTCAGCTATAGAACGTGCAAGGACAATTTCACTATTACCTGTGCCCTTAAATTCCTCAAAGATGACCTCGTCCATTCTTGAGCCTGTTTCAATAAGTGCAGTCGCGATAATAGTAAGGCTGCCACCTTGTTCAATGTTACGCGCTGCACCAAAAAATCGTTTAGGTTTATGCAAAGCATTTGCATCAACACCACCACTTAGCACTTTACCGCTTGAGGGAGTAGCAGCATTATATGCCCGAGCAAGACGTGTGATAGAATCAAGAAGAATTACTACATCTTTACCCATTTCAACTTTTCGTTTAGCGCTCTCAATGACTAAATCTGCTACGCGAATGTGGTTTGTTGCTGGCATATCAAAAGTAGAGCTAAAAACTTGTCCTTTGACGCTTCGTTCCATATCAGTAACTTCTTCTGGACGCTCATCTACAAGCAACACCATTAACTCAACATCGGGGTGATTTTTCGCAATGCCGTGAGCCAATTCTTTCATTAACTCTGTTTTTCCTGTGCGTGGAGGAGCAACAATAAGGGCACGTTGTCCTTTACCAATAGGGCTAAAGAGGTCAAGCATACGTCCTGTAACCTTGCTAGATTCGTATTCAAGCTTGAGCTGCTCTTGTGGGAATAGAGGGGTAAGGTTATCAAAAAGAGGGCGATTTTTGTTTTCTTCAAGCGACATATAGTTAATTGCTTCAATCTTAAGGAGTGCATAATATCGCTCTTGGTCTTTTGGTGCGCGCACTTGCCCTGTTACTATATCACCATTACGCAAAGCAAAACGGCGAATTTGAGATTGTGATACATAAGTGTCATTTTGAGAATCTGCAAGACTTTCGGTTAATGCGCGTAAGAAGCCATAGCCTTCATTTGTGATATCTAATATACCCGAAAAAAGAATGTATCCACCCTGATTAACTTGAGTTTTGAGAATCTCAAAAATCAAATCTTGTCGGCGATAGTCACTTGGATTTTCTACTCCGATTTCTTCAGCAATATTGATGAGTTGTTTAATGCTTTTAATACGCAAATCTTCAAGCTGATAGCCTTCCACAGGTGTATGAGTTCGTTTATTGTCTGCCATAAAATTCCTTAGCCAAAGAGAAGATGTTAAGAAGTTCAAGAAGTCTTTAGAATCTACAATAGCCACATTTGATTCTAAAGCCTACTCCAAAGGAGCCTTCAAAAAGATTGAAATGCAGATTCTAATCAAAACTTCCTTTGAAGTCAAGAGTTACTATGTATTTTAGATAATACTATTTTTAATATTTTGGTCTAAATCAGGGTGAATTTTATAAACTTTATTCTTAATTTTAATAAGAATTCCTGTATCGATAAGTTGTTTAAAAGTTTTTACAATCGTTGGCTTACTCACGTGTAAATGCGCAATAATATCTTCATAAGAGCCATAAAATATATTGTTCTCATCGCAGTTTGCTAAGAGAAATTGAATGATGGCAATTTTTTTGCCACCCACAAAGGTAGAAATGGCGTTAATAAGAAGATTTTTTGAGGCAAGCTCATCAGCCTGTAAGAAAGGTAAGATTGCCTTATTGAGTGCGTGGAGTAGCTCTTCAACATTAATAGGTTTTAAAATGTAGCCATCTACGCGTAAGCGAATAGCATCAAGAAGGTATTTTGTCTCTGTATGTGCAGTAGTAATCACTACGGGCACATCTGGGTGCGTGTATGAGTTACGAATAGCGTTAATGAGCTCAATACCATTCATTTTTGGCATAAGTATATCTGTTAAAACTAAATCAATCTTATGGAGTTTGAAGAGATTGAGCGCTTCTTGTCCATTTTTGGCAATAAGTAGGCGTCCTACATAATCTCCAAGCACCATATTTGTAAGATTGGCTGTGTCGGTATCATCCTCGGCATACAAAATAGTGAGTTTGCTTAGTGCATCAAGATTCATAATTATCCTTTTGTATTGGTATGTGAATGGTAAATTCTGCTCCAAAATATTGGTTCTGCTTACCCCATTGTGTATTAGATACGCTTATTGTGCCATTGAGTTGGCGTTCAATGATTTGTTTTGCCATATAAAGTCCCACGCCTGTTCCAACCGATTTATGTTTAGTGGTGAAATATGGTTCAAAAACTTTTGATTTATCTTCCAAATCAATGCCTCCCGCATTATCTTTCACACAAAGAATAATATTATATCCTAGCTTATCTAATGAAATTTCTATGAGTGGATTCTCAAACGATTTATCATTTTGACTTTTGAGCTTGAGTGCGTCAATGGCGTTATTGATGAGAATTAAAATCACTTGAGTAAAGGAATTTTGGTAACCAAGCATATTTAAATCTTGTGCTTGTGGGCTTACATCTACTTCAATACGAATAAGATTCTCTTGAAATTGAGCTTTAAGCAGCTCAATAGAATTCCAAATGCTTTGTGAGAGCTCAAAAAATTCTTTATTTGTTTCTGGGTGAAAGAAATTACGAAAATTTTCAATCGTATTTGACATTTCTGTGGCAATTTTCATACCATATTGTGTTTGTTGGTTTATAAATTCATTATCAAGTTTTTTTTGCATTGCTCTACTTTTAAAGCTTTGGATAAGTATCATAAGAGAATTAAGTGGTTGGCGCCATTGATGGGCAATATTTTGTATCATTTCTCCCATAGAAGCAAGCCTAGCTTGTTGATACATAATCAAGTCTTTTTTACGATTTTGCTCAACTTCATATTCTATTGATTTTTGCAGATTGACATTAAGAGATTGGAGTTCTTTGGTTTTTGATTGCACGAGTTGCTCTAAAAGTAGATGATTGGTATTGATAGATTGTCTGATAGAAAAGGCAAGAATAATGATTGTTGCGATGATAATAAGCATAAAGATTGCGAGGACAATAAAGGTATTTTTATAAAGAGAATCCGTGATTTTTTTGCCATAAAAAGCAATATCAAAAGAAATGAGAAATTGTTCTTCAAGTAGCGAGGAAATATCCTCTCCATCATTAATAAAAGCTTTATCAATAGATTCTATAAGAGCATTTTCTTTAGAAAGTAATCTTTGAATCTGTTGATAATAGTGCATTTTAAAAGTCTTAGCATACCACTCGCGCAAATGACTAATAGTAGAATTTTGGTCTTTTGGGAGATTATAAGTTTTATATTGTTCCCATATTTCAAGGAGTTGCGGGAGTATCTGGTCGTTTTTGTGTATATCATATGCTTTATTTAATAAGGTGAGTGTATACATATTATGACTTTGTGATGAGTTAATGTCAAATTCACTCTTTATCCCCATAAGAGCAAGTAAGCCCACACTTGCTATAAGTGTAAATCCGATGACAATAATCCATACTAAAATGGTTGTTTGTGCTTGAAAGGAAATTTTATCAATAAGGTGGGTAATGGTATTTTTCATATAAGCTCTTTTGCATTTGCTATGGCATCAGCAAGGGCACGTGAGAGTAAATCATATTGAACAAAATACTCTCTATTCTTTTTAAGCGCATAGCTGATTTGCTCTCTTAGTCTCTCTTGCATTTCAAGAAGTTTTATTTGTTCTTTGCCTAAAGCAGCGAGATTTTTTTGTGTATTTTCTATATGTGTAAGCATATTAGATTTATTAAGTATAAGCGTGTTAATTTCATTTGTAATAGCTTCTATATATACTTTTGAAGCTTTTTTATCTACAAGCATACGCAATTCTTTGTTTTTAGATTCTAAAAGTTCTTGATAGGAAGATTCTTTTGTAAGGGTATCTTTTTCTTCAGTATCATTTTGTTGTATTTGGTTGTTGATACTATGGATTTTCTCTTCAAAATCATCTAAACGTTTTTGCATTTGAGATATATCAAACTCTATGGCTTTTTTATTCTTTAAGCATTCCTTAATAAGCGGTATAGTCCAAGGATTACCATTATTATCAGTAATAAGAGGCTTTTTGAAAATCTTGCCCCTTAATTCAATAGAGCCTCCATTATAAAATTCAATAAATGCAATGGCATTCACATTATCTTTCGCACATAGCTCTAGGAGTTCTTTTGCTACAATTTCAAACATAACCCACGCATATTGTTGGGCTATATCCATACAATAAATACTCTTTGCTAAAGAATCTATATGATGTAATTGCAAACTTTCAACATATACACGCAATTTTTGAATAGCAAAAAACTTAAATCTTTTGTTAAAGCCTAGATTGTCAATTTGTTTTAAGTCAATATCTTTTTGCAGTATTAGAAGCGTATTTTGGATAATAAGAGATTGGACATTTGTCATAGAGAGCGCATTATCAAGCACCATTCTATCTTCATTACTTAGGACATTTATATGAGAGTTCCGATTAATTTGGCGGATTTCATTATTGATTTTTACTATTTCATAGTCAAATTTAAAAAGCTTAATATTGCCGTCTTTAAAAAATAAAGCATCGCGCGCTTGTATGCCAAATACATTGCGCAAAGCAATTTTTATCATTTCGCGTTTGGTGCTTTGGGTATTTAAATCAAGTGTTGTATCTACAAAATGAAAAAGTTCCTCAAAATCTTCTTTGGAAGGTTCTTGTTTATAAAGCGTGAATTTATGTTTTTTTAAAAAATCGCAAATGCGCTGCACATAAAGATTATGGGTGTGATTTTTGATGTGTGTTATAACCTGAAGTTGATTTTTATCATAATGCACAAAAGCCCCCAAACCACATTGATTATAAAAATGCAAAATTGCCATACGAATCTCGTTTTCTAGCATTGGATTTTCCTGTATTAGCGTAAAAAGATGTTTTTGACTTTGTGTTTTGGCATCTGCAATGCACGTATGAGTATCAAAGCTCTCTTGTAAAATATAGAGAGCCTCATCATATACTGCATTTAAGGGATTAGTATTATTCATACTTCACTCTCTTCACTCTTTTTAAGTATCTGAACGATTTTTGCGCGAAAGCACACTATTAATTTGCTCTTGTGAAGCAGTTTTAAGAGATTCAAAGCTACCAAAGTAATCTAAAAGTTTTTTAATTTGTGCTTGAGTATAATTTTTTCCCATCATTTGTGCCTTTTGTATATCTTTTTGTTTTTTATAGCGGTGATAAGTGATAGCATAACGATGCACTTCATCACGGAGTTTTTGGAGAAATTGTAGTCTTTTATCGTTTGGTTTTAGTTTAAACTCTGCATTTTTGCTTCGCAAAATATCAAAAGCATTACCTTTTGCACGATAAGCTTTGGCATTATGTTTCATTTTAGCAATTGCTAGGACTTCAACATTTGCCCCTACGCTTTTTAAAATATCAAGAGCTAGATTAATTTGTGCCCTGCCTCCATCAAGTAGCCATAAGGCAGGTGGTGGATTAGAATCAAAACTTTGAGCTCGGCGTAAAAGCATTTCGTGCATTTGGCTGTATTCATCGCTTGTGTGAAGCTCATATCGCCGATATTTAGAACGAATAAAATCATCATTTTCATACACAATCATACCACCCACATTATGTGTTCCGCTATGATGAGAGGTATCAAAAACCTCAATAGAATAAGGTATTTGGCTTAATGCACACAACTCTTTAATGCTTACAAGTGTAGAGAATGTATTGTTTTGCTGTGTATGTAATCGTCCTATTTCAAGAGCATTTTTATGTGCAAGTTGTAGCAAGTCTTTTTTTGCACCTCTTTGTGGTTGGACGATTTTGAGAGAACTGCGCGTTTGCTCTCTTAAGAGTTGTTGCAAATGCAGTAAGTCAGGAAAGTCAAATGGAGGAATGAGAATCTCTTGAGGTAAGAGTGGTATTTGAGTTTTATAATGGTTAAGTAAAGCTTGGGTGTAGAGTTGTGGAAGATTGTGGGATTGTATATCATCGTGTAAAAGGATAAAATCACTTGAAATAATTCGTCCATTGCGGATAAAAAGCATCATTAAAATATGCGTATGCAACGCAGTATGAGATTTTTTGTGAGAATCTTGCGAGTTTTTACCACAATCTTGTTCTTGTAATACAAATACATCATAATCTCCGCTCATCATATCAATAATAGATTGGTTTTTCATTTGTGTAATTTTTTGGATTCTATCACGCATTATAGCAGCTTCTTCAAATTGCAGATTATGAGAGAGGGTATGCATTTTAGATTCTAGTATTTTTAATAAGGCTTTTTTGTCTTCAATAAGTGCAATACCTTGTGCAATAGTTTGGGCATAAGTCTGTATGGAAACTTTATTCTCACAAGGTGCAGGACATTTGTGAATCTGATGAAAAATACACGCTTTTTTGCCTTTGACACAGGATTTTTTCTGCACAAGTGGTAGATTATCATAGAGGCTATCAAGTAATTCCCTTGCTCCGCTTACAAAAGGTCCAAAATATTGAATCTGATTTGATTTGAGCACTTGGCGAGTGAGCTCAAAGCGAGGATAGGGAAGGGATTTATCAATGTAAATATAAGGATAAGTTTTATCATCGCGCAAAAGGATATTATATTTTGGTTTGAGGCTTTTGATAAGAGAATTTTCAAGGATAAGTGCATCTTGTTCATTATTTGTTAAAAGTGTATGGATACGCGTGATTTGAGATACCATAAGGGCGATTCTTGGACTAAGATTATTTTTTGGCACAATATGTTTGTTTTCAATACTCAAGTAGCTTTTAATGCGGTTTTTTAGATTCTTTGCTTTGCCTACATAGAGTAAAGTATCTTCATTATCAAAAAATTGATAAATGCCAGATTGTGTTGGCAAATCTGCTAAATGCGCAAAGAGATTATAACTTGTAGATTCTTTATTACTCATTTTGTGCGTCCCATTGGCGCTTAATACCTAAACGCAAGGATTCAATTTTTTCATAAATTGCGGTATCTGTTGCAAGATTTTCAAAATCTCCGTTAGAATGCTCATAAAAAGTTTGCACACTTGAGGGGTGTAAGGGTGGTGGAGCAAGGATATGGTTAGGGGCATATGCATATACTTTTTCAATAGAGCTAAGTGTTGGAAAAAGTTCTTTATGCTGTTTTAAAGTCTTTATTATATATTTATGCTTATAATGATTAAACTCTACGCATAAAGCTTTGTGTTTAAAGGCAAAAAGTAATTGATTATTTTTAGGGAAGATAAATAGAATCTGCTCCCTTTCTAAAGGCGTAAGAAAGGTATTTTTAAAGCGTGCAATCTCACTTTGTTTGTCTAGTCTAGGTGCTAGATGAGGAAAGTCTCGCTTAAGATAGGAGCGTATATGGCACATATTTTTCGTATTATCTATTGTTTTCATTTGATGATTTTAGCATATTTGGTATTTATTTTTTTTGTAGGTTGTGGATACAAAGCAAACCCATTTTATAAAGAACCAACAAAGCAAGAAGTAGAATCTGAAAATCCCCAAACTCATAACAAAAAAGTGCTTTTTTATGGTATAGATTCTACACCCTTACCAAGTGAAGAACGGGACTGGTAATGGGACAATATGATGTGATTATCATTGGCGCAGGAGTAGCGGGATTGTATTGTGCGAGACATTTGCCTCCTGATTTAAAAGTATTAATTTTATGTAAGGCTCAACCTTGGGAATGCAATACATTCTATGCACAAGGCGGTATAAGCATAGCAAAAGATGAAAGTGATGTCCCTTTGCATATACAAGATACGCTTCTTGCAGGCGCAAAGCTTAATACCTTAGAATGTGTCAATAGGCTTGTAAAAGGTAGCAATGAGATTCTTAGTGAGCTTATTGCAAGTGGTTTAGCATTTGATAGAGATGAAAGCGGTGCGCTGCTTTATGCTAAAGAGGGAGGGCATTCCCACGCGAGAATCGTCCATTCAGGCGGAGATGCCACAGGGCGTAGTCTTCATACGCATCTTATTGATAAACTTCGTGCGACATTGTGGAAAAATGCTGAAGTAGTAGATTTGCTCATTGAAGAGGATAAATGCTATGGTGTATGTGTGCAGACAAAATCCGGATTGCATAATCTCTATGCACATCATATAGTTATTGCAAGTGGGGGTGTTGGGGGATTATTTAAATACCACACAAATGCCTATACAATCAGTAGCGACATACACGGCATTATTTTAGAGCATAATCTCGCCTTGCAAGATATGGAAATGTTACAATTTCACCCCACGACTTATATCAATAATCCTCAAGCACGAAAATATCTCATCTCTGAAGCAGTGCGCGGCGAGGGTGGAGTGATTGTTGATAGAGAGGGCAGGAGATTTTTGTTTGATTATGATGAGCGAGGGGAGCTTGCTCCGCGTGATATTGTGGCACGAGGGATTATGGATTATTGTCTTAAACATCAGCAAGAGGCTTTTTTGGATTTAAGTGCATTTACTTATGATGGGTTTAGAGTGCGTTTTCCTAACATATTCCGCGATTTGCACACTTGCAAACTTAATATCCCTACAGATAAAATACCCATTTCACCAGCATTTCATTATTCAATGGGCGGTATTTTGACAAATGCAGATTCTCTCGTGCAGGGTATGAGTAATCTCTATGCGATTGGAGAATGCGCGTGTAATGGAGTTCACGGGGCAAATCGCCTTGCTTCAAACTCGCTCCTTGAGGGGCTTATCTTTGGTAAAAATGTAGCCCAACATATTGTAGAAAATCGGACGCAAACACCTATTCGACATTTTCCTGTATGCGATGAGGTGCTAGAAAAAGAGGGTGATAGTAAGCTTAAAAATGTTTTGCGTGAGATTATGTGGGATAAGGTGGGGATTATTCGCTCTCAAAGTGGATTAGATTCTGCACTTGGAGGGATTGAAGTGATGTTAGAATCTCATATCGGGCGTATGTTACGCTTACGACTGCTTGTAGCAAAAAAGATTGTTCAATCCGCTTTAAAGCGCAAACAAAGTATAGGAGCTCATTTTAGAGTGGATTAATATTTCAAGGAGGGAAAAAGAATGATGAAGTTTGTTTTTATGGCGATATGTTTGTTAGTAGGACTTAGCTCTTACTCTAAGGAAAAGCAAGTTTTGCTTACAGAGTTAAAAACTGCCAAAGAGAGTGAAAGAAAAATTATTCCTCAAAACAAAAAGGAGCTTATCTCTCTTATCAGACAAGGCACACCACTTGATAAAATTGATACAAGTAAAATCACGGATATGAGTGGATTATTTGATGTAGATATTATTAGAGGAAATGAATTTTTTAAAGGTATAGAAACTTGGGATACAAGTAATGTTACAAGTATGGTTGAGATGTTTGTTAATCAAGAATACTTTAATCAAGATATAAGCTCTTGGAATGTAGCTAAAGTAAAAGATATGAGAGGAATGTTTAAAAGCACGCATTCTTTTCATCAAAATCTCAATGCTTGGGCTGTAAGTGAGGATTGCAATGTTGAGGGTATGTTTAGAAATTCAAAACTTATCCCTAAAATTAATGGGTATTGGAGTAAGGATAAGAAGCTTAGTCTGCAAGAGATTCTAAAACTTCCCCAATGGTAAAGAAATTCTAATGATGAGAGAATTATACGCATTTTTATAAGAGATTTTTTACTACCAAAATTAGAGGCAAAAAAATCCTTAAATGAAGTGCAACAATCAATCCTTGCAAAATATCTTAAAACAAATAAACAATCCGCAACGCAAGATTTATTGCTTGTGTCAGATTTTAGGATTATCCAAAAGATAAATCAATTTCAAAAAGTCCCTGATTTTGCTTTATACGAGCAAGGATTTAAACTTTATAGAGATTATTTTATAACAAGATATTTTAGTGAAAACAATGTAAATTTTATTAATACATATTTTGAAATACCAGAGGTATGTGATTTTAGAGATGAAGGCATAAATGATTTTTGTGCAGTGCGCAGTGATGGTGAAAACTTTATAATACTAAGTTTAAAAAAGCCACTCAAACTACAAGGCACACTTGTCTTTAAATGGATGGCTGGCTACGATGGAGTAATATATGAGAGTTCTCAACCTTTTTTGCTCAATACATATCTAGGAGAACAACCCATCAATGTCCTTGATAAGAGTTTGTCTCAACTTGCTTTGCCAAATGAGATTCAAAAAGGGCTTGCTCAATATGAGATTGAAGTTTGGCTTGAAGTAGCAAATAAGCGAAGCAATATGCTAAAAAATTTTAATGGCGATACCACAAATGCACAAATAGCCTATGGCTTGAATGATTATGGTGACCAAATACTGAACGTCAAAAATATTACATTTATCTCTCAACCAAAACTCAAGTTTTATAATAGAAGGGATTATAGTGAAGGCGGATATACTCATTTGGCTTTACATACACAAGATGAGTATGTCAATATCCGCCAAAGTCCAAATGGCAAGGTAATATCTAAAGTCTTTACCAAAGATGAAGACAAGATTCTTTTAATAAGCCTTATAGGTGGTAATGATATAAATAAAACACAATGGATAAAAGTGCTTTATTTTCCGCCAAATGTAAATGACGCAAAAAAAGCTATGCTAGGCTATATCCACAAAAGTCAAGTTGATTTAAACTAGTGAATACAATGGCTTACAAATTTTGAGTAATTATCAATGATAAGCCCACCTTTACGGAATCCTAAGCCACAAGATTCATAAGCAAAAAAGACATTTGGTTGATAAAATGCACCATTGTGAGTATTTAGCTCATAAAAGGCTTGATACACAGGCTTGTGATTACCATAAATGCCACTTTTAGATTCTATACTTTGCCCTTGTGTATTGAGAATCTCCACATTTGCTCCCTCGCGCCCAAATGCCCTTTTGCATACTTGTTTGGTATTTTGCAGAGGTGAGAAATCAGCAGGAAGTAGCAAAGGGTGATTAGGAAATAAATCCCATAGAATCTTTAACATTCTTTTACTTTGAAAAAGCAATGTGTAAGCAGGATTAAGAAAAATTGTATTATGATTTTGCATCATTTCGCTTATTAAAAGTGCAAGTTCAGGCTCGTCAATAGCGATGTTCTCCCACGGAATGAGTTTAAAAAGGAATTCATAATTTATACCATTATGGCTTAAACCCTCTGTGGGGGAAAAATGAACTTCATCTATGGGTGCAAATCCACAAGCAAAGCCAGATTCTTTAGCGATATACTCTAAAAAGCGCGTAGTTGTAATGTCCTCATAAGAATCTGAAATGCAAGAAAATAGAATTTTCCAACCCTCATATAGCTCCTCAAAGCGAGAAGTATCATCTTCAAGGGTGATTAATCGCTTAAAGTTTTCACTCAAAGCATTATGGATATTATTAAATTGTGCCTCTTCATCAAGCCCATTATGCTTAAGTAATGCCCATTGCATAAGTGCGCTTTCATAGAGCATAGTGGGTGTATCTGCATTAAATTCTAAAAGTTTAATCGGTGTGCCATCAAGCCCGCCAGCCAAATCAAACCGCCCATATAAATGCCAATGTATATCTTCTTCCCAGCTTTGTTTTATCGCACCAATAAGGCTTGGTGGAATGTCTAGCTCAAAGAATAAGTCGTTTTTTATCACATACTCTCCAGCTTCTATAAACATATCATACAGCTCATTTCCTGCTTCATAAAATAACTCTGCCTCTCCCTCGCTAATATGTATAAGTTCATCGCTAAGATATGAGGTATTGTCCATATCTGTATGCCAAGTAAGCCCCATAGATTCTAAAACATTTTTATCAGGAAGTGAAATATTAGTAATTGTCATATTAACTCCCCATACTGCCTGTATTTCTGTTTGTGCTTGTTGATTGAGAGCTATTGCCCCCTCCAAAGAATCCACTTTTGCCACTACTTGTTTTGCTTGCACCACTTGCACCTGCTTTAGCACTATTAAAACTATTTTTACTTCGCTCATAAGCTTGAGGCGATTTGTAATTGCGTTGGGAATTTGCTTGATAATTAGGATTATTAAAGAGTTTATTACCGATATAGCTACCAAGAATCGCTCCTGCAGCACTTGCAAGTATTGCTCCGCCTAGTCCTAAGCCACCGCCATTTGGATTTGTAAGCTGACTTTGTCCTGAATCAATAGCAACTTCTTCTTGTTTGATAAGTTCATCAATTTCTTCTTGTGAGAGGAGTCGTTCTTGTCCATTTTTATCTTTAAGCATTACACGTGTTTGTTCACTTGGATACTCTTCAAGCACCTTATAACTTCCATCATTTTGTTCTTCAACGATAACAAATGCGCCATTTTTTTGACTATTTTGTAAGGTGTTATTAAGAGCATTATTTTGCCCTGAATTTTGCTCGCACGCATTGAGTGCGAAAACAGCCATAACTCCTAATCCTCCAACCATAGCGTAATTTTTAATTTTATGAATATGTTTCATTGATACTCCTTATAATAATGTAATATTATACCAAAATTTGAGACTTTTTTTTATGGTGCAAATGAATGTATAAATGTAGGACATCAATGCTTGCAGGTGTGATTCCGCTAATTTCATTTGCCTCAAATAAGCTTTTAGGAGTGAATTTTTTAAGTTTTTCAATCACTTCAAGGCTTAGTCCGGGGATATTATCAAAGATAAAATCTCGTGGAATTTCCACTTGTAGCATTTGTCTCATTTGTCCTATTTGCTGCTTTTGTTTTTGAATATAGTCAAAATATTTAGATTCTATAAAAATCTGTTCAATAGCTAAATCACTCATAGATTCTACATCTGCTATTCCTAAATGAGTCAAAAGAGTGCGGAGAAGAGCACAATCTAATTCTTCACGACCAACAATATGAATAAGGAGTGCTTTATCGCTAATGGGTGGAAGCCCTAATGAGGCAAGCATAGCGAGATTGCTTGATGAGGGTGTGATATGATGATTTTGTAAATAATTTATTGTGTGCTCAATATGAGTTTTATCTGCCATTATTTGTGTATAACGCACCTTATCTATTAAGCCAAATTCATATGCATAAGTTCCAAGACGCAAATACGCATTATCCTCTCGCAGTAAAAGACGATATTCGGCACGTGAAGTAAAAACACGATAAGGTTCTTTTGTGCCTTTTGTTACTAAATCGTCAATCATTACGCCAATATAAGCCTCATTTCGCGCAAGAGTAAAAGATTTATTTTGCAAAGAAAGTGTAGCATTAATCCCTGCCATAATACCTTGTGCAGCAGCTTCTTCATAGCCCGTAGTGCCATTAATTTGTCCTGCGAGGAAGAGATTTGCACATTTTTTTGTCTCAAGTGTATGATAAAGCTCAGTAGGTTCAACATAATCATATTCAATAGCATAACCATAGCGCGTTATATGTGCATTTTCTAGTCCTTTAATGCTATGAATCACCGCTTCTTGTACATCAATAGGTAGTGAAGTAGAAAGTCCATTAATATAGTATTCCACAGCCTCTTGTGTTTGTGGCTCTAAAAAGAGTTGATGACGACTTTTATCGGCAAAGCGATTGACTTTATCTTCAATACTTGGACAATAACGGGGTCCTACACCCTCAATTTGCCCTGTAAAAAGTGGTGCGCGATGAAAGTTATCGCGGATAATTTTATGAGTGTTTTCATTGGTATAAGTTACAAAACAAGGAAGTTGTGTGGGTGAAAAATTTATCGTTTTATAGCTAAAATGAGGTGGTTTCTCATCTCCATTATGTATTTCAAGAGCGGAAAAATCAATGCTTCGTCCATCAATTCTTGCGCAAGTCCCTGTTTTTAATCGCCCAAGAGTTAAGCCCATATCTTGGAGTGAATTGCTAAGATTCTGTGGACTCATTTCACCAAAACGTCCATTTTGTAATTTTGTTTCTCCGATATGCACAAGCCCTCGTAAAAAAGTGCCTGTGGTAAGGATAACTTTTTTTGCAAAATAAGTTTTTCCAATGTTAGTTGTTACGCCTTTTACAATATAGCGTCCTTTAGAATCTTGCTCATAAATTAAAGATTCTACGCTTTCTTGAGAGATTGTTAGATTAGGAGTATTAAGAGCTATTTCTTTTGCAAAAATACTATATCTATCCATATCTATTTGTGCTCTTGTGCCACGCACAGCTGGTCCCTTAGAGGCATTTAAGATTCTAAATTGTATGCCGCATTTATCTGTGATTTCACCCATAACGCCACCAAGTGCGTCAATTTCCTTAACAAGATGTCCTTTTCCTAGTCCCCCTACGGCTGGATTACAACTCGCTAAGGCAATATTTTGAATTAGAAGTGTGATAAGATGTGTTTTTGCACCCATTTTTGCACTTACAATGCTTGCTTCAACTCCTGCGTGTCCACCTCCAATAACCAAAATATCATATTGCATAAATTATCCTTCAAAAATTTTATGGCATTTTACTCTTATTTGATTATTTTTGCTACCCTCACGCTTATATAAAGTGGATTTTAGATATAATGACTAAATTATAATATTTTTTAAGGATAGAAAATGAAAAAGAAGGCATTACGTTCTATCGGAGTTTTTTCAAATTTAAGTGAAGAAAGTCTCAATGAGCTCGAGAACATTACAAAATTGCAATATATTGAGAGAAACGCAATTTTGCATTATGAAGGGGAATTATTACAATCAGCAAGTTTCATTGCACGTGGTTGTGTAGAGCTTTATAAAATGGATAAAAATGATAATGAAATGTTTTTATGCTATGTAGATAATAAACGCAAAGGAGCAAGACTTATTAATGCTTTTGGCTCTTTTGAACCTTATGAAGCCACAGCGAATGTGCGTGGAGTAGAGCCAAGTGAAATTGTATTACTTGATTTGGCAAAGCTTGCTCAACTTGTTGCATCTAATATTGAAATAAGCAATGCGTTTTTGTCAGAATTTATGGATAAAATGATTGTATTTAAAAACTTTATTACTTTTAAAGAAACTTATGATAGCACCTCACGTGTAGCTTATATGCTTTATACGCAAATTGAACGTTTCAATCAAGTGCAGCGGCAAATTATAGCGCGTGAATTAAATATCAAGCTTGAGACTTTAAGCAGGATTTTACAAAAAATGTTTCAACAAGGCTTGATTGCTAAAAATGAGCGGAGTGAAGTTTATATTAAAGATACAGATGCCTTTATAAAACTTTATGGAGAGGTTAAAACTTCACGTATCAAATAATGTATTGACTTGTTCTATAAAGTCCATTGCATCTACATTTGTGCCATTTATTATGATTCCAAAATGGAGGTGTGCACCGCTCACTCGTCCGGTATCCCCGCTTTTGGCGATTATTTGTCCCCTTTTGATAGTATCTCCCTGTTTCACTTCAAAATCATTCAAATGAAAATATACACTATAGAGTCCTTCTCCGTGGTCAATAACGATTGTTTTTCCAGAAAGATAGCGCTCTTGGACAAGGGCAACTTTACCATCGTTACTAGCTTTCACGCTTGTGCCTATAGTTGCGCGAAAATCTGTGCCTCCGTGATAGCTTTTAAGTGTGCCATTAAAAACGCGTGCAGTGCCATAAGGGCTTGTGATAACTGAATCTAGTGGCTTTATAAATGGCTTGTTCCATAATCGTCCCTTTGTAATTGTGCGATATACTTTGAGCATATCGTTTCTTTCTTTTTCAATCCTTTTTGCGATATTATCGGGATAAGTAATCTTATCTTGTGAGACAACAATTTGTTCTTTTTTGTAAGTTTTTTGTAAAATAGTAATTTCAAGTGCGGTTTTACTCCCATTTTTAAGAGTTTTTACGTTTTTATCATAATATCCAATAGGAATAAAGGCAATAAATACATCTTTTTGGGTGGGGTGGGACATAAAATGTAGCATTTTTTTATTATAACTCAAAGACAAAGGCTTATCGGTATGATAAATAAAGGTTGTGCCATTATAAGCAGTATTTGGTTCAAGAGCGTAGAGCGCATTAAAACAGCAGCATAACAAAATAAATATAGGTGTAAAGATTCTCATAAAAAACATAGGTGACTCCTAAGATTGTTTTCCCCCTCCATTTAGGAAACGAAGTAGATTTTGAAATTATAGCAATTCAAAGCTTAGATTAAACAATTTTAGGATAAAATCCAACTTTTTGTTTGATGCAAAAAGAATACTTCAATTCGCAAGGATACACTAATGTATGCAATATTTAAGAATGGAGGCAAACAATACAAGGTTGTTGAAGGAAGCATTATTCTTCTTGATAAGATGAGCCTTGAGCCAAAGTCAAAGGTTGAATTGAACGAAGTTTTAGCTATTGTTGATGGAGACAAAACCGATGTTGGCACACCTTTTGTAAAGGGTGCAAAGATTGAGGCAGAAGTCATTAATGAAGGCAGAAGCAAAAAAGTCGTTACATTCAAAAAACGTAGAAGAAAAGATAGTAAAACAAAAAGGGGTTTTAGACGCGATTTTACTCGTGTGAGAATCCTCAAAATTGTGGCAAAATAATCTTTAAGGAGCAAATATGGCACATAAAAAAGGTCAGGGTAGCACTCAAAATAATCGTGATTCTGCTGGACGCCGTTTAGGTGTAAAGAAATTTGGTTCGCAATTTGTGCGTGCAGGAAATATTATTGTTCGACAAAGGGGCACAAAAGTGCATCCAGGCGATAATGTGGGTTTGGGTAAAGACCATACAATTTATGCACTCATTGATGGTGTTGTAAAATTCCAACAAAAAGATAAAAATCGCAAAAAAGTTTCTGTAATTCCTGCTTCTTAAGATATTCAATATCAATGAAGATTCTATAAATCTACAAAATTTGTAGAATCTCAATCTAGCTTCCAAATAAATAATAACATAGTAGTATTCAAAACTGCTCACTGAAAACTAAATACAAGGATTTTGAAATGTTTGTTGATAGCGTAGATATTTTTATCGCTTCTGGTAAAGGTGGAGCTGGCGCTGTAAGTTTTCGAAGGGAAAAATTTGTTATACACGGAGGTCCTGATGGCGGTGATGGTGGCGATGGCGGTGATGTATATGTGGAGGTAGATAACAATACTGACACGCTTTCTAAATTTCGTGGCGCACGGCATTATAAAGCAAAAAATGGACAACCAGGTGGCTCAAGACGTTGCAGTGGAAAAAGAGGTAATGATGTTGTGATTAAAGTGCCGCTTGGCACACAGATTCTTGATTTTGACACCAAAGAACTTATTGTGGATATGGACACTTGTCCTATGCGTGTGTGTTTGCTTAAGGGTGGTAAGGGTGGCTTAGGAAATACACATTTTAAAAATGCAGCCAACCAAGCTCCTACTTATGCTCAAAGTGGCTTAAGCGGAGAGGAGAAGCATATCCTCCTAGAATTGAAGCTTATTGCTGATGTGGGGCTAGTAGGATTCCCAAATGTAGGGAAATCTACACTTATTTCAACCCTCTCAAATGCAAAACCAGAGGTTGCAAACTATGAATTTACTACGCTTATTCCTCATCTTGGCGTGGTTGATGCAGATGAGTTTTCTTCTTTTGTAATGGCGGATATTCCCGGAATTATTGAGGGAGCAAGTGGAGGAAAGGGCTTAGGCATAGCGTTTTTAAAACATATTGAGCGCACAGGATTCTTACTTTTTGTGCTAGATATTATGCGTGAGCAGAGTTTAAAGGAGCAATGGGAGATTCTCTCCTTAGAGTTAGAAAAATTTTCTCCAATTTTATCGCAAAGAGCTTTTGGAATCGTGCTTTCAAAAAGTGATATGCGGCATTTGGGAGAAGAGTTTGCAGACAAATTTGACAAGCAAACGCAAGAACTTGAGCAGTTTTTGGCTCAAAAAGGTAATCCGCAAAGTTTTATTTTGCCTATTTCAAGTCTTCAAAAGAGCGGACTAAAGGAATTAGTTTTTGAGATTCTAAATTCTCTTCGCATTAATCCTCAATCAATATTACAATAAACTTCATCTTGAACATCATATTTTTCATATCATATTGCTACATTTTTCTACATAAATATATTTTTACACCCCAAAATTTTACTTAAAAGCAAAATTGGTGAAGAAAGGGCTGTAGACTTTAAATAGCGTTTAACGCAAATTTATTAATATAAGGTGGTTTTTAATGAAAACAATCAAAAAATATAAATATATAATAAGTTCTACTCTTGCCCTTGCTTTAGCTAGTTCTACACTTGTAGCTGAAGAGAGTGGTGGATTTGTAGGTGTTGGTGTAGGCTATGGTGGTTCTCAATTAAAAGCTGGTAGCGAAAAGCAAAACTTAAGTGGCATAAGCTATGAAGTGATTGCTGGTTATAAGCAATTCTTTACTCCTAGGTTCGGATTGCGTTATTACATAAACTTCGCTTATGCAGATGCAAGTGGAAAAGTAAAAGGCACAAGTGAGAAAATCAAAGGGAATGTAATGGATTATGGAGTAAATGTTGATGCACTTTATAATTTTATTACAGGTGGCAATACAGATTTTGGTGCATTTTTAGGACTTGGACTTGGTGCTAACTCTTGGGGTGGCAGAGATTTCAAAGATAGTAAAATAGATAAAACAGGTTTAAATCTCGCACTCAATGTTGGTTTGCGCACAGAGATTGCTAAAGCACACGGCATAGAAATAGCTGCTCGTGTGCCTTTTATTGCTACGACATTAGATGAAAGTGAACCAAAAATAACAGCTTCACATACTTATAATGTTGGTGTGAGATATATCTATAGTTTTTAGGATATAAATAAAACCTCCAACCCTTAAGTGAAAATCGCTTAAGGGCTAACTTAAAAGCTCCACTCATCTCATAAAAACCTTATTCTCATATTTTTAAGCCTAAACTTAAAGTCATATCTTTACAATATAATTCTTAGGAACGATAAAAAATAAAATATGGAGACAAAATGTGGGTAGCAGGGATTGATGAAGCAGGGCGAGGTTGCATTTGCGGAGGGTTATTTATCGCTGGAATCATTGCTAATGAGCAAGTAATCGCACAATTTGGAGCAAAAGATAGTAAAAAAATGTTACCAAAACAGCGTGAGCGTGTTTATAATGCACTTTTAGATTCTCAAAAGAGGGGGGAAATAGGATTTTATGTGGCACAAATACAAGCGTGGGATATTGATAAATATGGTTTAAGCTGGGCTATGAGAAGCGGTATAGAGGAAGTTCTATCTTATCTTGGCTCATATATGTTAGAGCAGAATATATTAGTGCAAAATCAGCCATTGGATATCGTAATAGATGGCAATACGACTTTTGGGGCGAATATTCCTACGTTTTTAGCACATAAAGATGTGCATTTAAAGACTTTGATTAAAGGTGATGAGTTGATGCCTATTATCTCGTGTGCATCTGTTGTAGCGAAAGTAAGCAAAGATAGCCAAATGTATATGCTTGATAATCTTTATCCTCAATATCTTCTTGCTAAAAATAAAGGATATGCAACCTTAGAACATAAAAAACAGATTATGAGGTATGGATATTGCCCACATCATCGCAAAAGTTTTAAAATTTCGCCTTGAGCACAGGAGTTTTAATATTAATTAAACTTAAAAGAGATAGAATACAAATTTTATAATTCAAAATAATATTTTAGTAGGAAGTATAATGTTACCACGTTGGAGTGATGATTTTAGCGTTCGTCATCAGATTATTGATGAACAGCACCAGAAGCTTTTTGCTCTTGCTCATAGAGCGTATAAAGCTGCTAATGGTCACGTTGCAGTAAATGATATAAAAAATATTCTTATTGAGTTTTTTGATTATATGAAAACGCATTTTAAAGATGAAGAGGAATATATGAAGGCAATCGGTTTCCCTCAATTAGAAGAACAT
>NZ_JRMS02000008.1:0-100981 GCF_000762925.2 Helicobacter sp. MIT 03-1614
TTGCAAATCCAAAATTGCACGATATGCACACTAAAGATAAACATTAAAACTGCTCCTACAACCCACACCGCAAGGCTTAAGGATTCAGGAAGTCCAAGTATATGGAGTGCAAAGGGCAAAAGCAGTAAAGAGATAAAAAATGTGCCAAAAAATGGACGCGTCAGAGGCGAGACAAACTCAAGCTTGACACTCTCAAAGCTGCTTAGAATCTTCACAGCATAGGCACTTACTAGCCCTATAAACGCAATGAGGGCAAGGAGTGCAAAAGAGACAGAAAGAGCAAAGCTAAAATTAGCAAGGAGAGTTGAAGGCAAGAAGTTTGTGTTATGGGTTGGGGCAAGGACATTTTCTGTATTTATGGTGAGGTTTTGGATTAAGCGCATCATTTTATCCCACGCCACGCTGATTGCACTAAGCCCCATACACGCACCAAAAAAGCTTATGGGCAGATAGCTAAAATAACCTTTTGTTTTATATTCTTGTGTCATTTTGGATTCCTTATATGGCATATTATTTTGTATTATATTTTAATTGAGATTTATTTAACTTTTTCTTTATTTTATCGTGCGTATCAAAATCTTTTTCAAACTCATCTTTTGGTTTGCTTTATATTATTTATATTTTTAGAATCCTCACATATTGCTTTGCTTTTTTTGCATAAGGCAGAGTGTGCAAATCGTTAAAATGCACTTTTATAAGCTCCCGCGCATTTTTGGCAAAGAATTTCTCCATTATTTTAAGCGTTTTTCGCGCTTGTTTTAAATCCCCTAGTTTATAGCACTTATAGAGACTTTTGCACTCTTTAGGCTCTAAAAAATGGGGTAAAAACTTATATTCCTTGCCTAGAGAAAAAGCAAAATTATTTTGTCTTAATGCCACACGCCAAGAAAGCAAAATCAAAAGCCCCTCTCTCATCATCGCTAAATGTGCGTTTGCAAGGAGCAATTCGCCTCTTAAAATGTCCTTGTGTGTGCAAACATAGAGCCAATACAATTCATTGCAGCAGTCCAAAAAGCTCTGTTTGGTTAGAGGCTTGATAAAAAATGCACTATCACTTGGCTCATTGATAGGCATAAATTGATTATCCTTATCAAGCAAAACGCGCATTAGCCGCTCATTGTCCTTATACCATTCTATGTCTGCAAGGGGAATAAGGCTCAAATCTATGCGCACTCCATCATCAAAAAGCACTAAAAAGCTAAACCAACCCTCCCTTAAATCAGGCGGGTAAAGTTCCATAGATTCGGGCTTTTGGAGCATTAAAATATTGCCAAAGATTTTAAGCCATTCCTCATCGTTTTTAAAGGATTCTAAGTTTTTAGCGTTTAAGAAAAAAGAAATATCATAATCGCAAAATTTATCTTGCTTGATGTTGGGATTTGCCCTTGAACCCTCTAATGTAACCGCGCGGATAGAATCTGTGCGTTTGGCAAAATCTAAAATAAGGGCGAAAATTTCTTTTTGCGTGCGCATTGTGGATTCTCCTTTTTAAAGGCTTAAATTTTGCTTTGCATTTTACCCTAATAATTTGATGATTTAAAGGTGCAAGCTGCTTTGAAGTTTCTCGCCCTATTTCTCACTAGAAATGCTTATAATAAATCTGTTCAGTGTTTATTAAGATTTATATATTATAATATCAACATATATCAATATTATAATAAGGTAGTATTCTTTATGGAAAGTCAATTACTAGAATTTTTCAAATTTTTTGCCATTTATTTCGTTGAGTTATCACTCCTTTTTGTCATCGTATCTGTTTTGATTGCTTTTTTAAACAATAGATACAAAAGCACCTTTGAAAAGCATTTAGGCAAAGATTCTTATCTTAGTTATATAAAAGCTATTCTTTTGGGTTCTCTTACGCCCTTTTGTTCTTGTTCTACTATTCCCTTGCTTCGTGCATTGCTTAAAGCAAATGTAGTTTTTGGTGTATGTATCGCCTATTTGCTTACCTCTCCGCTTGTTAATCCTATAATTGTGGGAATGTTGTTTGTGGCTTTTGGACTGAAAATCACAATGATTTATGTAGCTTTTTTGTTTGTTGCTATTTTTGTTTTATCCACTATGATACAAAAACTTGATACTCAAAAATTTCTACAAGAAAATTTTAAAAGCACGAATAATAATGAGCACTTTAAAGCTAAGAAACCTATTAATTTTACATCTTTTTCTACTTCTGTCCTGCAAAAATCTAACTCTTGTTGTGATACTCAAATGGATAAGAATATGTCTTGTTGCACAAAATCTAAAAATAAAGATTCTATAAAAAATTTATTTTTTCAAAGTTTGAAGGACTATAAAAAACTTGTTCCATATATTGCCATAGGTATGGGTATAGGAGCTTTTATACATGGTTTTGTGCCACAGGATTTTTTACAAAATTATCTTGGTGGGTTTGGGATTTTAAATGTGATTTTTGCTGCATTTATTGGCATCTTGCTTTATGTTAGGGTGGAGGCAATTATACCTATTGGTGTCGCATTGCTTGGAGTTGGCGTCAATGAGGGTGTAATAATGAGTTTTTTAATCGCTGGCGCTGGTTGCTCTTTGCCTGAACTCATATTATTAAAGAGCATATTTAAGTTAAATTTTTTAGCATTGTTTGTTGGGTTGGTTTTATGTATTGCCATAGGATTTGGTATGATTATTTATTTTTTATAGTGAGGTATAAGATGAATAAGGTTGATAGTTTTTTAAACATTGTAGGGGCACTCAATGATGAGACGAGAATATTAATTTTGAATTTTTTATCTACAAATGGTGAGACTTGCGTATGTGATTTGCAAAATATGTTAGATATGAAGCAATCACGCTTATCAAGGCATTTGAAAATATTAAAAGATTCAGGCTTTTTATATGTAAATCGCAAGGGTGCTTGGGCGTATTATGGGATAAATAATCATTTAACCTCTTTTCATCAACAGGCTTTGCAAGCCATAGAAGAGCTTGATTTAAGAAGTTTGCCACCTTTTTAGTGTTGGGAAAATTTTAGTGCAGTGCGCTTTGAATTGCTCCTTTGAAGTGATAGGCATACCGCAGTTTTGGCAGATTGTGTTTTGCATTAAGAATCCCTCTTTTTTCTTTAGAATCTATTCTTTATACCATTTTGGCGGATTGTTTTGTAATGGAGAACTTCCAAATATATCACGCATATCCAAAACGTTCTTGACATTCCAACTATCCAAAGACTGATTGAATGATTTTGCCCCATAAAACATCTCTTTCATATATTTCACGCTACTTGTATTCCACTTATCCAAAGGCTGATTGAAAGATTCTGCATCGTAAAAAATATTATCCATATATTTTACCTTGCGTGTGTTCCATTTGTCTAATGGTTGATTAAAGCTCTTTGCTCCAAAAAACATATTATCCATATCCTCTACATTGCCTACATTCCATTTATTTAAGGACTGATTAAAAGATTCTGCCCCAAAAAACATACTGCTCATATCCCAAACATTTCCGACATTCCAAGAATCTAATGGTTGATTAAAGCTCTTTGCTCCCCAAAACATGCCACGCATATTTTTTACCTTAGAGACGTCCCAAGAATTTATATTATGATTAAAACTTTGTGCAGCAAAAAACATAAGTCTCATATTTTCAACACTGCTTGTATTCCACTTATTCAAAGGTTGATTGAAAGATTCTGCTACAGCAAACATGCCACGCATATTTTTTACCTTAGAGACGTCCCAAGCATTTATATTTTGATTAAAGCTCTTTGCCTTAGAGAACATATATTCCATATATTTTACCTTACTAGTATCCCATGATTCTATCCCGCTGAAATCTTGCCTTGTGCTTCCTTCAAAAAGTTTTGCCATATCAGTAATGGCAGAAGTATCAATTTCTCCTAGATTAATACTTTCATCTTGGACAAAAGCCTTTAATTCCTCTCTAGTCTTTGGAAAATATTTGTGTTGAGAATCTGCGTAACTACTAGATAAATTAAAGACCATTATTGCCAATAATGCAAAGCCTACTTTTTTCTTTGTCCCCATTTTATACATTTTTATTCTCCTTACTTCACACAAGATTACTCGCCACAAGTTCGGCTTGAGCTATGATTCTATCTGTTGCGAGTTTTTGCATATCCGGTGGATAGCCATATTTTTGTAACACCCTTTTAACTGCCACACGAAGCTTTGCTCGCACAGATTCTTTATGCTGCCAATCTAAGCTAACATTTTGTTTGAGAGTTTGAAAAATCGCTATGGCAAGTGCTTTTAGCTCATTTTTACTCATCACTTCTTTTGCACTTTCATTTTTGGCAATCGCTTCATAAAAGGCATATTCATAGTCTTTTAATCCCAAATCCTGCCTCTGCGTATCACTCGCAATAAGTTCTTTGCTTAGGGCAATCAGCTCCTCTATGGCTTCTGCTACACTAAGGAGGTTGTTTTGATATTTTTGCATTGTCTTTTGCAGTCGCTCTATCAAGCTTTTTGCAGAGAGTGCAGAGCTAAGACGAGCACTTAGTTCATCGTTTAAAAGCTTTTGCAAAGTCTGCAAGGCAAGGTTTTTGTGTTTATGGGAGGCAAGCTCGCTTAAAAATTCCTCTGAAAGGATAGAGAGATTTGGCTTTGCAATCCCTGTGCTATCTAAAAGTTTCACTACCCCCTCACTCACAATCGCGTCATTAATAATTTGCCTAATTGCGCATTGAATTGCTCTTTTGAAGTGATAGGCATACCGCAGCTTTGGCAGATTGTATTTTGCATTAAGAATCCTGTGTCATATACTCTGCAAGGAAGTTAAAAAACTCTTTGGAGACTTCAAAATGCCCAAAACGCAGTTTGCTTGCGTAAGCTTTCCATTCTAGGTGCGTCTTTGCCACGCTTAAAGGGCATTCTCGCTTAATTTCACTCCATAGCACATTGCGCCTAAAAGGGAAAAATCCCTTAAACATCTCCACTTGATACACATTTTCATCTGCGATTTCACCTAGTGCGGTGAATGCTTGATAAGGCTCTTTAGATTCCATAGTAAGCTTTGGGCTATAATAGATGATTTTATCATTTTGCTTCATTCTTTTAAGCGGTGCGGCTTTGCCGTGGCAGAGTTGGCAAAATCCCCCTGCTTGTCCTATTTGAATATGATTTTTTGATGCTATGCCGATGAAGTAGCGCATATTATTCCTTAATGTTAATTTATCTCTCATTTTATCCCCTTTGGCTTAAACTTCGTGGAGCTAAAAGTAACGCCCCAAACGAGAATTGTAAAAATGGCAAGCAAATGCCCTTTTGCAGGATTAGAAAGCACAGGATTACCTAACTATTTAAAATCTTTATAAGCTCTTGCACGAGCAATTTTGTTCTCTCATCATAAAATTCATCAAAATTTCTCAAAGACAAATCAATATCTGGTATAAAATGCTCTTTTAGAAATTTATTTCTATCGTTTTCACAATTTTTTTCAACCCATTTTTCCAATGGTATATCACTTTTAGACATATTTTCTCCACCCTCTAAAAGCTGAAGATTTGGCAGAGTGTCAGCCCAATATTCATATTCCTTGCGTTCCTCTTTGCTTTTATTTTTGTAAGCACTAATCGGGTGTAAGTGGTCTATATGTGTTTGAATATCCTCTTTAAAATTTTTGAACAAAAGAGATAAAAAGGCAAAAGCTTCGGGGTTATTTTTCCTAACTTTGACAATAATATTTTCTAAATATTCCTTGTCTATTTTTTGGCTGTATTTTGCTTCTTGCTCTATTGTCTTTAAGGGAAATAGCTCTAACTTTTCATCAAAGTATTTTTCATTATTTTGTTTAAAGTCTTTGATAAATGCTTTTCTCATATTTGTTAAAACTGTATCTCCACTCCCACCAAAAGGTTTCAAAATAATAGCTCTTAATAGCCAAGTTTTAATGAGTTCTCTATTTTGTTTTTGTGTTACAGAATCTACAACTTGTTCGGTTAAATTATTATGATAAATAAAGTATAAAATAGGCAATACAGCATTGTTTGAAGAAAGCGTTCTTGCTTCTAAGCCAAATTTTCTTAATAGTCTAAAAACCTCAATAAAACAATTTTTTATATCCTCCCATTTTTTCTCAATAAATTCTATAAAATCCTTATCAAAGCTATTAATTTGGAATTTGATATTATTATGATAAAGAAATAAAAAACCTTTAAGAATTAAATCTTTATCAATATCAAATCTCAATTCATTATTGATTCTATCTACTAAATCATTGATTTCTGTTCGTGCGTCTGTTTTCCAATTTGCAATAGCTATACTGAAAAGAATATCTGAATAATCCAAAGGCTCTCCTCCTGAATTAATGCGGATAAAAATATTTACTGCCTTATCTGGATTCTGCTCACTTTCAAGGTAAAAATTGATTATTGGCGTATCAAATATCTTTTGGTGAAATAAATCTAGCCTCTCTTCCTCCTCTTCACTCAAATCCCCCTCTTTTGCGAGTTTTCTTACCCTGCTTGTTTCGTATTTATAAATATCTCCGCATTTAAACCATTTTTGTTGGTGCTTGTCTGTATAAATACCTTGTTCTTTTGTTTCGTCTTTCCCTAGCCATAAAAATTCATATTTTACATTTGGATTTTCTGGTGTTTGGCTTTGAGTGAGATTAAAATATAAATGGCAAATGTCAAAAAACCTATCATCATCTTCCCATTTTCTATAAGATTTGTGAATATCATAATGACTAAACAAAGCAAGATACAGAGAAGTTAGTCTTTGTTGTCCATCTAAAATTGCTTTAAAATCTTTATGGTTTTGCGTATTGAAATATTCATTGTGTTCGTGGTAAGATTCTCTATAATAATCTAAAAATTTATAAAATTTCCAAGCACCTTTGCTTTCGTCCTTAACTTCCCAAAATAGCATAGAGCTGATAGGGTAACCTCTCATTAAAGAGTCAAATAGTTCCTCTACTTGTTCTGGATACCAAACATATTCTCTTTGAAATGCTGGAAGCAAATATTCATTATTCTTAATTCTTTGTATTGCCTCATTAATTGTAATAGGTGATTGAAATCCTGCCATTCCCTCTCCTTTTTTCTATTAATTTCCAAATCTAATATTATAACCAAAAGCCTAATTTACAGCAAGTTTCAGCCTTTCACCCCTTGCGCTTTCTCTTTGTGTTTTTTACCTCACCCCTCCCGCACAGGAATGCGTAAAATCGTTTTAAATTTATGCGTGGGAGTTTTGTGTGGATTGCTCAAATAGATTTCGTGGTGCGCCCTTGTGAGATTATCTTTGCTGATGTCGTTTTTCAAACCATTGTGTGCGATAAATTCCTCTATTTTTGCGAGACTTTGTGGCTCCTCATCATACGAGCCGATATGTAGTATCTGTACGCAAAGCCCCTCTTCAAAGCGCAATAATCGCGCTTTGGAGCAGTCTATGCCCTTTTTGCTCTGCACCTCTTCACACGCCCATTCAAAGAGTTCTTGCGTGATAAAATCAGGCTGGGCAATCATCGCTTGCCATTTGAAATTTGCCTTATTGCTCAAGTTCTCATTACCCCACCACAAGCTTTCTAGCGGAGGCACGACATATTCTACATAGTCTTTCAAAGCCTTTGTGGTTTTGCTCATTTTGAGCGTGTAGGAGAGGGTAAAGAGAGTTTTTAAAGCTGCTTGATATGCACCATTTGGCTCATTTGGATTCCCTGCTCCTTGCACACTTATAAAAGAAAGCGTTGGCACAAAAAGCTTTAAGGGTGTAGGTTTGGGCGCGTAGCAGTCTTTATAAACCTTTTTGAAGTCAAATTTTGCACTTGCAGGATTTTTGGTGGCATTATGGAATCCTTTTGTTTTCTATTTTTCATTTCTTAAACTTCACGCCATATCTACCTCCACCCATAAATATCAAGGCAATACAAGGGAGCATATAGAGCAAATGTAGCTCAATTACCCACGCGCCGTGATTATCAAGGGTAAAAATCTCAAATCCTGTTGCAACATAAATCGCCACAAGCATTGTAAAAGCCTCTAAGGCAGCAGCTATACGCACTTGATAGCCTACAATTATCATCAATGGCGCAAGCACCTCGCCGATATACGCGCCATAGGCAAAAAGTGTGGGTAATCCGTGAGATTCCATAAAACCCTCTATACCGCTTACGCCATTTGTGATTTTATTGACTCCGTGAAAGAGCATAAGCCCACCTACGCATAAGCGCACAATTAATTTGCCCAAATCATCATTATATAACATTACAAATCCTTTTTATTGATTGAAAACCCCGCATTCTATCAAAAAAAAAAAAAACAAATTGCAAGGCAATGGATAGAATATTGTAATGAAGAATAGGCACAAAATCTTTTTGCATAAAATCTGTGCCATTATATCATTTAGAACCTATAATTCAATGAGGCTTATTCTTTGGCACATTTTAATTTCTCCACTAGAAAGCAGTTTGATAAGTGCAGTCGCATAAGTGCTATAAGACACTCTACTTTCACCTTTTGTATTGACTTTAAATTCCTCGCCTATTAACTCATAATTTTGCGATTTACCTTCATAAAAAAGTGCTGCAGGGCTGATATAGAGCCAATTGAGATTGCTTTTACGCACAAACTCAAGCACCTCTGCAGTTGCTTCTGCCACTCCCATATATTCCTTAGGAAACTCTGGCGTATCCATTAGTCTAAGAGTATGCGTTGTATTCATATACAGACTTCCTGCACCTCCTACTACGATGAGCTTTGCCTCATTGCCTTGCAAAATGGAGTTTAAATACTCAATATGTTTTAAATGTAAAGACAAATCTTGCCACTCTCCAAAAGCATCAATAATCACATCAAATCCTTGCAAATCAGTGCTTGTAAGTGAAAACATATCTTTCACAACAAGATGAACCCTCTCATCAAAATGCGCTTTGCTCCTCACAAATGCACTCACTTCAAATCCTGCATTGATTGCCTCTTGCACGATTGCACTGCCCGCCCTACCTTTTGCTGCTAAAACTGCGATTTTCATTTTGTCTCCTTTGAATCTTAAATGTTGAAATATGAAATTTCAGCTTTGCAATTTTATAGAACTTAGTATATAAAATCAAGTAAGCACTTTTTTAATATATAATATCTATTTTGATACTATTGTATAAATTTGGGATTTATTTGTGCTATAATTTTTGAAAACTTTAGAATCTTGCGTATAAATTATAGAGAAAAGAGGTGCAAAATGAATGCGTATATTTCAGAATGTCCGATTGAGACGACTTTAAACCTCATTGGCAATAAATGGAAAATCATCATTATCCGCGATTTGCTAAGTGGCACAAAGCGATTTGGTGAGCTTAAAAAGTCTGTGGGTGCGACAAAAAATCAGAGCATTTCTCAAAAGGTTTTAACTCAAAACTTGCGCGAATTAGAGGAAGCAAAGTTGCTCAAAAGAAAAGTGTATGCAGAAGTGCCTCCACGAGTGGAATACAGCCTCACTCCACTTGGGCAGAGTTTGGAGTGTGTCTTAAGAGCTTTAGAATCTTGGGGGGAAGGCTATAAGAGGGAGCATTAGGGAAATGCGTCTGTATTCAAAACGCAGTTTGCTTACGCATTGTTGCCACTCATCGTGTGGTTTGCTACGCTTAATGGATACTCTCGCTCATACACTTGATGAGGATTTGCGGTTTAAGCATTCTTAAACCTTTTTCAAGCTCCTCACACGCTTTTTTATACATTTACTTGCCCAATCATAATGGCTTGAAGTCGCACTCACACAATAGCTCCCAAGACTTGTGTTGCCACACCATTTATAATGCTTTTTGACAAAAAGTTCCTTTTGTGGGAGAGTCTCTATCAGCTCCATACATTCTATGTGGCTTTTTCCTAACATTGCCTTTGCGTTCTCTAATGGCGTGCTTTGGTGCTTTTGCCAAATCTCCCTATTCATCGCGGGATAGGTTTTGAAACTATAAGGCGCAGGGAGAAAAGGCACAAAATCACTCGTCCTCTCAAGGTTTGTGCGCACAAAGCGAAGCAAAAGTATCTGCCATTCATACAAATGCACAAGCACATCGCGCAAAGCCTTATCTCGCTCGTTATATTCAAAGGGTGTGCTTTGTTGTTCAAGCGGGATTTGCTCTATCAACGCAAGCAGAGATTCATAATTTTTCTGACTTAAGGCAAGCAAATCGCTTTTGTTGGTAGGGCGTGGCATAGGTGTCCTTTGAACAAATCTCAAGGCATTATAAGATTCTAAGACTTAATTTTCAAACGTGCAATGCTCTATCACATCAAAGGTGGATTTTGGGGTATATTTGTAGTTTAATCAGTTCCTTTGACTTTGGCACTGCTAGATTTTTTATCGCTTTTGTTAAAAGGTTGTGTTTTCAAAGTGAAATCTAATCCTAACTTGTCATTGCAATTTGTGATTTTTGGATAAATCACAAAGGTTTTTTAAATCATTTAATCGTAATCTGTTGTGCTATAATTTTTGAATGATTTTAAGGATATGCAACTCATACAAAGGAGTATTTTAGAGTTTTTAAAAAAAGCTTTTAAGATAAAGTGAATGTTTTTAATTTTCTAATTACATAGATAGAAATAAATTTTTAAAAAAGGAGAATGTATGAGCAGTTACGCAACACAAGCAGATTTATTTGTAGAACTTGCCAAACCTGATAAAAATGGTGTTTCAAGGTGGGTATATGTAAGTGAGTTTGTTGGAAAATATGAGCCATTAAGCTCTAATAACGGATACGCATGGGCTAGAGATGGCTCAAGAGGTGGCACTACCAAAACAAAACTGAATGAAACATATATCATAGAGAAAAAACCCTCGACTGGAGAAGTAGTTGCAATCAGATTAAATGGCTTCAAGCCTAAGACTTAATGAACTACATTGGCTCCAAATTTAAACTCTCTCACTTTTTGCAAACGAGCATAGAATCTACACTGCAAAAAGCTAGTGCAAAGCCTTTAAAGGATTCTATCTTTTGTGATATATTTGCTGGAACTGCGGCAGTGGGGAGGCTTTTTAAAACACAAGTCAAGCAAATTATTAGCAATGATAGGGAGTATTATAGCTTTGTCTTGGCGCAAAATTATATCGGCAATCATCAGAAATTAACACGCGTTAATGAGCTGCTACACATTCTTAATGACACAACTCAAACGCCACCACAAAAGGGTAAAATCTACACTCATTATGCGCTTGGCTCTGGGAGTGGGAGGCAGTATTTTAGTGATGAAAATGCACAAAAAATTGATGCTGTGCGCTCTAAGATTGCGCAATGGAAAAAAGAAAAGTTAATTGAGGACAAAGAATATTATTTTCTCCTTGCCTCCCTTTTAGAATCCGCCGATAAGGTTGCAAACACTGCTTCAGTGTATGGAGCATTTTTAAAACATCTTAAAAAAAGTGCGCTCAAAAGCTTTATCCTAAATCCTGCAGAGTTTGAATGCAATGAAAATGAACATCTGGTATTTAATGAGGACGCAAATACACTTATTACTAAGATAAAGGGTGATATTCTTTATCTTGACCCACCTTATAATGCACGAGAGTATGGCGCGAATTATCATCTTTTAAACACGATTGCCTTATATGATGACTTTATCCCAAAGGGCAAAACAGGATTAAGAGAGTATGAAAAGTCGGCTTGGTGCAGAAAAGCAAAAGTCGCAGATGAGCTAGAAAACCTCATCAAAAATGCGCATTTTGAGTGGATTTTTCTAAGCTATAATGATGAGGGATTGCTCAGTTTAGAGCAAATTCAAGCTATTTTTGAAAAATATGGCAAATATTCTTTTGCCACACAAAAACACCAGCGCTTCAAAGCAGATTCTAAACGAATCCAAAAGCAAGATTGCACTTTAGAATATTTGCATATTTTGAGGAAGTAAAGAGTGCTTTAGATACTATTTCTTAGGAGGGTTAGGATCATCAGGGTCATAGATTTTATGTGTTTTGCTTGGAACAATCACATTTATTTCTCTAGGATCTACATCTTTGCCGTTATTGCTTAGCCTTAAAAGCAACTTTTTAAACTCATACGCACTGCTTGGCTCATAAAAACTTCCTTCTGTGGCAAGGGTAAGCTCTTTTAAAGAATCAAGGTTTTTATTTAAAGCTAAAGTGTGGATTGTAACCCAATTTTTCTTGGAGCCACCGCTATTTTTCACAATATTGCGATTAAGATTCTTCGTAAGATAGAGCATTTTTTCCGCACTTCCTCTATCATTTGGGTTGCCATCAGTGATGAGAAAAATTTCTTTCTTCAACCCATTATCTTTTGTAAAATGGCTCATCGCTTTAATGAGCGCATAATTGATGAGTTTTGTTTGCGAATTTACAACTTTTAGATTTTTTGCACTTTCCACAAATTCGCTAGAGCTAAACACATCATCAAAATCCTTAACATCATAATTACTAAAGCTCACAAGCGTGATTTTGGCATAGCTACCTCTGTTTTCTTCTTGAAGTATATGTTTGGCAATAAGGGGCGCAATTTCCTTAAACGCAAAGACATAATCTTTCATTGAATTTGCGACATTGATTACAATAGCAATTTCTTTGGCAGGTTTTGCGCGAAGTTTGAGATTATAATCCTCTTTTTCTTTGTCATAATTGTTTAAGATAAGCTGCTGTTTATCGCAAATACTCATAACCTCTAAATCAGCCCCATTTAGTGTGTAGAGAAATTCTTTATCCGCACTAGTATAAGTGCTATTTCCACTTGAGATACCACCCGATAGAATCCTTCCTGCAAAGCGGATATAGCGGATTTTCTTTGGGATTTTTTGCATATCAATTTTATCTTTATCTTTTACCCATAGCACACTTGGGTCAAAGTGCGAAATCATCGCCATTTCATCGCATTTTGCTCCATAAATAAGGCGAGAGAGCATAGTATCAATGAGCTTTTCATCTACTTCTGGAATCTTTGTTGAAGGATTTGCACCTAATACACTAGAGGTAAAAACGAAGCAGAGCAAAGCTTTAGCTAAGAGTGACTTCATCAAATATCGCATTTGAAATCCTTTTACACTTATTTGTAATTGTTTTCAAGGATTCTATCAAGCTTTTGCTTAAAGGGTCTCTATTTTATCAAAGGAATGTTATAATTGATTACCACAGCAAAAGGAAAGAATATGAAAACAAATGCTTCAAAAACCATTCGGCTTATCTATCCGCAATGGCAGGGTGGAGACATTGCGCATTGGTTTAAAGGGCTGCCTAAAGAGGAGATTTCCAAAGGCTATTTTTTAGGTGCAAAACTCCTTGAACTTCTTACACATAGCACCTCTCATCAAACCCTTGAAGTGCCTGTTTCACAAGAGTTTAAAAGAGAGGTAAAAGACGGGGTGCTAGATAAAAGCGATATTTTAAAGCAAACCAAAGCCGCAATGAAACTCATCACAGAATCTAAACCTGATAAGATTCTCACACTTGGGGGTGAATGCTCCGTGTCTGTCGCGCCCTTTAGCTATCTTGCAAGTAAGTATGGTGATGATGTCGCAATGCTATGGATTGACGCACACCCTGATATTGGGCTGCCAAATGATGAGTATAAGGCTTATCACGCAATGGCGGTTACGCATTTGCTAGGGCTTGGCGATAAAGAGATTCTTAAAGTCCTCCCCGCAAAAATACCAGCTCAAAATACCTTGCTTGTGGGATTGCATAGTGAGGAGGCAAAATTTTATGCCAAGCGTCAAAAGGAGCTAGGGCTAAAAGCCCTTAAAGCGAAGAAAGTAAGCAGCAAAAAGGTCTTGCAATGGTTACAAGGCACTAAAGCCTCTAAGGTTGTAATACACCTTGATTTAGATGTGCTAGATTTTAGCGAGATTTATGTCGCTGTGGGCAATAGTGGCAAACTCAAAATGAAAGAAGTCGCACACATCATTGAATCTGTGAGCGCACACTATGAAATCGTAGGCTTAAGTATCGCCGAGCTAATGCCAAAGGAACTCATTAAGCTACAAAATATGCTCCAAAAACTGCCTTTGATGTAATAATGTTTAACCCTACTTCATAACCCTAGAATCCGCTTTTGCTTAAAGGGAATAAAATTGTATTTTATTATTCGGTAAGGGTTTTAAGTAGTGAAGGCACTATTAAATTATCCACAAATGCACACCGCTTGTAGTGCTTTTTGACAAAAAGTTCTTTTTTTGGGGGTTCTATCAGTTCTATATATTCTATGTGGCTTTTTTCTAACATTGCTTTTGCGGCTGTAAATCTAATGATTCCTGTGCTTCTTGGCTTTGGCGTGGTGATTGTGGCTGAATTTTTAAGCTTTTTAGTTATTCTTTACTATCTAACAACACAGCGCGCCAAGTAGGGCTATGGTTAAAATTCATCATTGCTTTGTTGGTTGCTTATCCTCTTCTTTATCTCCCCTTTTACCCTTTGTAAGTCGCTGCAAGTCAGCAGCGGGATTAGATTCTGAATCTCTGCTATGCTTTTATTCCACCATTGAAACGCAAGCAAAAGCGCAATAAGCTCCTCATCAAATCGCTTCTTAATCATTCTTGCGGGATTCCCTACCACAATGCTATAAGGTGCGATATTGCTTCCGATAACAGCATTCGCGCCGATAATCGCGCCATCGCCGATATGCACACCGGGCAAAATCGTGGCATTTTGCCCAATCCACACATCATTGCCAATCATCGTATCGCCCTTAAGAGGCAGATTTTCGGGCGTTGGAGGTGGCGCATTCCAACCCTCAAAAATATTAAAGGGAAAAGTGCTGACTGCATTCATTTGATGATTTGCGCCGTTCATCACAAATTCCACACCCGCAGCAATTTGGCAAAATTTACCAATGATAAGTTTATCCCCATTAAATGCGTAATGGTGGCTGATATGCCGCTCAAAATCGCTATCGCTAATGTATGTAAAGTCGCCTACGATGACATTTGGATTCTTTATTATGGGCTTGACATAACAGACATAATCAACGCCCTTAATCGGAAAGGGATTGTTTGGATTGGGAAAGATTCTATGTTTCATATTTGTCTCCTTGTGTCAAATCTTATAAGGCAGATTTATTAGTAAAAGTCTGCTATATGAGGTGTTATTTCAATCTGTGATTTATGGATATAGCCAATTTTTGCATCTTTAATCTTTTGCACATTGGGTGGGAAATACAATACTTTTACCCATTCTTGTCCAAGCTTTTGGCTATCTTGAAAATCTAGTTTTTGTTTATAGCCAATTTGTCTTTGCCACTCGCTTATTTTATTTAGACTCCAAAGCATATTTGAGAGATTGATAAGTTTAATGTTTTCTTTATCTTTTGTAAAAATTTGCGCTAGAATTTTCCCATTTGGCTTATTGCGCAGATTCACATAGTTATCCGAAGTATTAAGGGTTACTTTATAATACTCGTTATCTTCATAATCTTTCTTTTGGCTTGGATTTTCTGAAATCTTTTTAAGAATCTTAATATTCTTAATCTGTATCGAATTTCCGGCAGCACAAGCTGGAAACTTCCACGGCATTACGCTTTCAAGTTCTAGCTCTACTTCAAAGTTCACACTCCCACCAAGTCCCTCTTTATACCACTCTGGCAAAAGTGGCGCAAAAAGATTATAATAAGTTTGGTTATATGTTAAATCAACTTCTCCAAATGCAAAAACAAGATTCTTATTATGTGGTTCAAAGGCAATATAAGGAGAAGAGCCATCATCACAAGACCCTAGTCTTGCAGGTTGCAAGTGGAAATCTTGTATAGCTTTTAGCACTCCTCGCAAGACAAGAGGCTTTTTAGGGACAAACCTACACTCTCCGCTTTCTGCAGTAACATAGTGACAAATTTTTTTTCTCTTACCATTATCATCTATTTCTGTTGCTATTTTAAAATGCTTTTTCATAAAAAGGAAGTTTTCATACGCCTCTTTTTGTGAAGGGCTATTTTTGTTTATTGGAAACCAAAATACAATCTCATCGTAAAGATAATATTCTTTTTTATATTCAAAATTTTCATATCCCATATTCGAGCCCATTCCATATTCTGCAAATAAATGTCCAAACTCTTTTGCCATAAATTTAGTGAAGAAATAAGCTGCATTAGTAACAAATCCCGGTGTTACGCAATCCTCAAAAGGTGACATTTCACACAGCATTAATGCTTCTAATTTTTGATAATCCTCAAAACTCAAATCGCGTTGCTTTGCACGAGATTCCAAGCCTTTTAATAAAGCTTTTGCTTGCGTATAATCCTTATTGTTTAATAATTCTACATTTAACCCTAGTTTGTCAAAATCAAGGCCAAAAGTAAAAGTTACCAAACAAATAAAACAAAGAATCTTTTTCATTTTTTCTCCTTTTTGCGTATGTCTAAAGCGGCATTGTATCAAAAGAATACTATTCTCTCTTTAAAAAGTTTGAAATAGCCTCTTTTGCCCAATCTTTATTCTTATTTTTGTTGATTTTATCTCTTCATATTGACATACAGAATGTATGTATGTTATAGTATTATAAAATTTAGGGGGAAAAGGTGAAACACAAAGACCATTATAATGATGCCTACATCGTGGAGTTATCCCAAAAGATTCTAAGTGTAATGCCACAATTTGAAGCGCAAAAGTTTTGTGCAATGTTGCGGGGTAATTTAGAGGATAAAGAACTCTTTGCAAGATTAGATTGTATCGTTGATGCAATGGTTAAGACAATGGGGAGCGATTATACTCAAAACATTCAAAGCTTTTTTCATCTACTTGGCGAGGAGCTAGAAAAAGCGGAGGGAATGTTTAGCTTTGGCTATTGGTTGTTTCCTATTTCACGCTATGTGGAACGCTATGGCAATACAAATTGGCAAGTTTCCCTAAGCTTTATTAAAGAGCTTACCAAGCGATTTACAGGTGAATACGCTATCCGCCCGATTCTAAGAGAGCACCCAAAGGAAGTAATGGACGAACTCATTTTATGGAGCAAGGATAGTAATGTGCATATTCGCAGGCTCGCAAGTGAGGGCGTGAGAATCCACCTGCCTTGGTCGCCAAAGCTCCTTGTTGCGCTTGATGAATTTGAAAAGTATGCGATGATTTTGACAAACTTAAAAGATGACTCGCAAAAGTTTGTGCAAAAAAGCGTGGGGAATAATCTCAATGATTTGTATAAAGAAGCACCGCTAAAAGCGCAAGCTCTCATCGCACAATGGCGACAAAGTGGGGTGAGTAAGGCGTGTGAGTGGATTATCAAACACGGAGAGAGAAATCAAAATAAAAATCAACAAAAAAGAAAGAGAGAAAAATAAATGGCACAGAGTATTTATCCCGTCCTAATGACAGACAGACTTCAAGAAAGTAGCCTATTTTACAAAACTTATTTGGGCTTTGCGCAAAACTTTTCAAGTGATTGGTATATTAACTTATCTCACCCTGATGGTGGCGAGTTAGCCTTGATTGATGTAACTCACGAAAGCATACCCGCACTCTATCGCGCAAATGCGAATGGAATCCTCGTTAATCTTGAGGTAGCAAATGCCACACAAGTGTATGATTTTATCAAAAGCAAAGATGAACGCATTATCGTAGCGCATTTGGCAGATGAGGTTTGGGGGTGGCGACATTTTATCATAAAAGACCCAAATAATGTGTTGATTGATATTATTGAAGTTTTGCCGCCAAGTGCGGAGTTTTTAAACAATGATTCTAGCGGTGTATTATGACAAATAAAGAAGCTACGCGCAAAACTACCTCCGTCTTATTAAGCGTTGCAAGAGCGCATTTTGCGGAATATGGTTACTTTGATGTCGCACTAGAAAAAATCGTAGAAGAAGCAAATGTAACGCGCGGGGCGGTATATCATCATTTCAAAAACAAGCAAGGGCTTTTTGTCGCTGTGCTAGAGAGTGTGCAAGAAGAGGTTGCCGCGCAGATAGAAAAACAGGCTTTGAAAAGTGATGAGGCGTGGGAGCAGCTGATATTAGGCTGTGTGGGGTTTATCAAAGCGGCAAATGCAAAGGAAAATAGGCAGATATTATTAGTTGATGCACCCGCTGTGCTTGGTTGGGAAGTGTGGAGAAGCGTTGATGCGAAGCATTCAATGAGTGTGTTGCAAGCGCATATTGAGGAGCTAAAGGCACAAGGCTATTTGCGTGAAGAAGTAGATACGCAGTTGATGACATTTGCGCTCTCTGGTGCGCTCAATGAGCTAGCATTGCAATTTTGTGCAAACTTCAAAAAGAAGCAAGAAAAGAAACTTCTAGCTACTCTTACACAATTTGTGAGCGGGTTTAGGAAAGCTTGATTTATGGGGTGGAAGTTGGTTGTCTTTTGCTCTTAAGCCTTATTTTTCTTTGGCTTTTTGGGCTTTGGCATAGGCAGAGTGGGAGCAAGGGTAAGCACAACTTCTCTTAAAGTCGTATAAGAATCCACATCAAGGATATAAGATTCCTTTGCCCCCGCGTAAGGAAATCCAAGCGGGGCGGATTCTAAAAGGGGCTTTAGAATTTCAAATTGCTTGACGAAAAGCATCTCATCACAAAGCAAGAAAATAGGCTTAGGCACACTCTCACCCCTATCAATCACATAAATGCAGTATTCGCCAAACATCTTTTTAGCGCTAAAGTGATAAGGTGTATCCTCTAATGCGCTTTTAAGATTCTCTAACACAAAATCCTTAAAGCTCTCACTTGTGGGCATACAAACTCCTAACTTTAATGTAACACTCTAAGATTAGAATGCAGATTATAGCTTAATTTCTTGCACTAAGAGTGGATTTTATCAACTTTAAGTTGATTTTGTATTTCCTCTTCTGTAAGGTATATGCCGATGATTCTTTGTAAGCTGCTACCATCGCCAAGTTTGATAAGCATATCTCCATTGCCTGTGAGTTTTTCTGCTCCTATTTCATCTAAAATAATTTTAGATTCTGTGCTTTTTTGCACCTTGAGGGCTATGCGACTTGGGACATTGCTACGTAAATCTCCGCTAAAGTTTTGAGCATCTGGTCTTTGAGTGCCAAGCACAAAGTGCATTTTACAGCCCCTCATTTTCTCGGCAAGTGTTCCAAGCTTATCAATTAAGCATTTATTGCCTCTTGTTAAGTTACGCAATTCATCTATAACAAGCACTTTATAAGGCATACTCTCAAAGCTCTCGCCCTTAGATTTTCTTTCATAGCGTGATTCCATTTCTTTTATAAATTGCTCCACGCACTCTTCCGCTTCATTTTGGGTGAAAAGTGTTACATTATTTGCATTGTTAAACTCCACAAATTCCGACCCAAATTTTGGGTCAATAATTGTAATTTCTACACTTGGCGTTTGCAACAAACAAAGAACAATGACCTTTAAAAGTTTTGACTTACCGCTTCCTGAAGTCCCGCCCACTAGCAAATGTGGTGCAGTCTTTAAATCAAAACAAACAGGCTTTTTATCCACACTCATTCCAGCAAAAACGCCAAGTTCAAAATTTTGCTTACGCAAGACTTCTAAGCCTTGCTTCAATTCGGACAAACCAAGTGTTTGCCACTGTTGCTTTGGAATCTGAATGCTATATGTTCTACTTATGCCTTTAACTTGTTCAATGTAAATGCTCTGCCCTAACTCATCATCAAGATATTGACTTTTTGTTTTAAAGGCTTGAATCTTAGCAGAATCCAAAAGCTCAATTTTGCAAATATGATGCCGATAGGAATCCTCTTCATTCACTAGCCTAATGCCAATTCCTTGTTTTTTGAAATAATCTTGCAGTTTAGGAAAGTAACCCACATCATTATTTTTGGGATTTTCTTTTGTCTGCTCCTCTTGCTTTGATGATAAATGCAAATTATCCAAACACCATTGATAAAAGCAATCACTTGATTTATAGGTATTATTAAGCTCATAAAGTCCCCTTTGGATATAGCGGCTTAAAATCTTTAAATATTCTTTTTCATTGCTGAAAATATCTTTTTTGTCCCTATCCAACTCCTCTTTGTGCTTGATATACAGCATTGAGCGAATAAGCAAATCAAAATCCTCTTTTTTGTCCTTGCCCTTGCCTGTAATTTGCTCCAAATGATATTCTTTATCTTTTTCACCATTTAATCTTTTTTGTGCCCAAAATGAGGAATCTAATGAAAATTTTGGAGAATTTAAAGCGAGTGCAAGTGCGATTCTAAGCACATTGTATTTAGCAAATTCATTTTCTTCAAATCCCAAGCCTTTCTTAACCTTTTCTATCACAAGGCTCTTCTCTTTTATTTGTATTAAAATCTGCCATTGTATCCCCTTATAAAATCTCTTTAATGTCCGCTTTTTTAATAAAAGCGTGGTGTCTGTCTGCTGGATTTTCTATCTTGTAAAGCCCAGCTAGATGAGGTTTTGCATATTCATATTCTTTTAAGCCTATTTCAGAATCAAGAGGTAAAAGAATCACCTGCACATTGTTTGCATAATAATTTTGTATAATGTTTTTTCTATTCTCACTATCAATTCGCCCTAAAGGCGTGTCAATGATAATGGGTAGATTAGAGTTTGATAATTTGCTTAAAGCCCAAAAAATTGCAATCGCTAGAATCTGCTTTTGTCCGCTGCTTTGGTTTTCTACAATGATTTGCTCATCATTTTCGTCTTTTAGCTCTATCTCAAAATCCTCATCAATCTTAAGTTCTCGCACATTATCATTTGATAATAAGCTCTGATAATTTTTCAAAATAAGCAAGTGAAGCTCTCCTCTTAATTTATGGGTAAGCTTTTCTTTATATTTTTCTATACTTTTTTGCAAAGATTCTAAAATTTTTAGTTTGTTATCAATGCGCTCTGTATTAATATTTTGTTCTAAAAAATAAATCTCTCTATCAATCTGCTCCTTTTTGGATTCCAAATTTCTTAGCTCATCTTTTAGGCTTTCTTTTTCTTTCTCTTTTTGTTGTTTTTCACTCTGTAAGGTTTGCCTTTCTTTTTCTAGCAACTCTTGCCTTCCTCTTATGTCCTCATCACTAATAAGCTCATCTTGTAAGGTTTTATTTTTATAAAGCTTATTTTTGATATGTTTAATTGCGTCAATATCTTTTGCCAAATCAATATGTTCAATTCTTGCAAGATTCTCTTTTAAGGGTGAAAGCATAGCAGAAGTAATAAAGGAATGTGAGAAGCTTTTTTGCTCTAACTTTTGTGGCAAATTTTCTAAAATTTCATCAAACACATCAAAATATTCAGGCATTTCCAAGTGCTTTAACTCCTCTTTGGTTAGTTCTTTTAATTCTGGCAAAAGCTTCTTATAACTTTCTATATCTTGTTTGGATTTGCTCGTTTCCAATCGTGCAATTTCCTCATTTAAATCTTTAATCAGCTTTTCATTAGCAGCAAAAATAACACCTTTAACGCTTTCTTTGAAATTTTCTTTATGATTAATAAGCTCACTATCAAGCATATCCTTTTCACTTACTAGTTCAGCTTTTTCTCTGCTGAAATCACTGCCAAGCTTATCAATTTGTCTTATTTTTTGCGAAAGCAAATCAGACTTTTCCTCTATCTCTTTTTCACAATCTTTAATTTTATCTTTTAAATGTGAGATACCTATTTCCTTACTTTCTTTGTCCTTTCTCTTTTGTGCAAGCAAAGAGGCATTGTCTTTGTTTTTATTTTCATTATCTCTTAATTCAGTTTTATATTTTTGAATTTGGTTTATTGCTATATCAAGTGGTTTGATTTGCAAAATATCCTCTATTTTTTCTCTAAATCCCTTGCGTAGATTTTCACTTATTTTTTCTAATTCCTCGCCATCAAAAAAGAAAAATTCAATCAGATTTGGAGGCATTATCTTGTTGATTCTCTCTTGAGCTTCCTCGCTCGTAAAGCTTTCATTATCAAGACTAAAGCTTAAATGTTCCTCAATGCTTTCATAAATATTTTCAAAACTACGCTTAATATGGAATCTCTTACCCTCAAAAGTGCCTTCAAAAATGATATAAAATTCTTCTTGTAAAGACTGCAATGCAGGTTTATTCAGAATGCCAAGCCATTTCTCCCCTATTCCCCTAATAAATTGTGAGGAGCTTAAGCCTTTTGGAGCAAATCTTGAAATAACAGGAGAGATTTCATTATTCATTACTCCAGCCCCTAAAAACAAAAGCTTTGCACAGCGGATAAAGCTCGTCTTACCAAAGCCATTATTGCCATAAATGCAATAAAGGTTTTTTTCCTCACACTTTTTAAATTCCACCTCTACTTTTCCATAGTAGGCAAAAAGATTGCAAATTGTGATTTTTGATATAAACATTTATGCCTCCTGCTTTTGTTTGCTCGTTTTATCCTCTACAAGCTTTTTTATCTCTTCTTTTATCTTGCTTGAAGCATTATTTTTGCCCCTTAAACCTGTGGTATTATAAATGTCTATGCAAGTGCTAATGAGATTCTCTAGCTCTTTAGAATCCACCCTGTCCGCTACTTCTGCCAAAAGCTCCTTATGTAAAACTCTGCTTTGTTTTAATTTTTCATCTTTCATTCGTCCTACCTCCTGTGCTAGTTGTATTGCTTTGTTTTCAAAATCAAATTCTTTGCTCCACTGCTCTTGTATCGCATCAATCTGCGAATCTGTGATTAGCTCACTGCCACCATTTCGCATAAATTCTTGCTCTGTTTGTAAAAGCCTTTTTAGAATCTCCACACGAATATGGCTTAAAAAGGGTCCAAGTCCTCCAACCTTATACACTGCTCTGCCATCGCGTTTGTAATCTGCCCTTGCATTGCAATCCTCCCTTAAATCTTTAATGTAATTTCTAAATTCATTGAGGGGTTTTAGATTCTCTTGCCCCGATTCTATAAAACCCTGCATTGATTTATCCTCATTTACCACCGTGCATACCCAGCAACCAAATCTTGAGCCACCACAACTGCTTTGACTTAAATCTGTGATAAACTGACACTCCTCACCACTTGCTTTGGCATAGAGTGAAAATAATTCGCTATGGTCTTTATCCCACAAAGGCTTATGTGTGCTAAGATAAGCCCATACTTCATCGGTGCTCCACTCTACAATGGGCGAAAAAGTAAGTGTATCAGGGAAGTCGTGATGTTGGGAATAACCCTCTTCATTTAAGATGCGTTTTTCTATGGATTTTTTGCGATTGCTTGATTCTGCCTTTCTTGAACCTAGTATCAAAAGAGCCGAGCCATATTTTTGTGTGATTTTGGCAATTTCTGCTTTAGCCGGAGTGATTTTAAGTCTATCAGTGCACCACCTAAAAGTTCTTGTCGGGCTAGGGTAGCCTTTGCCAATGAGATTGACCCAAAAATCATCTTTCAAGCTTGGGCTAACTTGCAAGATTTCAAAGGGGATATTGTTTTTCTTTGCGTGGGAATTGATAGAATGGATTACTTCTTTTAAAAATCTATCAATATGTGGGGCTTCTACAAGAGTATTTGAAGCAATGGCATAAGTCTGCCTCCTTTGATGTGGCTGCAAAGAGACGAGCATTTCATAGACAAGCTGCAGCGCACAAGTAGAATCCTTACCACCGCTAAAGGCAACGACCCAAGTGCGCTTTGAGGAGAGAAATTTAGTTTTTAGCTCCTCTAGGGTAGATTGAATGAGTGAAAATTTATTTTTAGGACTTTGTGGGCTTGAGATAGGCTCAAAGCCATTTTCAAAGGCTTCCATTATCCCACAATCTAAATAGTAAATTGTATTTAAGGGATAAAGTGAGATAAAATTTGGATTTTGAATGATATTTTGGGCTAGGGTTTTAGATTTTTTAGAGCTAAAGCAGGCGATGAGGAGAGGCTTTGTAAGAGTGTGTTTTGCCTTATTAAATTGTCCGCTTAAGAAGCTCATAATTTCTTCCTCATCTTTTGCGTGGAATGAACCTTGCAAATGAGCGCTCAAAAAGGCTTGAGTTGTGCGAATATCAAAGAGATTAAAATAAGATAATCCCCTTTCTTGCAACGAAGAAAGTGATAAACTTTTCACGATGATATTTCTCATTTTTTTATCCCTTCAAAAAGTGTATTATAGCATTAATTACCTAAATTGCGCGTTACTTGATAGCCTTTAGGGATCCCCTCTCAAGCCCTAATAGCCACTCTTTGCGTTTCAAACCTCCCGCATAACCTGTGAGGCTTTTATCACTCCCAATCACTCGGTGGCAAGGGATAAGTAGCGCGATAGGATTTGCTCCTACTGCACCGCCCACAGCTTGAGCGGACATTTTGGCTATGCCTCTTTGGCAAGCAAGAGTTTGCGCAATCTCCTTGTAAGTTATCGTGCGTCCATAGGGGATTGTGCGTAAGATTGTCCATACAGATTCTCTAAAGGGTGTGCTTTGCGTGTGAAGTGGAGCTAGAGGCGGAGTGAAATGTGGAATCTCTCCGCTGAAGTAAATCTCTAGCCATTGTTGCGTTTGGGCTAAAATCGGCGTTTGCTCCCGCACACAATCTTTTGGCAATGTAAAATACTTTTGCCCCTCAAACCACAAGCCAAGTAGTGCGCTTTCATCACTTGCAAGTGCGATTGTGCCAAGCGGTGAGTGGAATTGCTGCGTATAAATCATTAAAACTCCACATATAATCAAAGGTAATGATGAAACGATTTTGCTCCTAAGCTCCGTTATCCCCGTCTTCTATAATTTCTACTTTTTGTCCATTTTGTTGATATGTCTTCTTAAAATCTGATTCATCAGAGCAGTCATTATACCTTATTTCCAAAGTGTTTTGATTTGGACGCTTTATATCCATAAAACAAGTTTGACCATACTTGTTTTTTATTTCTACTCTTTTTGTAGTTTGGATATTTGGTAAATCTTGCAACAAAGCTTTTTGATAAAGTTGTGTTTGTGGTTCATTAGCCCTTTCTCTTCTTTGTGCGCTTTCTATCCAAAACCTTAAATCATTTCTAAACGCAGTGAGAATATCTGTGTCGTTTATCCAACACTTTGAAGCTTCGCAAGAATAATCATCACCACATATTTTCTCTCTATATCCTACTTCACATTGTATATCAAGCCTCTGTGCAGCATCTATCAAGCCGAAGCTAACAAAACATAATATCATTAATCTCTTCATTGCGCCTCTCCTTAAACTTAAGAAAATTTTACCAAAATATATTTAAATAGCTTGTGTTTTAAGGCTAGGATTGCACTTTGTATAAAATTAGGGAATCCACTCTACAATAGCATTTTGCGGACTAGATTTGCACTATTGCTAGTAAAATGCAGCATTTATAGACTTTTTTTTGCTATAATGCGAGGTTACTTTTGACTCGGAGATTAAGAGATGATGCCATTAGAAGAGATAAAAAGTCTTAGCCATAAAGATAAAGATGATTTGCAAAATGAGCTATGGGAGATTATCAAAGCAAATGATTTGAGCAAATTGAAACAATTTTTACAATATTATGACGCGCAGCGGTTTTTTTATGACCCAAATTTTGATGATGAGGAAGAACCGATATTCAACGCTGCTATCACACTTAGAAATGCTTGTTTGGTGTGTGATAGGACAAAAGATTTTCAAATCTTAGAGTTTTTGCTCCAATATGGGCTAAAGGCAAATGATAATGACGGCTGGGGCAATGCTCTGCAATATTATGTTGATGTGGGTGGGCAAGATTCACAAATCATCTCCTTTTTACTTGAGAGAGAAGCGGAGTTTGAAGACTATGGCAGGGACGGCTGGAATTTCTTACATCGTTGTGCTGCCAATCAAGAGATAGAAAAGATTCAAATTGCTTGCAAATATGGCGCAAACATTGATACAAGGACACAGGTTCAAATAGGTAAGCATAAAATTTCCCAAACGCCCTTAATGATTCTACTTCTCTCTAGCTCCTCCCCTAAAATACAGGCAATAAAAGCCCTCATTGCGCTTGGTGCAGATGTAAATGCGGTAGATAACCAAAAAAGCGTTTTAGATATGGCATTAAACCAAAAAGAGAAAGAGAGCTTAAAACAAGCGGGAGCAAAAAGTTATAAAGAACTTTGTGCTTTGTAAATCTGAAGCTTAAAAATATCTATTAGCATATTTATTGCAATATTCAACCATTGAGAGTAAAGCGAGAACAGAATAAATGACAGCCCAAGCACATTTAGATAGAATCCAAACAATTAATCAAGGGAGTTTTTACACGCCGGATTCTATCACGCGCCTTGTGTATCAAATGCTTTTAAATGCTAAAATTGATATAAAAGATTATGTTTTGCTTGATAGCTCTTGTGGTTATGGGAGTTTTTTAAATTTAGAGGGTTTTAAGCAAAATATTGGCGTAGATATTGATAAACAAGCCTTGCAAAAGGCTCAAAAAATTTTTAAAGATTATGCCATTGCACCTTTATTCCTTCATACAAACTCCTTGCAAAATGTCTCAAGAGAAAAGTTTAATATTTTAGAATCTTCTAAACTCATCATCGTAGGCAATCCGCCCTATAACGATAAAACCTCTATCGTGCAAAATCGCCTAAAAAGTACAGATTCTAACCCTGTGGATTCTCATCTTAAAGCACGAATATAGGTATTAGCTTTTTACGTTCATTTGATATATTAAAAGCTGATTATATCTGTGTGCTTCACCCGCTTTCTTATTTGATTAAGGAATCAAACTTTAAATCCTTAAAAAGTTTTATCAAGCATTATCGCTTGATAGATTCTACAATCATTAGCTCACAAATCTTTTGCCCTAAATCTTTGGGATTTTTTCCTATTGTTATTACCTTGTATGAAAGAGACAATCAAGGAATGGATTTTGATTTATAGCAAAATATATTGATAAATATCCAAATAAAAATCGTGTGGATTCAAGGCACAAAGTGGGGATGTTTTATACTCTGCGTGATATTAATGCCCTCCGCCGTTCTAAAACATTTATAGGCAAAAATACTGCAAATGCGGTGTATGTTACACAAGATAAATATAGCCTTTATTGTTATGTTGATGTGTTTAAGCAAATCATCAAGCATATTCCTTATTATCTAGGAAATTGTGATGTTTTGATAGATTTTAAAAAATTTCAAGCCTTAGAATCTGCATTTATCAAAGCAAGTGAAAATAATATTCTAAGTGAGGATATAATGCAATATTTTAAAGATTTGCTAGGGGAGCATTATGAGGATTGGGAAACTAGAAAAATGGCAAAATTTGTCCAAATTAAAATTAATAATGTTAGAATAATGAACGAAATTCAACTAAGAAGTGAGAATGCCACAAACGCAAATTAAAGCTTTTTTTGTAAAAATTGTAAAAGCATATTGCATTAAGGAGCATAAATGACCATAAGTACCCACAATATGCTCAATAATGTAGATAATACTATATTTCATTATAAAGACATTGCATTATTTCAAGATTCTATCTTAAATAAAAAACTCTTACAAAAAGAAACTCTTGATTTAATCATTACTTCTCCTCCCTATAATGTAGGGATAGAATACAATTCCAATGCAGATTCTAATGACTATAAAGAATATTTAGAATTTTGTAAGATTTGGTTAAAAAACTGCTATTTTTGGGCAAAAAATGGAGCAAGATTCTGTCTTAATATCCCTTTGGATAAAAATAAGGGCGGACAACAAAGTGTGGGAGCGGATTTAACACAAATTGCCAAAAAAGTGGGTTGGAAATATCACAGCACGATAATATGGAATGAGGGCAACATTTCAAGGCGCACTGCGTGGGGGAGTTGGCTCTCTGCTTCTGCTCCTTATGTGATTGCCCCTGTGGAGCTAATCCTTGTGCTATATAAGGGCGAGTGGAAAAAACGATACAAAGGACAAAGTGATATACAAAGGCAGGAATTTATGGATTGGACTAATGGGCTATGGACTTTCAATGGAGAATCTAAAAAGCGCATTGGACACCCTGCACCCTTCCCTAGAGAGTTACCACGCCGCTGTATCAAGCTCTTTTCCTTTGTGGGCGATGTTGTATGCGACCCTTTTAGTGGGAGTGGCACAACGATGATAGAATCTTATCTTAATCAACGTCAGTTTGTAGGCATTGAACTAGATTCCACTTATTGCGAACTCTCAAAAAATCGTTTTTTGGAAACAATTAAAAAAGAGGAAGGATTGTTTGAATGAATTTCCAAGCACACTTTAGATATTTAATCAGTCTCAAAACAGATGTTAAAGACATAAGATGAATCCTATTGATAATTTTACACAAACAAAAGAATGTGTTTATAAAGAGCATACTTATTCTGTGAGGGATAATGGTGCAGTGTTTCGCCACGCAAAAGGTAAGATATATAAAAACGATAATTGCTGGAGTTTTGGCACACCAAACCATAAAAATGGCTATCTTTATCTTGGCTCGGCGAGAGTGCATAGAATTGTGGCTATGGCTTTTCTGGGAAAACCACCAACAAAAGAACATATTATAGACCATATTGATACCAATCGCCAAAATAATCGCCCAGAAAATCTTCGCTATCTTACACGACTAGAAAACGCTTTGCTTAATCCGCTCACGCGTCAAAAGATTATTTATCATTGTGGGAGCATTGAGGCATTTTTAAAAAATCCTAAGATTCTAAGAGAGAAAGTTTCGGCAAATGAATCTCAAAATTTCCAATGGATGCGACAGGTTAGCGTAGAAGAGGCACAAAATTGTCTTAAAAATTTAGAGTATTTATTTTTGCAAAGAGAACAAATAAAAAAGGAATCTTTTTATCAAAATAATGGTATAGGCGAGTGGATTTATAAGCCACTTTATTTTACAGATAAAAAGCCTACCGAATCTATACAAGATGATTTTTATGATACGCAAGCCATTTTTCCAGCAAATGCGAAGCAAAGAAATTGGAGAACACCGAGTGAGTTTCCGCTTTGTCCAAAAACCAAAGAGCAGAATCCGCTTGAAGCCTATGCGAAAAATATGCAACAGGACAAAGTATTTTCAAGTAATCAATATGGCACATCTGTGATTATAAAATATGTGCTTTTACAAGACAATGCAACACAGAAAAAACTACCACAAAATGGGCAAAATGCTAAAGATTTGCACATACAAGATTTTAGAATAAATGAAAATGCTCTGCTTGTGCTTTGTAGATTTGAACCACCAAATATAAAAAGATATTCTTTAGCAAAAGTTACATATGAAAATGATTGTTTTATTCATACAGCTTTAGAGACATACTTTGACGAAAATGCCGGATATAAATATTTTACTCTTGCTCAAGGGCTAGAATGGAAAGGTGGTGAAGTCTTTGATGATTATTGTTAGAGAATTAGCAGGAAAACAAATGATGCGCGCTTGTAGCAGAAAATCGCTTTTAGAGATGATTAAAAAAGAGGTAGATAGAAAAGATAGGAGTTTGTTTGAATGAGCGGAAAACAGGGTAGCCAACTTGATTTAATAATGGAATTTTTTAAAGCAAATCCAAAAAGGGATATTCCTCACCCAGAAGTTGTAGATTGGGTTGTAAAAGAGTGGCAAAAACGCACGGGTAAAGTTTTTAGAGACCCAGATAGAGGGATTAGGAGTTTGCACCAAAGGGGCTATTTGCAAAAAATTGCAAAAGGAGTCTATCGTTATGACCCTGATTTTGTTGCTTTACGAGAGGATTTGGAGGATTTTGCCCCTGCACTTAAAAAGCAAATTTTAGAGCGAGATAATTATCAATGCGTTATCTGCGGAATAGGCAAAAAAGAGGGCGCGGAATTACATATTGACCATATTAAGCCAAAAGATTTGGGCGGTAAAGCCACATTAGAGAATGGACAAACGCTTTGTAGTAAGCATAACTTCTTAAAGAAAAATCTAAAACAAACCGAGACAGGCAAAAAGATGTTTTTAAGGATGTTGGAAACTGCCAAAAATGCCAATGAGAAAGAATTAATAGATTTCTTAGAAGATGTGCTAGAGGTTTATGAGAAACATAATATTAATGGGCATATTGTTTGGAAGAAGTGATAGATTTTATGATGGTTCCACTTGAGTCAAAGTTACAAATACTAAAGAATGTGGGATTTTGTCATTAGATGCTAGACATAAGACATTTGTGCTTGAGTGTTTTAAGATTTTTGGTATCTTAAGCAAGAATCATCATTACGATGTGTTGCAGATTCTTCATTTGATAAAAAAGACATTTTTTAAATAGGTTTTTGTGCAAAAGATAGATAATATCTCAAGGATTCTAAATATTAAGTAGGGATAATCCTTACCTGCACAATCTACCAAAACTAAGGAATCCACTCTACAATAGCATTTTGCGGGCGAGATTTGTGCCATTGCATAAACTCTGTAAAGTCCGTAATGCCTTCTTGTAGCACGGCTTGATAGTATTCTATCCCTGCGATTTTAAGGTTATCTGGCGTTTCAAACTTAAGCTTTAGAATCTGCTCTTTTTGTGCTTCGCTCATTATTTGTAAAATACGCTCCGCCACTCTCTCAAAATACCCCGCATACTTGCTGCCTTGCACAATGTGAATCATATCTATTTGCCAAAGTTGCTCGTCTTGATAGAATGCGTGCCACTCCAAACACTTATCCTCTTCCTCCAAAAGATTGCGATACTCTATGTGGATAATTTTAGGATTGTTTGCGAGTTTTGCCATTGCGTCAAAGCTTCGGGTAACTTCAAGTGTGGGCGTGTAGATATGGAAATCAATATCAAGATGTTTGCAAAGTAAGCCCATTTTGAGTGAGCCAATGAGGTTAATCTCCGCACCTATGCTTTGCCAACACTCCAAAACTTTGGTTTGCTCTATCACTTCAAAGGCTTTTTGTTGATTTTCTTTGGCAAGTTCTAAAAAATCCAAATCTCACTCCTATTATGCAATGAAATCACGCAAGATTCTATAATGCTTTTTTACACATTTTAGCAGATTAGGTAAATCACATTATAATATATTTTGCAATTTCCCCTTGACAAATACCAGGTATCAGGCTTTATAATTTCAAAGTTGGTTTTATTTTACCTCTAAGGAGTAACGATGCAAGAGCACAAAGAGCTATTAGAGCGCAGAGCATTCTTAAAAACCTCTGCAAAGTTTGGCGCAGTAGCAAGTCTAGCAAGTTTAAGTGGATTTGCCTTAAGTGCGTGTGATTCTAAAGAGGATAAAACAGATTCCGCACAGAATCTACAAAGCACAGAAAAAGCGGGAAAATCCCAAATACAAAATCATTTACAAGGAGACACAATGGAATTTATCACTTTAAACAATGGCGTAAAAATGCCAATTTTGGGCTATGGAGTGTATCAAATTGACCCCAAAGAAACGCAAAGATGCGTAGAGGACGCAATCAGCGTGGGATATAGAAGCATTGATACCGCACAGGCGTATTTCAACGAAGCGGAAGTAGGTGCAGCGATAAAGACAGCCCTACAAGGTGGGCTAAAGCGCGAGGAACTTTTCATCACGACAAAGCTTTGGATTGACAATTACCCTGAAGAAAAGGCACTCAAAGCGTGTGAGGAATCTTTACGCAAATTAGGTTTAGAATATGTGGATTTAATGCTACTTCATCAGCCTTATAATGACACTTATGGAGCGTGGAGAGCATTAAGCAGATTCTATAAAGAGGGGAGATTTAAAGCCATTGGTGTGAGTAACTTTTATCCTGATAGGATTATGGATTTTTACCTTAATAACGAGATTAAGCCGATGATTAATCAAATTGAGCTGCACCCTTTCTACCAAAAACAAGCCGAACAAAAAGTAAATACAGAGCTTGACATAGTTACACAATCGTGGGCGAGTTTCGCAGAGGGCAAGAATGGACTTTTTACCAATGAGATTCTTAGAAACATCGGGGAAAAATATAATAAAAGTGCCGCACAAGTGGTGTTGCGTTGGCTTATCCAAAGGCAAATCGTGGTGATTCCAAAAACAACGCGCAAAGAGCGAATGATTGAGAATTTTAATGTGTTTGACTTTAGTTTAAGTGATGAGGATATGCAAAGGATTGCCACACTTGATACGGGTAAAACGCTTTTTTTAGACCATCGCGACCCACAGAGCGCGAAATTCCTCTTTGATTATACCAAGATGCATAAAGCATAAATTTTAGGAGAACAAAATGACACACACAACATTCACACAAACTTTCACACGCATTTTTATAATGCTAATATTTTTTATAGGAGGTGGAGCAATGGCTCAAGAGAAATGGGATAAGGTGTTTGCAAAAAGCAATGAAGTCAAAGTCCAAAAGGTAAAATTCACCAATCGTTATGGAATCACACTCGCAGGGGATTTGTATCTACCTAAGAATCTAGGCAAGGCACAAAGGCTGCCAGCAATCGCAATCAGTGGTCCTTTTGGCGCAGTCAAAGAGCAAGCGAGTGGATTCTATGCGCAAACTTTAGCGCAAAAGGGCTTTATCACTCTTGCCTTTGACCCTTCCTATACAGGAGAGAGCGGAGGCAAACCTAGAAATGTCGCCTCACCCGATATTAATACAGAGGATTTTAGTGCAGCGGTGGATTTTCTAAGCAATTATGCAAATGTGGATTCTAACAAAATCGGCATTTTGGGCATTTGCGGATTTGGCGGATTTGCACTTAATGCTGCCGCAATGGATACGCGCATTAAGGCAGTCGTGGCTTCTACAATGTATGATATGAGCCGCGTCAATGCCAATGGCTATAATGATTCAATGGACGCAAAGGCGCGCTATAAGCTTAAAGAAAGTCTCAATGCACAGCGCACAAAGGATTTCAAAAGCGGCACTTACGCCAAAGCCGATGGATTGCCCCAAAAGCTTAGAGGCGATGAGCCACAATTTATCAAAGATTATTTTGATTATTACAAAACGCCTCGTGGATTCCACGCACGCTCAATTAACTCCAATGGGTATTGGAATCTCACTTCGTCTTTAGGCTTTATCAATGCGCCTATTTTGGCATATAGCGATGAGATACAAAGTGCGGTTTTAATCATTCACGGGGATAAGGCACATAGCAAATACTTTAGTCAAGATGCCTACAAAAAGCTTAAGGGTAAAAATAAAGAATTATTGCTTATCAAAGACGCCAATCACACGGATTTGTATGACAATGCGCAAAAGATTCCCTTTGATAAAATCGCTACATTTTTTAATGCGAACTTGAAGTAGGACGCAAAGGAACAATATGCGCAAATATACATTTCTTTGTTTATTGTTTGCGCTGCTAACGCAATGCGCTTTAGGCAAAGACTTAAGGGGGGAATTGGAGGGGCAAATGCAAATACAAATGCAATTTAGCGGGAAAAGCTTTGTTTTGACTTTAGAAAATAATGCGGCTGCAAGGGATTTCTACGCACTCTTGCCTTTACGCCTAAGCTTTAGTGATTATGTAGGCAAGGAAAAGATTGCTAAGCTTGATAAAAGCCTAAGCACTCAAGAGAGCGGAGAATATGACCCACAAAGCGGCGATTTTTTCTATTTCGCCCCTTGGGGTAATGTCGGAATCTTTTATGCCAAGCAGCCCCCATACAAGGGCTTGGTTAAGCTAGGCGCACCAAAGGCAGAAAAAGAATCTTTTATCACGCACCTCAAAGCCCAAAAGCAAGATTTTATCCTCACGATAGAAAAATATCCTAGCAGGGAGTAAAGATAGCTTAGTGGCTTTTTTAGGCTTAAGAATAGAATTTTGTGAGAGCTAAAATTACAAAAGGGAAAAAATGAAAAAGAATATCGTTGTTGTAGGCGCAGGGAAAGGCTTAGGCAATGCTGTTGCAAAACATTTTGGCAAGAGTGGTTTTAGGGTCATTCTCATTGCAAGGAATGTTGGGAATCTAAACGCATATAAAGAAGAGTTTGAAAAAGAGGGCATTGAGACTTTTATCTATTCTGCAGATTGTGAAAAACCGCAAATTTTGGAATCCGCTTTTAAAGAGATTCAAGACGCCTTTGGTGTTGTAGATGTCCTTGTGTATAATGCGAGAGTGCGTAAGGACGGGTTTGCAACGGCATTTAGCAATGATGACTTCATCAAGCATTATCAAACCGATGTCGCAAGTGCCTTATGTTGTGTTAAGCTTGTAATACAAAAACAAGCGCAGCAAAGAAGCGGCGCGATTTTATTATCCGGCGGTATTTTTGGGGATAATCCTAGCAAAGAGCACGCGGGAATCTCAATAGGTAAAGCCGCACTCAAGGCACTTGGCAAGACATTGCACGATGAATTAAAGGAAAAAGGCATTTTTGTGGGGCTTATCACCATAGCGGGACACATTCAGCCAAACACACAACACGCCCCTGAATTGATTGCAGAGAAATATTGGGAAGCTTACCAAAAGCAAGATAAATACGAAGTCGTGTATTAAACTGCAAATTTTAAGGGGGGATAATACAGGAAATAAACAGCAGAAAAATATCCTAGCAGAGAGTAAAAATAAATTGCGCGATTTTAAAGCCGCGCAAGTGGCACGAAAATATCCCAAATATTGTATAATGCATTAAAATTTAGTTCAAGGTTTTTTATGTTCTCTCTTGCAAACCGCCGCTATACAGGAGCAAAAACAAAGCTTTTAGATTCTATTGATACAAGTATTTTAAAGGCTTTTGATTATAGGGATAAGCACAATCTTAGCTTTTTTGATGTGTTTAGTGGCACAGGCGTGGTGAGTGAATATTTTGTTAAAAACCGCTGTGTAATCAATGACTTTTTGTGTGTTCAAATTTATCAAGAGTTTGTAAAGGCTAGAATAGTAGAATTTCAATAAAATTCAGGGGAAAATATGACAATTACGCAAAGTTTTTTTGCTACACCAACCATAGAATATATTAAGAAGCTAGGGTTAGATAAATCAGACTCTAATTTTGCTATTCTTTTGGATATGTTTATGCAAGAAAATTTAAGTGTTGATATAAGGAGAGAGATAGTATCTTCTATTGGCAGACAAAAAGATAATGATAAAATCTATAAGTTTTTATCTAAAGAAGCCTTTAATAATCATTATATGGAAGTAATTTATCAAATGTTTCGCACTTGCCTTTATAAAGCAAAACAAGATGTAAAATTTGCTATTTTAAGAGATAAAATGTTAGCACATTATCAAAATGAGGTAATGCAGAAAATGTTTGAATATTACGAATTTAGACAAAATAAAAAGCAAGTTAAAACTAGGCAGAGACAGATTCTAAAACCCTCTTTGCTTATAGGCGATAATAGTATCTCGCTCAACAAAATACAAGAACAGCAAATCCAGCTCGTTTTTACTTCTCCTCCATATTATAACGCAAGGCTTTATAACGATTATAAAAGTTATCAAAACTACCTAGATTCTATGAATAATACCCTAAAACAATGTTATAGAATCTTAGAAAATGGCAGATTTATCCTTATTAATGTTTCGCCTGTAATTACTAAAAGAGCGGGGAGAGAATTTGAATCTATTCGCTATCCAATTCATTTTGATTTTCATAAAATCTTATGCGAAAGTGGATTCTATTTTGTAGATGAGATTATTTGGATAAAGCCAGAATATTCTGTGCCAAATCGTATAGCAGGATATTTGCAGACAAAAAAACCTTTAAGTTATAAACCAAACTGCATTACTGAAAGCATTATGGTTTATCGTAAAAATTCCCCCTTTTTGCTTGATAAAAATATTAAAGCTTATGATAAAAATTTAAAAAATAATGAAGAGGTGGATTCTACAAATTGTTGGTATATCGCACCAAAATCTGATAGAAATCACCCTGCAGTTTTCCCAGAAGAGCTTTGCGCAAAAGTTTTAAAATATTATTCTTTTGAAGGTGATGTTGTATGCGACCCTTTTGCGGGAAGTGGGACTTTTGGTAAGGTGGCAAAAGAAATGGGTAGAATCCCACTTTTGTGTGAGCAGAATTTAGAATATGCACAAAAATTAAAACAAAGAGGATTTGATGAGATTTGATAGCATAATCATCAGTAAAACCATAGAAAAACTTTTGAAAGGGGAGGATTATAGAGAGGAAATTGTTAATGCTATCAATTTAGAATTTTTAGATTTTGCTTTAGAGTTTTTTAAACAAATTTTAGAAGCAAAGATGAGTGATACAAGTATCAATTTAGAATGGTATAAGCAATATTTCATCAATAATGCAAATATTGAACCAAGTGAAGCAGCAATATTTGCGGGTATGAATAAAAAAACTATCAGCAATATTTATGGTAGTGCTACTAAGGAAATTGTATTAAATGTAGCAAACGCTAATATTGATTATTTAGAAGATTTATTAAGCTCATTAGGTGATAGCAGTGAAAATATAGGTATTAATCTTAAAATTTCTTACAAAGGGATTTCAGTAGAATTAAATTTAAATGAAAGTTTGTTGGTTATTAATGCTTTAGCCACCAAGAAAATTGCTTTGCGTGGTGGAGCTTGGAGTAGCATAGGTAAGAGAGTAGAAAAACCTTTAGTGTTGGCTTTGTGTGAAAAATGCAGAGTTAGAAAGGATTGTATCAATAGTGAAATTTTTAAGAAAAATGGCGAACTTGATTTTGATAGGGAAGTGGATTTTAAACTTTATAATTTTAACAAGAGCAAAGAATACAGAGTTGAAGTAAAATTGATGGGTAAAGGCAATCCAGAATCTGCAGATGCTGTAATTGCAAGAGATACTAATATATTCATAGCAGATACTCTAAGTTTGCAGAATAAAAATCAATTGAAGTCTTTGGGAATTGAATATTTAGAGCTTAAGAATAATAAAAACTGCTTAAATGATTTTAGAAAAATTTTATATAAGCTAGAGATACCTTATTGCTCTAGATAATTTATTTTTATTGTGGGCTGAAATGGAAAATGTTTCAAGGCATTTGGGGAATCTTTTACTTAGTTTAGATTCTAACCTGCAAACGCAAAGTTATGGAATCTTTGTCGCGCCTTATTTGGATAAAAATGTGTTAAATGATTTTAGAAGTCGCCTCAACTGCTATTTTGAAAACGAAACCACACACATTAAAGGAATGAAAATCTTGCCCTTAAGCACGCAAGATTTAGTTAAGATTTTAGAATCCAATGCAAACTACAACGAGCTTTTGCCCAAATTCCAACAGCTCCTTGATAATGGCGAAACTTGGGGTAGCAAATGGTATCAAACCCATATCCAAGCTTTGATAAAAAAACACGAAATCAATATGAATTTATTTGTCAAGAGTTTTGTAAGGGCTGGAATGGTAGAATTTGGCATTATCAAAAAATGAGGCACGATGACGATACAAATAAATCTTTCAAAGTTTCAAAATACAGAATCTAAGCCTTTTATCAAATGGGCTGGAGGTAAAAGAGCATTAGTAGATTCTATCATTGCTTCTATGCCAAGAAATTTTAATGCGTATTTTGAGCCTTTTGTAGGCGGTGGTGTATTATTTTTTGCTCTTAAATCAAGGGTTTTAGAATTTAAAACCATTTATTTAAGCGATAAAAATACTGAGTTAATTAACACTTATCAAGTCATTCAAAAGAATCCCAAAGCCCTTTTAAAAGAACTAGAATCTTTGCAAAAAATCACAATAAAGAGCTTTTTTATAGTATTCGTAACCTTGATAGAAATAAGGATTTTATGCATTTAGATTCTATTTTCAAAGCTGCAAGATTTATTTACCTGAATAAAACTTGTTTCAATGGACTATGTCGCTACAATGCAAAGGGTGAGTTTAACACTCCAATGGGAAGCTACAAGAATCCCAAAATTTATGATAAAAATTTGATTTTCAATGCTTCAAATGCTTTGCAAAGAGCGCAGATTCTATGCTTGGATTTTGCAGATATGATAAAACTAGCAAAAAGCGGAGATTTTGTTTATTTTGACCCACCCTATTATCCGCTTAGTAAAACTTCAAGCTTTGTGAGCTATACAGATGTATTTTTAGAAAAAGAACAAGAGCGTTTGAGAGAGATTTTTAAGGAACTAGATTCTAAAAATGTAAAAGTTTTACAAAGCAATTCAAACACTACCTTTATTAAAGAGCAATACAAGGGCTTTAAAATACTAGAGATTCAAGCAAAACGAGCGATAAATTGTAAGGGCAAGAAAAGAGGTGAGATTACAGAATTACTAATTAGGGGAAATTATGAGTAAAAATAGTGCAAGTTGGGAAAAGATTTTTACAGATTTAGATATTTTAAAGCACGATTTTAACAATGCTCCTTTTGTTATTAGTGCCGAGCAGATTAAACAATGTGTAAAAGATTTCAGCAAGACTTCGCAAAAAGAAGTTCGCATTCTATGCAAACAAGATTCTAAGGAAGAAAGACCACAGATTTTTATTGATAATGAGCTTTTTATTTTACCTATAAAAAATGGTGGATATATCCTTTGTAAGGGCGATGGATACATTGACATTCCAAACATAAATACAGAATCCATTATCTATAAAAGTAAGCTTAATTTTGAATTAAAGAGTGCTAATGTGGGAGATTCTGAAATGCAACATTTGGATTTTGCTTATGCCTCATCACTCATTCGCACATTCTTAAATGATGAAAGCCTTGTTTTAAGCATACGAGGTAGAAAATACACGCCAGAGTTTTGCTTTGATACCAATCTTTATAAAAACATCGCACAAAAGGAAGTTATCGCGCTCGTTTTTGAAATAGGATTTTAGAATCCTAGAAAAACTCCCTAACAAGTAATTGAGTGGAGAGGGCAAAGCAAACGCATATTACAATCGGGCGGATAATCCTTGCTCCGTGCTTTATTGCAAGGCGTGCCCCAAAGCTTGCACCGATGATTTGTCCCACACACATAATAATGCCTAGAATCCAAAGCACATTACCTCCGAGTATGAAAAACAAAGTAGAGGCGATGTTGATACTAAAAACAATCCAACGCGAATGCGCTAAGGCTTTGCTAAGTCCATAACCACCAATGCTTACAAGCAAAGCTAAGATAAAAGAGCCAATCCCAATGCCTAAGAATCCTCCATATAATCCTGCTATTGCGATGCTTATAAACAAAAAGATTTTATGAGGATTTTTGGCTCTGTCCTCCTCGCTAATGTTTGGAGAGAGTAAGAAATATGCACCCACTGCTATCATCACAAAAGGCAAGATTTTTGAGAGTAAAGCAATCTCTATAAACTGCACTAAAATCGCGCCCACTGCTCCGAAGAGCAGTGCAATTATCATCACCGCACGACTTTCTTTCATATCCACCAAACCTTGATGATAATAATGTGCTGCGCTGACGAATGAGCCTACACAGGCTTGAAGCTTATTTGTCGCTAAGGCTTGGAGAGGATTTAGTCCGCTTACAAGCAATAAAGGCATTGTTATCATTCCTGCTCCGCCAGAGAGTGAGCCTACAACCCCGCCTACAATAGAAGCAATAAAGAAGAGAGGATAAAAATACAGAGCTATGCCTTCAAATGTAGGGGTTGTAAATGTAGCCATTGTGAATAAATCCAAGCTCATATTTCTCCTTATTAAAGATCGCTTTCTTATGTTGGCAAAAATCAAAATCTTTGCATTATATACTAAATTTTATTTGAAAAAAGGCATTTGCAAATCTTGAATATTTTCTTTCACCCCTTGACAAATACTTAATATCAGGCTGTATAATTACACAATCTATTTTACAAACAAGGAGGATTCTATGAAATCGTATAATGCAAATCGTAGAGACTTTTTAAAGAATCTAGCACAATTCACAGGAGTAGCGACACTCGGGGCTTATATACCTTATCCACTTTTCGCACAAGATTTGAAGCAAATTTCCAAAAAAGGAGCAAAAATGCAAACTCTCACCCTCAATAATGGCGTTAAAATGCCCATTCTTGGGCTTGGCACTTATTCGCTTACGGGTAAAGCAGGGCAAAAGGCGATGAGCGAAGCCATAGAGGTGGGTTATCGGCTCTTTGATAGCGCACAGATGTATAATAATGAAGCCGAGCTTGGAGCAGCGATAAATGCGGCAGTAAAAGGCGGAATCAAACGTGAGGAGTTTTTTATCCAAACTAAGCTTTTAGAATCAAGTAGCGAGGATTTAGCAAAAAAATCCATTGAAAAATCCTTAAAAACTTTAGGGCTTGATTATATTGATTCTTTGCTTATCCATATGCCATACTCTCAATCTAAGGCGATGTATAGAGCAATGGAGAGCTTTTATAAGCAAGGTATTTTAAAGAGCATAGGTATTTCAAACTTTGGTGCGAAGGCGTATAGTGAGTTTGTGAAATCTTGTGAGGTGATTCCTGCGATTAATCAGTGCGAGACACATTTACTCCTCCAACAAAAGCCCTTAAGAGGGGCGATGAAGAGCAAAAAAACTTTGTTGCAAAGCTGGAGTCCTTTTATCGCGGGGAAAGGTTCAATTTTAGAAAATCCCACACTGAAAAACATAGCACAAAAATACAACAAAACACCCGCGCAGGTGGTTTTACGATTTTTGATTGAACAAGGAATCTCTGTCATACCAAAAACTTCTAAAAGAGCAAGAATGCAAGAAAATCTTAATGTCTTTGATTTTTCTTTAAGTGCGCAGGATATGCGGATTCTTAAAGAGCTTGATACGAATAAAAGTGCATTTTCTTGGACGAATTATTAGGGGAAACTGCCAATTAATCGCGCCAAAATATTTGGGTAGGTAGCGCACGGCTTTATCCTTGTAGCTTATCCAAATACGCTTTTACTCGCACAATTTCATCACTTTCTATCGTGTTAAGCCTTAGCAGTGTAATGCCGCACTTTTGTAAAATCGCATTTTTCAACTTATCTCTTTTACTTTGCCTAGAATCTTCCTTGTGATAAGCAAAGCCATCTATTTCTATGGCAAGCACAGGGAGTTTATCCATCGTGTTAAAAATCAGCAAATCAATATGGCTTGAACTTTGGATAAACTTTATTTCTTGTGCATTTAAGCCTTGAGTAGAGCTTAAGATTCTATATAGTGGAATATGTGTAGCAATATCCAAGTTCCCATAAGAGCTAATGCAATTTTTAAGCGCGTGATAGGCAAGGTTTTCAGAATCATAAGCGGAGATTTTTTTCTTGCCTTTAAGATATTTGCGCCTTGCTTCCGCATTTGCCTTATACAGCAGGTCAAAGATAGATTTCACTTTGCTTTGTGTGATTTCAAAATTATGGTATTGCATATAGGCAATTAAATCTTTTAAATGGCTTTTGCTTTGGTAGATTTGCGCAGAGATGACAACTCGCAAAAACCGCTTAGCACGGCTTATAGCGACATTAAGCAAATTTGGATTATCAATAAAATCACTGATTTCATTCTCTACTGTGCTTAGGATAATCGCCTCTTTTTCTCGTCCTTGATATTTGTGAATCGTGTCTATTTCTATCCCACTCACATTATGTTGCAAATGCGCTTTTTGCTTCCTAAAGGGCGAGATAATGCCAATTTGCTCCTTTGTGAGATTTGCTTGCAAGGGTGGCAAAACTTCTTTTACTATTACATCAATTTCTCTTTGGTTATAATGCCCCCTTGCGTGATTGCCTTTTTGTGTAACAAATGTCTGTATCACATCATTTTCACCCTTATCTTCGCTTAAAATAATCAATTCATTGTTATAGAATCTTTTATTGCAAAATCCAATGATTTTAGGGTGGCAGCGATAATGTTCTTTAAGCATTACTTTTGGCACATTGGGCAAGGTTGCTATCACAGAGCTTAGCAAACTTTGCTCTAAAAAATCATAATGCAAAGGAATGCAATATTTTCGTGTGAGCGTTTCAATGAGAGGTTTTTTATCTTGGGCAATCACATTAGGAAGTTGCTTCGTATCTCCCACGATAATAGCGTTTTTCGCGCTACTTAATGCCAGAAAACCTGTAACTAAATCCACTTGTGAAGCTTCATCAATAATCACATAATCAAACAATGTGTCTTTAAGATTGAGCGAGGATTTAATAGAATGTGTAGTGCTTAGAATCACGGGATATTCTTGCAAGAGGGCGGGTGCGTTTTGGTTTAAATCAAAAAGTTCAAATCGCACTCTTTGTTGTTTGTTTTGGTATTTTGCCCTAAGGTAAGACTTGAATAAAAGCAAGGAACAAACTTTGAGCTTTTGCACAGGATTTTCTTGCTGTAAAGATGGGAGAGCGGATTGGAGTTTTTCAATAGATTTTGAAAGTTCCACCTCTTTAAGGATATAATAATAAGAATCTAATGTATGCAAAATCTCTTTTTTAGGAGATTTATAGAATCTAAAATCCCCCACTTTGTCTAAAAAAACAAGTTTGAGTTTTAACCAAAAAGAGAGTTTTTGGCCCTGTTCTATCTGCACTTTGGCTTTAAGAATCTTATCACTTGTTAATTTTGTAAAGTTTTTGATTGCTAAAGGCGAGATGTTCTCTTGCGTTTTGAAATATTCATATTCTAATCTTAGCGCGTTTAAAAATGTCTTTTGCTTGGCTAATTCGTTAGTAAGATGAAAACTCTCTAATGCCTTTTGATTAAGGCAGACAAGCTCGGCTTTAAGCTTTGTCGCATCTGTTGCAGGAATATCAAAAGAGGGATAAGTGCCACTTTGGTTAGCGATAAAGCTTTCTTTATTGTCCTTTTTGCCCAAAGTCGCACAAACAAATCCAAACCCATAGCCCTCAAGCTTTTCAAAAACATTTTGCGTAGCGGAGTTGTTATTAGAGAGCACTGCGATAGTTTTGTTTTGGCAGATAAGATTTGCGATGATATTTAAAATCGTCTGTGTTTTGCCTGTGCCCGGTGGTCCCTCAATAACGCTTATTTGGCTACCCATTGCATTTTGCACCGCTTCGTATTGGGATTTGTTTGCGCCAAAGGGAAAAATAAGCGGAGATTCATTGATAGAATCTTGCTTGAACGATGAGGGATTGAGGTAGATAGACAAGGCAGATTGTTTGGGGATAGTTTGGATTCTCTCATATTCTTTGAGCAACACATTTAAATTGCCCTCTGGTGTTTGCATTTCTGAAAGAGCACAAAGCTCTTTGAGGTAGTTAAAGAACTTATAGTTTGTCGCTCTTTTTACAAGCGCAAAATTTTCTTTTTGGTAAGTGTAAGTTTGCGGATTGTTTTTAAATACCACTTTGAGATTCTCATTTTCAAGGCAGCAATACTCAATCTCCGCGCTCTTATCCTTGCCTTTAAGAATGATAAAATACTCTTTTGTCATCGTGCTTCTTTATTTTGGGTAAATATGTATTATAACAAATTCTAAATGAGCTTGATGTGAATGTGTTTTTTTGGACTGGTTATTAAAGGAAACTTGCTATAATCACACTTAAAAGCTTGAAGCGCAAGAAAAAAACAGATTGGATAGGGGAAAAGGAGCAAATATGGGAATGCCGATAAGTTTTAATCAACCAATACCACAAATTATACCAACAACACCCGTTGTGCCTCAAAGTAACCCAAGAAAAGATGAGGAAACTTATAAGTTGGATAGTTTAAAAATGCACGAAACACGAATGCCAGAGGTTACATATAGTTTAGAAAGTTTAGTAGTAAGCAAAGGGCTATTGTTAAATACTAAAGCATAAAAGAAGGGGTTAAGTTAAGGTTTCAAACTAGATTCTACGTAGAATCTAGTTTGATGAGGGTAGGAAAAATGAAGAATTAAGATTGCGCATCTTCCACAATGTTGATAATTGTGTTTGCTACTCTACGCGCAGTTTTATCTAAAAACTCTGCAGGAGAAGTAAAGCCTACACAAGAGCAGTTAATCTCACCCAAAACATATTTATCTTTACCATTTGCATCTGTATCAAGGATAAAGTCCGCTGTCCAAATGAGCGGCAAATCATAGTTGCCAAGTTTAGTTTTAATCTCTGGGAGATTTGAAAGGAAGTAATCTACTAGAGTGCTCCATTGCTCTGGCTTATCATAGCGATATTTTGCGCCACTAAAGAGTGTTGCAGAGAATGCATCCGCACCTTCAGCTGGTTTTTTATGCACAACATAAATCGGATCTTTATAAAGCATAAGGATTCTAATTTCACCCTCTTTGATACGAGGTAAGAATGTCATATCCACGAGCATACCATTATCACCCTTGAGGTATTTTTCACAAAAATCCATAAACTCACCGAGTTTGCGCTCTTCAACGTGATTATCTACTGCTTCTGTGCAGCGAATCTCTGTATCAAGTGGTAATTCGCTCACACCTTTGTATTTGCTTGGGTCTTTGATTTGCACCCGCCAAATACCCTCACCTGTTGAACCACGATTTTGTTTGAGTACCCTTTCACCTTTTGCAAGAGTTTTGGGAAAGTTCTTTTTGAAGTCGTGTTCGCCTCCTGCTTCCCATTTTACACCAATTCTAGCTGCCTCGCTTGGGTCATAATAAGCTAGAGTGTCTGTTGGCACAAGTTCTGTATTGCGAAGCTTAGTTAAAGCATCTTTTGCACCATAGCCAATCATTGCATCAGGGTGTGGCATACCAATGACGCCATCAGCGCAAAGTTTGCGTAATACATCAAAATAGAGTTTTTCTTCTTTGAGGTTACCCGGATTTACGCGTGAAACATATGCATCAGCAGACTTTTTAACATACTCATAGATTTCATTCTTTTTTGCCTCATCGCGCAAAATCTCGTCTGTAAAAAAAACAACCTCTGCGTTCCAACCAAGCTTCTTGAGATAATCCATCATTGGCACAGTGTCTTTTCTGTGCCCGTCTTTACCTTTATCACTGCCTCCCACTGCTTCAAAAAAAACAATATGTTTTTTCATGAATTCCTCCTTAAAATAAAATGAAACATCTTTATATTACGCTAAATTTTCACAAGAACAACTAAAATAATTTATATTCTTATGAGATTTTGTTTGTCTTCTTTAGAATCTACCCATTTTTATTTTCATTTTGTGTTTCACCTTTAAAATATTTTAATCGCATAGAATTAAATACTACAATAAGAGAGCTTAGACTCATAGAAAGTGCAGCGAAAAGCGGTATTACAAGTCCAGCAGTAGCTATTGGCACGCTTAAAGCATTATAGCCGATGCTCAAAGCTATATTTTGCTTGATACTAACATAAGTTCTATGGGCAATTTCAAAGGCATTATGTAGCGTGGAGAGTTTATCATCAAGAATGACTACATCGCTACTTAAAATAGCAATATCACTCCCTGCACCCATAGAAATAGCAATATCGCTCTTACTAAGCGCAGGTGCATCATTGATCCCATCGCCCACCATCACAAGCACATTGCGAGGGTGTTTATGTTTATAAGATTCTATCCATTCTGCCTTTTGTAAGGGCGAGAGACTATGATGAGATTCTTGAATGTTTATAAGTGAGCTGATTTGCTCTACGCTCTCCGCTCTATCACCGCTAAGAAGTGCTGTGGCAATCCCACGTTTATGAAGAGATTCTATTAAAGTTTTAGCATAGGGCTTTGGTTCATCATAGAGCTCAAAAATTTCAAGCAAAATATTTTCTTCATTTTTTTGCATACCATAGGCAAAGACCATACCTTTATTAATTGTAAGTTTCGGGAGAATGAAGCCCTTATTTTGCAAAAATTCTAAATTTCCTCCCACAAGTGTAATACTTTGATTTTCACTCTCTACCAAAGCAGAAATACCTTGTGCATCAAATTGCTGAAAGTCCTTAAGATTCCATATAGTTTCTTGTGTGCTTGAATCTGTATGAGTATCCAAAAAATCAAAAATTCCTAATGCCACAGGATGTTTGCTTAATCGCACAAACTCACGTAAAAGTTGCTTATCATAAGCGGATTGTATGTAACATTGTTGCACCTTTGGTTTGCCAATAGTAAGTGTTCCTGTTTTATCAAAGACAACTATATTTGCTTTTGCAAGACTTTCAAGGAATTTTGCTTGTTTGAAAAGCACATTGTGGCGATAAGATTCGCCAATACCAACCACAGAAGCAATAGGCGTAGCCAAAGCCAACGCACAAGGACAAGCGATAATAATCACAGATATAGCTACCATAAGCGATTTTTCAACCCCTACATTTCCTATGAAATACCAGCCTAAAAAACAAAGTAAAGCTATACTTAAAATCACACGTGAAAAATACTGCGAGAGGCTATTAGCAAGATTCTGTATATGTGGTTTATAATTGAGAGAAGCGCTTACAAGTTCGATAATATGGCTCATAAGGCTTTGTGAGAATATTTTGGTCGCTTGATAAAAAATTTGATGATTAAGATTAACATAGCCGGAGAGAATCTCATCGCCTTCTTTAGATTCTATAGGCAAGGATTCGCCACTGATTGCTTTTGTATCAAAAATTGCTCTTTGACTAAGCAAAATGCCATCAATGGCAATTTTTTCACCTGCTTTTACAAGAATCATATCACCAATTTGCACCTCTTCTGGAGTAACTTGACGTGTGAGATGAGGATTTTGTTTATCACAGAGTTCCACACTTGTGGGTAGTAGATGATTGAGTTTATCAAGGCTATCCCCTGCATTTTTGCGTGCTCGAACTTCTAAAAACTTGCCAATTAATACAAAGGTGATAATCATACTCACAGATTCAAAATAAGTCTCTCCACTGCGCGTAATAGCAGCATATATAGAATAAAAATAAGTCAATGTAGAGCCAACAGCAACGAGTAAATCCATACCCACAAAACCATTTTTTAATCCATAATAACTTGAGCGAAAAAACACCCACCCAGAGTAAAAAAGTGCAGGAGTGCAGAGGATAAATGAGGCAAGATTCAAAATATCTTTTGCTTCCTTAGTGATACCAAGAAAATATCCACTATATTGTGCAATGGCTACCCACATAATATTCATTGTGCAAAAAAGCGCAACAATAACGCGTATATAGTATTCTTTCATTTGCTTTTTATCTGCACTTTCTTGAATTCGGCTATCATATACATACGCATCATATCCTATAGATTGAATAAGAGTAATAATAGTGCTTAAAGGAAGCTTGTTTCTATCCCATACAATTGTTGCTTTGTTGTTTGTGTAATTAATTGTAGCGCTTATAATTCCTTCCTGCGCTAAAAGGAGCTTTTCATTGAGCCAAATACACGCTGCACAATGAATTCCGCTAATGATTAAATGCACTTCGCAGAGTTTCATATCATCTTTTGTAATGGTATGGACGTATTTTTGCATAAACGCGTCTGTATCAAATCGTGCTAAATCATTGTGTGTATCAAGTGTTGGTGGAGTGAGAGGGCTTGTGAGCTTGTCATAAAAGCTTGTGAGTGAGGACTCTTGGAGTAAAAAATACACACTCTCACAGCCATTACAGCAAAAATGCAACTCCTCGCCTTGCTCATTGTAGCGTGTGCTTAGTTGTGAAATATCATATTCAAGCTGACAATGGGAACATCGCACTTTTTAGCACTCTGCAAGTTCATTATAAAGAGAATCTCGCTCTATTGCACGAAATCCGGCATCTTTAATTTGGGAGATAAGTTCTTCTTTGCTTAATCCACCTTTGCTTTTTGCTCCCGCAGCAGATTGAATACTTTCTAATTGGATTGTTCCGTCCATATCATCAGCGCCAAATTCTTGTGCAACAATAGCAAGATTAAGCCCTAAAGTCGCCCAATATGCTTTGATATGTGGGATATTATAAAGTAAGATTCTCGCAATAGAAATTGTTTTTAGAATCTCTTGTCCGCTTGGAAATGTTTTGACATTAAGGAAATTATTTTCACGTTGATAAAGAAGAGGAATAAAGGCATTAAAGCCACCTTGCTTATTTGTTACCTTGCTATTTTCGCTTTGTGCAGAGCGTAATCGCAGCATATGGTCAATTCTATGTTCTCTTTGTTCTATATGTCCAAAAAGCATTGTTGCATTACTCATTTTTCCTAGAGTGTGCCAATATGTGTGAATCTCAAGCCATCTTTGCGAGCTCACTTTACCTTTGCATATAAAAGCGCGCACTTCTTCATCAAAGATTTCAGCACCACCTCCAGGCATAGAATCCACTCCTGCTTGTGCCATATCTTCGAGCACTTTTTTATAGCCTTTGTTTGAGATTCTGTCCAAATAATCCACTTCTGCAGCAGTAAGAGCTTTTAAATGGACTTGTGGTAGAGCTTTTTTTACTTCTTTGAAAAGCTCAAAATACCATTCATAAGTATAGTTTGGATTATGGCTAGAGACGATATGAAGTTCTTTTGCACCATTTTCATAAGCATTGTGTGCTTGAGCGAGAATTTCATCAATGCTCATAGAATAAGGATTAGGATTTTTGCGTGAGGCGGAAAATGCACAAAATTTACATACATCTGCACAGATATTGCTTGGGTTGATATGACGATTGTTATTAAAAAATACTTTTTTGCCATAAAGTTCTGTGCGGAGATTGTGCGCTGCTTCGCCAAGTGTGAAAATATCATATTCATAAAGTCCGCTTAGCTCTTTTGGGCTTAAATCTGTGTCTTGTGCTAGAGCCCTTTGCAATAAATCCATTTTTCCTCCTGTATAAATTTCATATACAATAAAAGTGATTGTATAGTATAAAATCTTAGAATCTTATTTACACACTTTGTTTGCACAGTAAAGAATTATCCGCCTGTATAATAAAACGCACGTGTAGAATGGTTTTGTTGCTCCATTTCCTGCTCCCATTGATTTTTTTCAGGTTTATTACGCACAGAGAGTTCTAAGAGTTTTTGCATACTTTCCTTATCACCTTGCATAATGGCATCTTTAAGATTCACACTCTCTTGGTAATACAAGCAAGGACAAATCACACCATCACTTGTGAGGCGGATACGATTGCAACTCGCACAAAAATCATCTTCGTGCGGAGAGATAATGCCAAAGGTGAGCTGTTTTGGCAAAGAGTGTGAATCATTATTTTTTAAGGTAATTGAATAAAGCTTTGCAGGACCAAAGCATTCTTTTTTTTCTAAAGTAGTAGGATATTTGGCATTGATAATATTGAGAATCTCTGTACTTCGCAAACCTTTTAAGCCATCTCTTGCGTGGATATTTTCCATAAATTCAATAAAACGAATACCAAAGCTATAAGTGGCAGCAAAATGAAGCATATCAACAATCTCGTCGTCATTTACGCCTTGAATTGGCACCATATTGAGTTTAATGCCTAACCCAAGAGCGGCAGCTTTGTGAATGCCTTTTAGAATTTGTGGCAAGGCATCGCGTTTAGAAATAAGCTTTATACGTTCATTTTTAAGAGAATCTAAGGAAATATTAATACGCGAAAGTCCTGCTTCTTTAAGGTCTTTGGCATATTTTTCAAGCAAGAAAGCATTGCTTGTAAGTGTGAGTTCAATATGTGGAGCGTATTCATAAATTTGGGCAATAAATGCGCTTAAATCTGCTCTTAAGAGCGGTTCACCGCCTGTAATGCGAATCTTTTTTATACCATTATCAATGGCAAGTTTAATAAATTCAAGCATTTTGGGTAGGGGGAGTGCACTCTCATCTACAAAAGATTCTGGTGTATCAGGCATACAATATTGACAGCGAAAATTGCACGTTTTGGTAACAGAGACGCGCATATAATCAATGGTGCGAGAAAAAGAATCTACTAACATTAAACCATTCCAAAATAATAAATTTGCTTTATAACCAAGTATTTAGGATTATACAAAATAAGATATAATGCCCACCAAAAATGAAAGGTTTTTATGCAAAAAATAATGATTCCGTGCGTGATTTTAGCTGGGGGTAAAAGTTCGCGTTTAGGAGAGGATAAAACGCAAGTCGCTTTTGGGAAGGAAAATCTAAGCCAGTGGGTATTTACGCACTTAAGCAAAATATGTGAAAAAGTATATATTAGCACCAAAGATAAAAAGAAATTCACCTTTGATGCACCATTTTTGATTGAAAGAAGTCGCATTTATGCACCCATCATCGGAATGATAAATGCCTTTGAGAAGCTTAAAACCCAAGAAATACTCTTTGTTAGTGTGGATACGCCTTTTGTGCGTGGAGAGACTTTGCGACAACTCGCAGATTCAAATGCACCTATTACTTACGCACAAAGTGCTGATAAGGCACATTATCTTATTTCTAAATGGCACAAATCTATGCTTGATGCACTTATATGGGCATATAAGTCTAAAAGTTATGCTCTGCACCGCATTATAGAATCTCACCCACATCAAAGCGTCCTTGCAACAGAAAAGGAATGCTTTAATATCAATACAATGGACGATTATTATAATGCCTTAAAACTTTATGAGAATATGGAATAAATTATGGCTGATGAAGAAAAAACCCAAGCCCCATCGGCGCATAAGATTCAAAAGGCTCGTGAAGAGGGCAATGTCAGTAAAAGCCCTGAACTTGCTGGTTTTTTTATTTTGCTTGTAGGGTTAGGTTTGATGTTTTTGCTCATACCTTTTTGGATTGAATGCGCTCAAAGAATCTTTCACCATATTAATAAGCTTATTATACTTGATGTAGATAGGCGTTTATTGGGTAATCTAATGCTAAGTATTGGACTTGAAGTTTTTTTTATGCTCGCACCACTTTTTCTTGTGTTGATGATTACGGGGGTTATTGCAAATATTGCACAATTTGGGTTACTTCTGTCGCCTAAGGCTATTAAACCTAAAATATCTAAAATTAACCCTATAACGGGCATTAAAAATGTTATTTCTCTTAAAAAGATTCTTGATGGCTTTATGATTACATTAAAGGTATTTGTAGCTTTTATTGTCGGGTTTGCTGTGTTTGTAAGTTTTTTTAATGAGCTTCCTAGTGTGTCTATGAGTGGATTGTATGGACAAATTATGTGGTTTAGACAAAAGGCACTTATTCTTATTGGAGTGTTATTAATTTTGTTTTTTATTATGGCAGTAAGTGATTATCTCATTAAACGTTATCAATACATTAAAAGTCTCAAAATGAGCATTAAAGAAGTCAAAGATGAATACAAGCAATATGAGCAAAGCCCGGAGGTGAAGGCTAAGATTCGTCAAATGCAACAAAAAATTGCAAGTAATCGTATGATGCAAGAAATTCCCTCTGCTTCAGTTGTTATTACTAACCCTACACATTATGCTGTGGCATTGCGTTATAGTGAAAAAGAGATTGCTCAAGGTATGCCTCCGATATTAGTGGCAAAAGGCATTGATGAGCTTGCTATACGAATTAAAAGTATAGCAAGGGAATATGATATTAAAATCATTGAGAATCCACCGCTTGCACGCGAACTTTATCGGCAGTTGGATTTAAATCAAGTTATACCTCACGACCTTTTTGCTGCGGTAGGACAGGTGTTAAGTGAGGTAGCATATCTTGAAGAGCGTGAAGGCAAGAAAAAAATGAGTAAGATTCTTGAAATTGCAGGGGAGAAAGTAGCTAAAGAGCGTCAAATATAAGACTTTATGATATAATAAAACCTTATATTCTTTAATTAATCCAAAAAAGGCACGAGTATGGGTAATAAGCGGTTAATATTGGCAAGTCTAGGTATTATGACACTTGTTATTGTGGGGATTATCGCCTTTACTTCTATCATCTTTGAAACACAAGAGCCACGTTTGAATATGCAAGGACAAGATCTTCCAACGCATTGGAATCTTCAAGATGAGATGGTGGTGAAATTTGATGATGAAAGTGGCATTAGGCATTATCGGGTGCAAGTGATATTTGATGGGGAGATTTTGAGTGATGAGAAAGAAATTATTTTAAACAAACCAAAATCTATCAAAATTTCTTTGCCAAAGCCTTCCACTTTGCTTAAAAATGGGGCAACGCTTCAATATAAAATTGCTGTAACAGATTGGAGCAATTCACATTTTTTTAGTGGCAATACTGCCAAAGTTGAGCTCAATCTCGTGGTAGATACGACTCCTCCCAGTGTCATACCTATTGCATCATCGTATCAAATTGCCCGTGGAGGGAGTGCGATTGTAGCATTTGAAATCAAGGATATGGCATTACAAGATGTGCATATTAATAATGGCACTGATGATTTTAAGCTTTTTAAATATCTTGATAATGATATTTATGTAGGGATTATTGCGTGGCCTCTAAAAAATAAATTTTTTAATGCTCAAATTATTGCCACAGACAAAGCAGGCAATATTACAAAACAAAACATTACTCTTATGCGTAATATTAATGTTGCTTATTATCATTCTAATATTAGAATAGAAGAAAGCTTCCTTCAGGGTAAGTTAAACGAACTTCTTGGACGCATTGATAAAAAACTCCATAGGGATTTTAATGATGATGTTGAGCGGTTTGTGTTTTTTAATGAGGATATACGCAAGGAAGATGAAAATAGAATCTTAAAAGCTTGTAATGATTTGATTTCAGATGATGGCTACATTGATGAATCTTTTCGAGCCTTTGTGCCACTTAAGGGCTCAAAACTCGTAGGGAGTTTTGGGGATTATCGCACTTATTATCTCAATAAAAACAAAATTAGTGAAGCTATTCATTTGGGTATTGATGTAGCAAGTGTCAAAAATGCTCCCATTATTGCAAGCAATAAAGGTGTTGTGTTGCTTAAAAGTCGTCTTGGGCTTTATGGCGATACACTTTTAATTTATCACGGATTTGGTGTTTCATCACTTTATTCACATATGTCAGATAGCCACGTTGATGTGAGTGATGAGGTAAATGTAGGGCAACAGATTGGCAACACAGGTATGACAGGTTGGGCATTTGGAGACCATTTGCATTTTAGTATTTTAGTGCAAGGGCATTTTGTTCGTTTAAGTGAGTGGTTAGACCAAAAGTGGGTTGATGATAATATTATTAGTGTTTTAGCTAAAACACGAGCATATTATCAGGCAAAACATTCAGCGCATTAAGAAGTTAGGCAGTATGATTAAAACTCGGCAACATACCTTACGATTGTTTGAATTTGAAGCAGGAGGGAGCGTACAGGAGTATATTGATTTTATTACAAAACACCTCCCTCTTTTGCAACGTCATACACTTGGCTTTAGAGATGAGATTGACCCACAGCTCCAAGCATTCTTACAAGAGCATAATTTAAGTTTTGCTCATTTAAGTGATATGGCGCACATTTATCTCACGCGTAAAGATTCTGACATACCCGCTCAACCTAGTTTTTCTGATGTGCAAACTGCGCATACTTCTTCCCGCACACTTTTTGTTCAGAAGGTTGTCCGCAGTGGCGAGGAAATTTATCATAATGGCGATATTGTAGTGCAATCTCAAGTCAATAGCGGCGCTCGGATTATTGCGGAAGGAAATTTGCTTTTGCTAAGTGAGTGTAGTGGCAGTATAGAATCTCAAGGCGATTATATTATCTGCACCAAGATTCTTGCTCCTGCAATTTTATTTCAAGATGCACTTCTTGATGAACATTTTTTACATAAGATTAACCAAAGCAGTGCATTATTCAAAATAATTTTTAAAAAAGACGATGATATATGCGTAAAGGATTTAGTATGAAGCAAAAGACCATTAAAAATAAAGTTGAGCTTGTAGGGATTGGCTTACATAAAGGTGTGCCTGTAAAAATGGAGCTTGAACCTTTGGAGGTGGATAGCGGTATAGTATTTTATCGTTCTGATTTGGGTGTGAGTATTGAGCTTAAGGCTGAAAATGTCATTGATACTACTATGGCAACCGTCATTGCTAAGGGTGAAGCAAAGATTTCTACCATTGAACATTTGCTTTCCGCTATTCACGCCTATGGCATTGATAATATTAGAATCTCGCTTGATAATGAGGAAGTGCCTATTATGGATGGAAGTGCAATAGGATATTGTATGTTGCTTGAGGAAGCTGGTATTGTTGCACAAAATGCGCCTAAAAAAGCCATCGTAATAAAAAAATCTATTGAGATTGTAGATGAGAAAAAATTTGTGCGTGTTGAGCCAAGTGAGAGGACAATTTTTGATTTTAAAATTGATTTTAATCACCCTGTCATTCGTCAGCAACACTATAAATTCACTTTTAGCACTCAGGCTTATAAAGAAGAAATTGCTCGCGCAAGGACATTTGGCTTTTTACACGAGGTAAATTATTTGCGTTCTAAAGGCTTAGCAAAGGGCGGGGATTTAAGTAATTGTATTGTGCTTGATGAGAGCAGTATTCTCAATAAAGAAGGTTTGCGATACAAAGAAGAATTTGTGCGACATAAAATCCTTGATGCTATTGGTGATATGGCATTGCTTGGTATGCCTTTACTTGGCAGTTATATATCTTTTGCGGGAAGTCATAAGCTTAATCATCTCCTTACAAAACAGATTTTGAGTGATGAAAAGGCTTATGAGGTTGTAAGCCTTGAAGATAAGGTTGAGGAAGCAGCTCTTGATTACGCTTTTTTGCACGAGCAGCATTAACCTTAGCCGTGCGATATTATAAGGCACAATTATATGCGACATATCAGCATTGCCCTTGTGAGTATAGGTTTGCCTATAAAATGTGGGCTTTATGAAAATAATATATTAATTAAAGAAATGGTAAGTGATGATTTGCCCCTTATCGCACTTCCTCGTATCTTTGAATCTTTGCTCCCAACGCCCAAACAAAATGCAATGTATCGTGATACGAAAATAGAATCTATTTATTATGCTAACGGACCCGGAAGTTTTACTGCGCTCAAACTCACGCATATTTTTCTTCATACCCTCGCAATGATATATGATATAAAGCTTTTTGCCACTTCAAGTTTTTATTTTACAAGTGATTCTTATATCAAAGCTTTTGGCACCACTTATTTTTATTGTGATTGTAATGGGAACATTTCTCTTGCCCATAATATAGCTCCCAAAAATGCTTCTCTCTTCCTCCCAAAAACACTTGATATAGCACGATTTCACGCACATACTCAACCCCTTTATATTCTCCCTCCCATTTAGCTCTAATGGATAGAATCAGTGCAGCCCTTGCTTCCGTGAAGATTCTTTAAAAACTAAAGAAAAATCAATTAAAAACACATTATAATTAACTTTTGACTTTATGCTATGGAGTAATCGTGGTTATTTCTGTTCCTGCTACAAGCGCTAATCTTGGACCCGGTTTTGATACTTTGGGTTTAGCACTTAAATTACATAATACTTTTAGTATTACACCCTCAAAGCTAAGCAGTATTCATATTTCTGGAGAAGGCGAAGACCGCCCTAAACTTCGCATAGATAATGTTTTTATTAAAATTTTTAATGAGATTTTGGCTCTTCATAATTATCCTATGCAGCCTTTTAAGTTTAGCTTTCATAATGCTATACCTATATCACGTGGGCTTGGCTCAAGTTCCGCGGTGATTGTAGGTGCGATTGTAGGTGCGTATCACATTATGCAAAAGCCAATCAATAAGTCCGAGATTCTCCAGCTTGCACTTTCTTATGAGAATCACCCAGATAATATTACACCTGCACTCTATGGAGGATTTAATGTAAGTATGCTTGATTCCTCGCTTAAAACAAAAGAGCAAGTTATCAATGTTCAAGCACTCTTGCCTACAGACATTAAAGCCGTAGTAGTAATTCCCAATGTAGCTATTTCAACGAAATTTTCACGCCGCTCACTTCCTAAGAAGTATAGCACAAAAGATGCAGTATTTAATCTTTCGCACGCTTGTATGTTGAGCGCAGCATTTATCACGCATAAATGGGAACTATTACGTGTTGCTAGTCAGGATAGATTCCATCAAGAATTGCGTATGAAAAATATTCCTGCACTTTTTAATGTGCAAAAGATTGCCCTTGAAAATGGAGCACTTTTATCGACACTCTCTGGAAGTGGTTCGTCATTCTTGAATATTTGTTATTGTGATGATAGTGGGAATTTAGCACATATTTTGCAAAAGCATTTTCCAAAATTTCGTGTGATTGAGCTTGAATTTGACAATATCGGGGCAACCCTGATAGAATCATAGAAACTTTAGGTATAATGCTATGAAACAACCCAAACAAATGCGTATGTGTGTTAAATGTCGCAAGAGATTTTATCAAAAGGAGCTTTTAAGATTGCAAAGTAATGGCTACTCTGTGTGTCAGTTTAGTGGAAGAGGAAGAAGTTTTTATGTATGTGAGGAATGCCTAGGGCAACCTAAAACACTTCAAGTTATCATTAAAATGAATAAATTAAAGCCAAGCGAGCATCACGCTTCAACCTTAAAGGAGATATGGAATCTATGGAAAAAATAAGATTATCAGATTTTGCAAAAGAATTTGGCAAAGAGGCAAAATTTGCTTATGAGAAAGCTAAAGAAATGGGATTAAGCGTAAAAACGCCTTCAAGCTCTTTGACACAGGAGGAGGCTGCTGCACTTTTTGAATATATAAATACGGGTGTGAATTCTTATATCCCTGCAAATAAAACAAAAGATAAAAAAGAGACAAAAAAACCCAAAAAAGCAACCACAAAAACTTCACAAAGTGCTGCAAAAGAAAAAGAGATAAAGAAGACTACCACTACCAAAGCTCCAAAAACTGCTAAAAAAACAACATCAGAAAAACAAAAAGATAAGGGTGAGCAAAATGAGATAGAACAAGATGACGCTCAGTTCCCCGCTCAAGCATCTCAAAGTAAACGTGCTTCAAAAAAAGTAGAATCAAATGATATGACTGCACCTCTTGAAACAAAAGCAAAAGTTGGGCTACGTATTGTGCGCAAAAATGATACTCCACAAGAGCAGCCAAGTATGGTGTCTAAAAAAGATGAAAGCAAAAAGCACGCTCCAAGCTACAAAGAACTTCTTGCTGATACTGCTGATGAGGAATATAAAAGACACAAAAAAGATAAATCAAAACCTAAAGTTGCCACCAAACATACGGACCAAAAAATACATATTTTAGATGATAGGGATATTTCTTTTCATTCAGATTATGATGATGAACAAGATGAAATTATGCTTTTTGATTTAAATGAGCGTGAGGTGCGAGATGAAGAGGAAGAGAATCAGATTCGTCAAGCTATTACTGAACGAGTACATATTCATCGTAAAAATCCGTGGATGAACGAAGGAAGTATCAAACGCGGAGGAAAACGACGCAAACCTATAAAAGCTACAAAAAATGTTGATAAGATAAAAGGTCCTATTTCTATTCCTGAAGAAATTCGTGTATATGAATTTGCAGAACTCATTAAAGCCGAATTAAAAGATGTTATTAAAGTGCTTTTTAATCTTGGTGTAATGGCGACAAAAAATGATTTTTTAGACCGCGATGCGATTGAAATTTTGAGCGATGAATTTGAGCTTGAAATTTCAATCCAAGATGCTCCTGAGCAAAATATTATAGAATCTACTCCCGATACAGATTCTCCATTGCTTGAGCGTCCGCCTGTGGTTACAATTATGGGACACGTTGATCACGGAAAAACTTCACTGCTTGATTATATCCGCAACTCGCGTATAGCAAGTGGTGAGGCTGGAGGGATTACGCAGCATATAGGTGCATATATGGTGGAAAAAAATGGCAAGAAAATTAGCTTTATTGACACGCCCGGACACGAAGCTTTCACACAAATGCGAAGTAGAGGTGCGCAGGTAACTGATATTGCTATTATTGTAATTGCTGCAGATGATGGTGTCAAGCAGCAAACTATTGAAGCTCTTAATCACGCTAAGGCTGCGAATGTCCAAATTATTATCGCAATGAATAAAATGGATAAAGAAAATGCAAATCCAGACAAACTTAAGGCTGAATGCGCTGAAATTGGCTTTACACCTAATGAATGGGGAGGAGAATATGAATTTATTCCTATTTCTGCCAAAAATGGTGATGGTGTAGAGAATTTGCTTGAGACGATTCTTATTCAAGCTGAAGTATTAGAACTTAAAGCATCTCATCAGGGCAGAGCAAAGGCGATTGTGCTTGAGGCAAGTTTGGAAAAGGGACGAGGACCAGTGGCAACTATTATTATGCAACAAGGGATTTTAAATGTTGGGGATTCTGTTGTGGCTGATACGGCTTTTGGGCGAGTACGAGCATTGCTTGATGATAGGGGACAAAATATCTCACAGCTCTCACCCTCTGGGGTGGCAGTAGTTACAGGACTTTCTGAAGTGCCTAGTGCAGGAGCTATCTTTCAGAGTGTTGAAAATGACACTATTGCAAGAGAACACGCGCAAAAACGTGCATTATATTTACGACAAAAGGAATTGAGTAAATCCACCAAAGTTACCTTTGATGAGCTTGGAGAAATGGTTGCTCAAGGCAACCTCAAAACTTTGCCTCTCATTATCAAGGCTGATACTCAAGGCAGTCTTGAAGCGATTAAAGCGAGTTTAGAAAAATTAAGCAATGATGAAGTGCGTATAAATATTATTGGTTTTGGCGTAGGAGGCATTAGTGAGAGTGATATTACACTTTGTGCTACAAGCACAAATAGCTTGATTTTGGGCTTTAATGTCCGCCCTACCGGAAGCGTAAAGGCAAAAGCTAAAGAATTGGGTGTAGAAATTAAGACTTACTCTATTATTTATGCCTTGCTTGATGATATAAAAGCATTGCTTAGCGGGCTTATGTCTCCTATTGTTGAAGAGGAAAATACAGGACAGGCTGAAGTGCGCGAGACGTTTAATATTCCTAAAGTTGGCACGATTGCTGGGTGTATGGTTGTTGATGGAAGCATTCAGCGTGGTATTAAGGTGCGGCTTATCCGTGATGGTGTAGTGGTGCATACAGGTGCTATTAGCTCACTCAAGAGATTTAAAGATGATGCTAAAGAAGTTTCTAAAGGATATGAATGCGGCATTATGCTTGAAAACCATAACGATATTAAAGTGGGCGATGTCTTTGAGACCTATAAAGAAATAACAAAGACAAAGATTCTATAAAATGAGAAATTATAGAATCTTATTAGAGCTGGCTCTAATCTAAACTTTCTAATACCTTTTGTGCGTGTCCTTTGGCACGGACATTATAAAAACTCTCTTTGATGATGCCATCGCGTTCAATTACAAAGGTGCTACGGATAATGCCTTGCACTTCTTTTCCATACATCATTTTTGTGCCATACGCACCATAAGCACTTGCAATACTTTTATCAGTATCGCTAAGGAGCAAGATTTTGAGTGCTTTTTTGTTGATAAAGTTTTGATGACATTTGGGACTATCAGGGCTTATGCCTACTATGATGGTATCTTTTGCTTCAAATTTTTCTAATAGAGTGCTAAATTCTTCTGCTTCAATCGTGCAACCGGGCGTATTGTCTTTGGGATAAAAATATACTACCACGCGTTTTGTGAGCAAATCTTGTAAAGAGATTTCTATCTCATCAGCATTTTTAAGCCTAAATTGTGGTGCTTTATCCCCTTTTTGTAGTTTCATTTTTTCTCCTTAATATTTTAAACAAAATATTACTTAAATTTTTCTACATATGCTTTAATATGTTCTAACACTTGAGGATTTATTTTAAGTTCTAATCTCATCACGCTTAATTTTAAGTTGCTGTGGAGTAGCTTGACTTCATCTTTGCTTGTTATAAGCAAACTTGTAGCATTATATTCTTGCATTGCCTTTTGTAAAGTATCTTTATCAAATTGTGCGTGATCAGCAAGTGTGATTTTCCCTACCACAGAGGGCAAAAATGCATCAAGCCTTGAAGGATTGGCAATAGCCGTGAGCAGCAGCATACGCTCACTTGGAGATTCTATTTGCACCTCTCGCGTATAGTCTATTCCTTCACGCACAATTAAATCCGCTTCTTTAAGGGCATTTGGTAGCTCGCGATAAATCCCACTTGGCAAGCAAAAAGCAAAATAGGGTTTAAGCAATGGTTCAAGCACGATATTGAGCTTGGCAAATTTGAAGCGGAAACCATCGTCTAAAAATATGACTTTTGCGCCTATTTGTTTTGCTTTTTCTATAGCTTGGATTCTATTTTTGCACACAATTACACTTGCATTTTTGAGTTCTCTCGCGATGAGGTAAGGCTCATCTCCAGCCTCTTCTTGTGAGACTTGGATATTGCCCCATTCACTAACGAGAACAAGACCTTTTGATGTGCGTTTATAACCCCTAGATATTACTACCGCACGTTCATACGTTTTTGCCACTTCAATAATAAAAGGGGTTTTGCCACTACCACCAGCAATGAGATTCCCTACACTCACAATAGGTATGCCAAAATCATAGAATCTTGCTAATTTTCGTCTCATAGTAGAACCGATTCCATAAAGCAATGATAAAGGCAAAAGCGCAAAACTCACAAGCTTTTGGGTAAAATTTGGCTGATAAAAATATGCATCAATCCATCGCATACATTCTCCTTAAACTTTATATTCTAATATGGTTGGTTTAGTGCGTTTAAAGGCGTTATTCCATACACGAGTGCTTAGAGATTCTACCATATTGCATTCAAATCCTGCATTTTTAAGTTTTTCTTTGATATGTTCTCGTTCTTTATTTTGTGTAGCTTCAACACCTCCTAGTTTCTCAAATGCTTCTAAGAATGTATCAATGTCCGCATAATTATATCCCAAATCGGTTTCATCACTTTGATTAGCGAATAAATCTGCACTTGGTTTTTTGGCAATAATCTCTTGTGGCACATTAAGTGCTCGCGCGAAAGCAAAAATTTGTGTTTTATATAGCCCACCAATAGGATTTATAGCGTATGCTAAATCTCCAAATATTGTGCCATAACCTAATAGAATCTCACTTTTATTGCTTGTTCCTAATACAAGGGCATTGTCTGCACTTGCGCAATCATAAAGCATAGTCATACGGATTCTTGCGCAAAAATTGCCCATACGCATTTTTTGATTCATATCAAGCTTTTCCATATATTTTCCGCTCAAATCCATACCTTCTTGCTTTGCAAAATTCTCTTGAAATGGGGCAAGCTGGATAATTTTGCTTTCAAGTTCAAGATTATGAGCAAGATTGAAAGCATCATTAAAGTGTTCCTCATTAGAACTAAGAGAGGGCATAAGAAGAGCTCGCACATTTTCGCTCCCTAAGGCTAAAGTAGCCAAAGTAGCCACTACTGCAGAATCTATACCACCACTTAAGCCTAATACTACTTTCTTAAAACCTCGTTCTTGAAGTTGCTTTTGAATAAAATGTATGCAAGGATTCACAAAATGTTTCATTTCTATACCTTAAAATTTTTATCATCTCGTATCGTAATTATAATATACTCTAAAAATAAACAAAAATTTTAACAAGAATAAACAACATTTAAGCCTTTTTTGCATACGATATATAGTTTTTAATACTTCAAATTAGTGAAAGGAGAAAAGATGCAAGACACAAAAAGACGCGATTTTCTAGGAATGGCTCTAGGCGGTGTTGCTGCTGTGGGTGCTGTGGCATCTCTGTATGCAATGAAACGCTCTTGGGACCCGCTACCTAGTGTTGTCTCGGCTGGTTTTACGACATTTGATTTAAGTGCTCTACAAGAAGGAGTGCTTCAAACGGTGGAGTGGAGGGGAAAACCTGTATATATCCTCAAGAAAACTGCTGGAAGTCAAAAAACGCAAGGACGAGATTTTGAAGTTAATGGTGCAGTATATACAGTGGGGATTCAAATCTGCACTCATTTGGGTTGTATTCCTAGCTTTAATCAGGCTGCTCAAGAATTTGCTTGTGCGTGCCACGGGGGGCGATTTGATGCTTCAGGTGTTAATGAAGCTGGCACTCCACCACCTCGCCCTATGGATATTCCACCTTTTAAGATAGATGGGACTAAAATGGTGCTAGGTGAGGAAGGGCAAGAATACAAAGCCTTGCTTGAAGCGAAAAAGGCATAAGGAGAAGATGATGGAAGTGAAAAAAGCTGAAGGCTTGGTAGATTGGCTAGACCAACGCCTTGCTATCAAGAAATTATTGGAAGTGATGATGACAAAATATTGGATTCCAAAAAACATCAACTTCCTATGGGCTATGGGTGTAGTATTACTCACGCTATTCTCATTGCTTGTGGTGTCTGGATTTTTTCTTTTGATGTATTATAAGCCCGATGTAAATTTGGCTTTTGATAGTGTCAATCATACAATTATGAGTGAAGTAGCATTTGGTTGGTTATGGCGGCATATTCACGCAGTAGCTGCGAGTATGATATTTCTTATTATCTACATTCATATGTTTGTAGCCATTTATTATGGTTCATTCAAAAGAGGACGTGAGATGGTATGGATTGGCGGTATGCTCATTTTTGTGCTTTTCTCCGCAGAGGCATTTAGTGGATATATGCTTCCTTGGGGACAGATGAGCTATTGGGCTGCTGCAGTTATTACAAACCTCTTTGGTGGTATTCCTGTGATTGGACCTGATGTTGTTGAATGGGTGCGCGGTAATTTCGTTGTGGCAGATTCTACATTAACAAGATTTTTTATGCTCCACGTATGCCTTTTGCCAATTGTGATTCTTGGTGTAATTGCGCTGCATTTTTATACTTTAAGAATGCCTCACGTGAATAATGAAGATGGAGAGCATATTGATTATGAAACCGAAGCAAAAAAATATGAAGAAGGTAGAAAGAAAGAATCCAAAGTAATACCATTTTGGCCTGTATTTCTCTCTAAAGATATTTTTGTTGTGTGCCTCTTTATGATAGGCTTTTTCTATCTTGTATGTTTCCACTTTGATTTTGCAATGGACCCTATCAATTTTGACCCAGCAAATAATATGAAAACGCCTGCACATATTTATCCTGAGTGGTATTTCTTATGGAGCTATGAAGTATTGCGAGGATTTTTCTTTAGTGCCGACCTCGGTTTAGCTGCTTTTGGTATTGCACAAGTAGCATTTTTATTTTTGCCTTGGCTAGATAGAAGTTCTGTTGTTGCTCCAGCACACAGACGTCCTGGGTATCTCTTGTGGTTTTGTCTTCTTATAGTAGATATGATAGTGCTTACTATCTTTGGTAAGCTTCCACCAGAAGGTGCAAATAACTTTATTGGCTTTGTAGCATCTATTGGATTCTTGTTCCTTGTATTTATTGCATTGCCACTTGTAACATTATTTGAAAATAAGAAAGGAGCACACTAAGATGAAAGAGATTAAGATTCTAGCCATTATTGTGGTAATTGTGGGTGTGCTATATTGGGGTGTAGAGCCTCTTGCTCACGCGACTTTCCACCCTGAAGTTGCAAAAGCTGATTTTGCATTCAAAGATTTAGAGGAAATTGATGTATCCAAAGGCAATGCACAACGTGGTAAAGCGCTTATAGAAGGAAACTGCACAGCTTGCCATACACTTAAAGATGTTGGTATTGCAGGAGGTGAGATGGCGGTATATGTGCGAGATGGTAAAGAAGCAACCATCTTCACACCTGATTTATCTACTGCTGGGGCAATTTATAATGATAAATTTTTAGCAAATCTTATTTTAGACCCTGCGAATGCTCTCCACTTGGCACATAAATTTCCTGATGGTGATTTTCCAATGACGCAGTATTTTGGAGAAGAAGATAGCAAACAAGAAGTTGCTGATATGGTTGCTTATCTCAAATCAGTGGGTTCTATTGCGCTGAAAAAGCAAGTCTTAGAATCTGAAGAGTTCATTGGCAAAAAAGAAAATATTGAAAAGTCAAGTCTCTCTGAAGGACAAAAGCAAAATGAAATTGCCAAGCTTGAAGAAAATCTTACAAACAAAGCAGTTTTTCTCAACGCTTGTTCTCGTTGCCATACTATGAAATATGACAATACTAAAGCTTCAACTTCGCCCGAGAGTTTGAGTGTATATCTTGGTTCTGCTGCTCCTGACCTTTCAACAATGATTCGCAGTAAAGGTGCGCATTATTTGGAGTATTTTATTAATGACCCTCAAAAGGTATCTTATAAGGCTATTCAAGATGCTATCATCAACAAAGAGGGATCGCTTCCGCCTAATGACAAAAGAAGCGAATGGCAAGATGAGCGAGATTATAGTAATCTTGCTAAAGAGCTTGGTGTTATGCCAGTGGGGCTTTCTATGCCACGAGTAGGATTGACACAAGAGGCACAAGAACGTGTTGTTGCTTATATAGAATCTATTGGAGATTCTAAAAAGGAAGAACGTGAAAGCTTAGGCGTGTATATTATGATTTTCTTTGGTGTGATGAGTGTGCTTGCATACCTTTGGAAACGTCGCGTTTGGAGCGAAGTGCATTAATCTTCTTAGTCTTATAACTCCCTCCTATCCAAAGAGGGAGTTTCTTCTTTACTACAATAATTTAAGGGCTGAGGCTCATTCGTATTGCAATGTATTTTTGAAGTAAATACACTTATAGTCGTTGTGCTAGGGTTTAGTATTATCATTTTTTGAGATTTTTTTAAAATGAAAAAATTAGAAGGAACAAAAAATGATAACAATAGACATAAAAATTTAAAAGTAAGCGAGATACTCAAACTTAATCCTCAAAGCTTTAAAGTCGTTTGTGATTTAAGTAGTCCTATTGATACTATTATGAAAATAACGGAGTATTATTCTTATACTTTGTCTTCACAAGATTGTGCAGAGCAAGACACGATTCTTCTTTTTGTAAAAAATCTTAATATTTGTAATTGAGACTTATTTTATAAAGATAGAAAGAAGATTCTCTATTGATGTTTCAATAGAGAATGTAGTGGATTATTTTGCTGAAGCTTCAATTTCAATTTTTACATCAACATTGTCGCTCACCATCGCATTTGCCGTATCAACACCGATGCCAAAATCTTTTCTATTAATTTTGCCATCAAGAGTAAGAGCAACTATATCCTTGCCACTTCTAGGATTTTTCACAGGACCATTAAGCACAACGTCAAAGACTACTTTTTTAGTAATATCTCTCATTGTAAGGTTTGCTTCAAGCTTTTTGCCATTATGTTTGATTAATGATAAAGTAGCTTTAGGAAACTTTTTTGAATCAAAGAAATCAGGTGCATTGAGGTGTTTATCACGTGCTTTGTCATTTGTGTTGATTGAAAGCACTTGCGCTTCACCTTCTAAAGCCTTGATAGTTTTACCCTCAATATCAAGTGTGCCACTAAATTTATCAAGACTCCCTTTGACATTACTGATAGATAAATGTTTTACGCTAAAACCTACCGATGAATGTCCCGCATCAACTATATAAGGCTCTGCCATAAGTGATGTGCTAAAAAGTGCGCTTATTGCACACATAAATGCAAACTTCTTCATAATTACTCCTTTTGTCAGTATAAATAGTAAAGATTCTTAAACCAGAATCTTTGACAAACATAATTTTATCAAAATAAAAATAGAAAATATTAAACAAAATAATACTTACTCTGAACTTAAGCGCACAAAGGAGTATTAAATTTTATGATAAAATACCCTCAGTGTTATATTTATAAAAGGATAACTATGAATCCCTTGCTTGATGCGCATAACCTCACACATCATTTTGAAACTTTGCTTTATGAGAATCTTAGCTTATCAGTTAATGAGGGCGAAAGTATTGCTATTTTGGGCGTAAGCGGTAGCGGTAAATCTACAATTTTAAACAATCTCTCTACTCTGCTTCCTCCAAAAAAAGGACGCGTCTCATTGCTTGGTATTAATGATATTTATGCCCTAAGTGCTAAAGAACAGCTTTCTTTAAGGCGATTGCAGTTAGGTATTGTATTTCAAGCGCATTATCTTTTTCGTGGTTTTAGTGGTATAGAAAATCTCAAGGTAGCTTCAATTCTCTCTGGGGAGAGCATTGATAAAGAAATTTTAGAATCTTTTGATATTGCAAAAGTTGTTCATCAGCCCATAGGACAGCTTAGTGGTGGGCAACAGCAGAGACTTTCTATTGCTCGCGTGCTTACCAAAAAACCAAAGATTATTTTTGCCGATGAACCAACAGGTAACCTTGATAAACAAACTGCTACTCGTGTAATGGAGATTATGTTTGAGTATATCCGCACACATAAAGGTGCGCTTGTTCTTGCTACTCACGATCAGGATATAGCTCAATCTTGCGATAGAATCTATCATCTTTATGATAGAGCTTTACACAGAGTAAAGTAGGGACTAGAATTAAGAAGAAAATGAAGGAATAAATATGCAAGATACAATACATTCACTTGAACAATGGGGCTATATTTTATTATTTATATATTCATTTGGTGGAGGGTATTTGGGGCTAATTACTGCAGGTATAATGAGTGCGCTTGGAAAAATGGATTTATACTTGGCAATTCTTATAGCTTGTATGGGTAATATAGTTGGCAGCTTCTTGCTTGCTTATCTTGCACGTTATCAAAAAAAAGAGCTTCTCACTGCACTCAATAAACATAGACGCAAAATTGCTCTTTCGCAAATTTGGCTTAAGCGCTATGGTTTATGGCTCATCATTTTTAGCAAATATCTCTATGGAATCAAAACACTTGTGCCCCTTGCCATTGGTTTTAGTAGCTTTAATTTGAAACAATTTTTTATTATTAATGCTTTTTCTTGTGTGTTATGGGCAACAATAGTGGGCTTATGTGGATATTATGCAAGCAGTGGCGTTATTGCTTTGCTTGAAAAAATTGATGCACATTCGTATGTTATGCCTTTTGTATTAGCCATACTCGGTATCTTTGTGTATATACTTATAGCTCAAATCTCCAAAAAAGCAAAAAAGAGCCTGTAGTTTATAATAGGGTATTTAGTCATCTTCGCCAAAATATGGATTAGCTAAAACAAAACAGGCTTTACTATGCCCCAATTCACAAGCTTTTTGGTAATATTCTCTTGCCTTTTGTATGTCTTTATTATAATAAATCCCTTGTTTGTAAGAAGCAGCAATGTTATGACAAGCTAAGCCTAAACCTTTTTTGCAAGAATCTTCCCACAATAAAAGAGCCATAGCCTCATCTTTATCTCCGCCTAAACCATTATCAAGGAGGAGTCCTAGATTATAGCACGATTCTTTGTATCCCTCGTTTTCACTTCCTAAATCGCAGCCTTTTTGATAATACATTCGTGCTTTTTTATAATCAGATTTTAAATCATATTTGTATCCAAGCTGATTACAAACATCTGCCCTTACTTCGCAGAGTGCTTCAAGCGAGAGATTATCTTTTTTTAATTGTAAATACACAAATGTTATGATAAATGACACGATTGTAGCAACAAAAAAGCTTATGGCAAAAGACTTAATAAATCTTTTCAAATTCATTTTGATTATTTGAAAAGATTGTTAAGGAGCTTTTGTGCGCCCTCTTTAACTTTATCATCTTTAATATATTTATCAATAGCTTTTTCTGCACCTTTGGTAATAGCTTTGCCTGCTTCAGCTTTAATGAGTTCATTTGCATCAATGCTAATTGTAGGAGATTCAAGGCTATTTCGTGCTTTAAGATAAATATATTTATCTTTGATTTGAAACTTGAAATCGGCATTAATTGTACCCTTGTCTGTATTAATACTCGCACCTTTTGCAAAAATGGCTGTATTATGGCTTTTTAATCCAATATCTGCAGTAATAATATCTTTATCAATAATAGCATCTAATCCCGCATCTTCATAGGCTTCCTTAGTAATATCTGTTTTAAGATATTTTTCTGCAAGTTCGGTAATTTGGTTTGGCATAAGCTTTCCATTGCTTATAACTGCTTTGAGTGTGCCTTTTTGTATAAGTGTATCATAATTGAGATTCCCGTTCATATTAGAGCTAAATACAGGCTTAACTTGTGCCATAGTAAGAAGCTTGAGCGTATTAATATCCTTGAGAGAGGCTGTGAGCTTATTATTATCAAGTTTGGCATCAATGCTGCCACCAAGTGATTGTGTGTTAAAGTCAGCATAAAGCGTGTCTTTGAATTTGGCTATACCTTTTGCTTTAAAATCTCCAGCAAGCTCTATGCCTGTGAGAAATTTAAGTTTTTTAAGATTAGGTATAATAGCTTCATAAGGTGCTTCAAAGGCAACGTTATTAAGGTTAATTTGTGTTTTTGCGAGTTTAACTTGAGCAATATCAGAATCTAAGGTGGAGTTTGCTTCACCTACGCCCTTATCAAGAATTATGTTGGATTTAAGTGTGAAATTCGTATTTGGCATATCCATATCCATTTCTTGTTTCATTACTGCATTATTTGTTGTGCCAGAAAGCGTAAGTGTTGTTTTGGTAGAAATACCTTTATCCAAATCATTTACAAGAGAATCAGCATTAAGATGCATCGTAGCATAACGTGGCATATGAATCATCCATAAAAGTGTGTCAAGGCGAAGATTTTTGATATGAGCCTGCGCAGATTCTGGCGATAAATCTTTAAGTGTAGCTTTATAAAGAGTATTAGAGCTTGCAACATCAGAATTTCCATCAATGTTTAAGAGTTTCATATCACCCTTAATTGTGCCTTTGGTGTTAAAGCTACCGCGTATAGGCATACCTGCTAATGGTGTAAAAGCAGACAAATCACTTAGCTGTACATCATAAGTGCTATCTGTGCTCAATTCTTTGATAAATGTTTGCCCTTTTGAGTGGATATTACCAATATTTGCATTGAAATTAAAGTCGTGGTTGAGTTTGTCCATATCGAAGAGAGCATTGAGGGTGATAAGAAAAGTCGTTTTTGGCACATCTACTTCAAAATCTTTTTTTATAAGCACACTATCTACTAAGCCCTGAGTGATATTTAAAAGTGCATTTCCATTGAAATTCATATTTGTATCGCCTTTAATATCAGCTTCAAGGTTAAGCGAGCCATTTGCATAGGGCTTCATTCCTGCCATAGCGAGAAATTCTTTAATTTGTGCATCTTTAATGTGAGCAAGAATTGAAGTAGGTGTATAATCTTGTAAAAGCACACGAATATCTGTAAAGGATTTTGCGATATCGCTTGTCGTGTTAATTTCAAGGTTATCAAATGAGCCTTTCGCGGTAGTATTGATAACAAATGAACCTTGCAGAGGCGTATCTACCATCTCTCCAAGCACAGAAATATCTTTTGCATCAACCTTGAGTGCAAGGTCAAGTGTTTGAGAAAAAAGTGAGAAATCACCATTGAGTGTTATTTTAATATCATCGTTATGATTGATTTGCACATCTATACTTGAGAATCCAAGTGAGAATGTATCTAAATTAAGCTTAATAGGTGCGTATTTATCAATTTGCCCTTGTATAATGGGCTTAAGCAGAGCATTACCTGGTGGTGTAAAAAGCACGCATAAAATAATCACTATTAATGCAAGAATAACGCCCAGTATCCATAAAATAGTTTTTTTCATTTATTTTCCCCCTTTATCAATGGTGATACAAATTTGTAAAATTATAAAAAAAAATTATAAATGGGGCATATCAAGCACTCTTTTTCTACTTGCGATAATGATGAGCAGTATAATCCCTGCTACCATAAGTTCTACCCATAAAGGCACAGGCTCCGCTTCTCCTGCGGCATAGCTGTGCATACCTGTGAGATAATAATTCACTCCAAAATAGGTCATTAGCACTGAGAAAAAGCCTATTACAGACGCGCTTGCAAAGATAAAAGGAAAATTTTTGGGCACAACAAAGCGCAAGTGTAAGATAATTGCATATACACCAATACTAATCAGTGCCCAAGTTTCTTTAGAATCCCAGCCCCAATATCTGCCCCAAGATTCATTAGCCCAAATGCCACCAAGGAAGTTCCCTACACTTAGCAAAAATAAGCCCAAAATCATACTCATTTCATTCAATGCGCTTAAAGAGAGGATTGAGCAATCCACTTGAGATCTTTTTTCATTTCGTAACAAAAACATAATGAGTGTGATAAGTCCAAGCATAAAGCATAAACCTAAGAATCCGTAACTTGCAGTGATAACGGAGACGTGAATGTTGAGCCAATAAGATTTAAGCACGGGCATAAGATTCCCAATTTGTGGGTCCATATCACCAAGATTAGCCACAAAGAGAGTCATTCCTGCCAAAAAGCTTGAGGCGCATAATGCAAGATTTGAGCGCCTAAAAAATACTACACCAGAGAGAATTGCTGCCCACGCAATATAAAGCATAGATTCGTAGGCATTACTCCAAGGGGCGTGTTCGCTTACATACCATCGCAATCCTAATCCGCAAGTATGCAAAATAAAAAGCGCAAGCAAAAGAATATAAAATACTTTGTGAATAAGCGGACGTGTAGGAGTATTTTTGAGAATTCCTGCAAGTACAATGATAAAAAGCACAATGCTTATGAAGATATAAGGATAGGTGAGCTGATAAAATGGATTATAAAGATTAAGCCAAATTTCAGAATCTACCTTTGCAGGCGAAATGAGTAAAGAGCCACCATTGTTTTGTTGAAATGTGCGAATGTCTCGTGTTGCTTGAGCGGCTTCTTGCCAATTATGGGTATTTATTCCTTGTTGCATACCTTGAGCGAATTTTTTATAAATTTGCATTAACTCTTTTGCTTTTTTTGTATCATCTTGTGCCACAGCACTGCTTATGGCTTGAAGTGGGTAGAGCCATTGGTTATTAGGAGATTTGTTATCGGGGAAAATTCTAAGCACCTGCCCTGTGTAAATAAGGAAAGCATAATTAATGCGCTCATCTACGCTTATTACATCTTTTTCAAAAGTATCGCGCAAAGATGGGCTTTTGAGGTTTGCGGCTTCAACATAGTTTTGGAGAATATATTGTCCTTGAGGCGTAAAAACATCAATATAAGCAATATGTTTTTGATTTTCGTCTAATCCTAGAATCTGGCGGAGCTTTGGACTTTTGGTGGCTATCATTTGGATACTTTGCCATTCTTGTGGATAAAAGAGCATACCTAAGAAAACTTGTGAGGGATTGAGCCCTTTAAATGTTCTTTGTTGAGTCAATTTATGAATATACTCATTGGCAAGGGTGTGCATAGGCTTTATACGCCCACCAAAATCTTGAACGAGGATTCTATCAAAATCATTTGTGAGACTTGAAGTATCCGCCAATGCCTTTATCATGGAGGGAATATCTTGCAAAGGTGGTATTTCATTTTCAGATAAAGGCTGGAAGTCAGTTTGTGATTGTGTTGAGGCATAAGCTATTTGTGGGTTACTCAAAGCATAACAAAGTGCACTACAAAGCATAAGTGAGAAAAACTTTTGTGTTTTTAAGAATCTACCAAGTGTGGCAAATCGTCCGTTTTTATCAAAAAGTAGCCAAATTACACCAAGTATAAGCATAGCATAGCCTATGTATGTAGGTGTTTTGCCCGGGTCATTATTAACAGAGAGAATAGAGCCTTTTTCATCAGGGTGATAAGAGGATTGAAAAAAGCGATAACCACCATAGTCTAATACATTATTCATAAAGATTCTAAAAGGCAAGGGAGGATTTTGCCCATCTAGCACTTCTACTTCCGAAGTATATGAGGCAGGAGAGTTTGAACCCGGGTATCGCTCAAGTTCAAATTTTTTAAGTTTTATACTAAAGGGGAGGGCAATATTATCTATGCCCCACGCAAGAAATATCTTATAGCCTTCAATTTCAAGCATAGTAATGTTTTCTTTTGTAGGTGCATTATTCCCATCGCGCATAATAAGTGTTTTCTCATTTTTTCCTAAAAAATCAATACTCGCATTGAGTATAAAAAGTTCAGACATATTTACTTGTTTTGCTGTAAATTCTTCTGTATGCAATGTCAAAGGTTTGCCAAAAAATGTTAAATGTTGATTGATTTTATGATTGACTTTCTCATCAATATAAGTGGGAATCCTTACAGATTCTACATCGCCTTGAGGATTTTTGATTTGGATAAAAATATAATGGGTATTTGTAGAAATAAAATTCACGCTTTGTCCCTCACGCAAATTCATTAAGCCTTCAAACCCATAATAACGAGTAATACCCGCACCAATGATGATAACGATAAAAGAGGCGTGCAAGAGCAATGAAGCATATTTTTTTCTCTGCCACGCTTTTGAAGTGATAAAACAGCCAATGAGACAAGCTACAAGCCAAATATGTAATATCTCAAACCAAAATGCGTCATATACCCATAAACGAGCTGCAAGTGTGCCCTCATATTTTTCAATAAATGTTGCTATGCCACAAGCTGTGGCATATATGCCTATGAGCAAAAGAACCATTTTCATTGAACAAAAAAGTGTTTTAATTATATTCATCATTTTTCACTCCTTCATAAATCTATAAAAGCATTTCTAAGAGATTCATTAATTTCAAGTGAGATTGTATCTTTGTCTTTTCCTTTCCATTTTTGACTTTGCATATATTTTAAAAGAGCAGAGAGTTCTTTGCTTGGAAGATAGCCGGGTAATTCATAAATAACTTCTCCTGTGGGAGTAAGAAATATAAGTGTAGGAGTAGGACGCATAGGAGATTTCACGTAAGTTTCTATAAGCGTAGAGGTTGAGAGTGTAGATTCTGGTGCATTTTGAAATTGCAAGTGATGATTTTTTGTGTAGCTAATGTTAATATAATAGGGCAAAAAATGCGATTGGAGAATACTTTTAAGAGATGTGTTATTTTTAATATCATCTTTAAGCTTATCACAATATGTGCAGTGATTTTTGCCAAAAATAAGCAGAGTGATTTTACCCTCTTGCCCTTGAATAGTTTTTGTATCTAAAAAGACATCTTCTAATCCTGCATAACTCTCTTTATCTAGGTTTTCAGCTTGCTCTATGTGCTTTTCATTTAAGGCTGCACCTTGAGAGATTCTCACTTCATTATCATCATTACAACCAAAACTTATCATCATTGCATAAATAATCGCACATAGCATCCATAGTTTATTCATTTTGTTTTACTCCTTAACCTTATGGCTACACTTCTGCTTTGCCGCGAAGATGTTCTTCAAGTATGTTCATAATACTTTTAGCGAATCTTTCATTATCATTAAAGCAGCTACAAACACGATATTGAGGAACATTTAGCTCTTTTGCAAGGGAGGCGTAGAGTATCTTTAATTCGTATTCTGTTTCGGAATTATCAAGTGTGAAAGAGAGAGGGAAAATAATCATCTTATGTTTTTTATATTTGGTAATAGTCTCTTTTGTGCTTGGTCCAATCCATTTCATACGACCCACTTTAGATTGATAGGCAAGTGCAATCTTTTTAAAGACAATCCCTTCACTCTCAAGTGCCTTTTGTATGACTTCTTTGTTTTCTTCACATTGTTTTTGATAAGGGTCACCCTCATCTATACGTGATTGTGGGACGCTGTGAGCAGAGAGCAAAAGCACAAATTCATTTGGATTATCTGCACCTAAAGATTCTTTAATGCGCTCTATAATACAGCTTATGTAATCTGGGTGAGTGTGATAAGAGGATATTTCATAGAGTGTGGGTGTAAATGCAAGTTTTTGTAGAGCTGCTTTGGCATCAATAAGCGAGGAGGCAATAGTAGAATAAGAAAATTGCGGATAAAGGCTAAAAAGCACTACGGATTGTATACCTTGTGTTTTTATATCCTCTAATACTTGATATGCAAATGGCGGTGTATAGCGCATTGCATAAGTATAAAATCGCTTACAATCAAGTTCATTGAGTTTATTTGTAAGATTTAAAGTGTGAGCTGTGAGAGGTGATTTGCCACCAATGGCTTGATAATTTTTTTTAGTTTCTTCAACGCGACTATGGGTAATGAAACTTGCCAGCATTTTACGTGCAAAGGTATTTTTTATCCCCAAAATTAGAGGGTCATTAAACATATTTTTTAAAAAACTTTCTACCTCAAAAAGGCTATTTGGAGAGCCCATATTGAGTAAAACAACAGCCTGCGATTTGATGGAAAATCCTTTTTTAATAGTGAGGTTAAAGATTTTAAGTGATAATAAACTACAAAAGTTAATTAAAGTTAATTAAAGTTAATTAAAGGAGGAAATATGCAGGAATTTGATTCTCTTATCTTACACGATACTTTTATGGATTTAGTGCTTTATCATAAGATTTTTGCTGGATTTTTCGCGCTTCCTTTCGTGCTTAATCTTTTGGTATTATTTTTTGGTTCTAAAAATCTTGTAGCAATGAATAAAAAAATTTGGTTTATTGCCCCCATTATTTTTTTCTTACTCTCTGTGAGTGTTTTAAGCGGTATAAATATTTGGATATTTGGGAATCTTGAGCTTTCGCTTAAGATTATTGCAATGATAACTTTTTGTATTTTTGTTTTAATTGGCGAGATTTATCGGATTAAGATTCTCAAAGTTGCACGGCGGACAAATCTTGAGGCAATGAAAGGTTATGTGAAATTTTGCAAAATACTCTATATAATGGACCTACTCTTTTTTATTTTGCTTTTTTGGCTGGCGTGAATGCAGTTTTTGTATCATAAAGATGCTGGGAATCCTCTTGTAAGCGTGAATGATGAAAATGTGAATTATCTTATGAAAGTGCGGCGCGTTCAACTTGGAGAAACCCTTGCCTTGCGCAATCTAAATGATGATAATCTTTATACTTATGAATTAAGCGAAATAGACAAAAAGGCATTAACATTGCGCTTACAAGCGAGTCAAAATGCTCCGAGCAATATAAAAAGTCATTTGCATTTATTGTGGGCAATTATTGAGCCAAAGATTATTGAAAAAACGCTTCCTATGCTTAATGAGCTTGGTGTATCGCGCATTAGCTTTTTTTATGCAGCATTTTCACAAGGGCATTTTAAGCTTTCTCTACCGCGTATGGAAAAGATTCTTATTCAATCTTGTCAGCAATGTGGAAGAAGTGATTTAATGGAACTTGAGTTGTATAAAAATTTTCATAGAATCTGTGAAGAATATACAGATTTTTATGCTTTTGATTTTGGTGGCGTAGATATATGCAATTTTACACCTTGTCAAAATCATTCCAAAATGAGCAAAGAGAAACATCTTGTGCGCATAATGGTTGGCGCAGAAGGAGGTTTTAGCACAAAAGAACGTGAGAGATTTGCAAAAATTATAACTTTAAATGATACACTTATCTTACGAAGTGAAAGCGCAAGTGTATTTATTGCGAGCATAGCTAAAATGTGGAACTATAGATAAAGTTAATTATTTAAAGAAGGGGAAGCGATGAATATAGGTATTATTGGATTAGGATTAATGGGCGGCTCTATGGGTTTAGCTCTTAGAGAAGTGGGGCAAATACAAAATAAGCATATTAATAGAATCTTGGGATATGATAAAAATGCCCTGCACTCTCAACAAGCACTAAATTTGGGGTTGGTTGATGAATGCGTGCCATTAAATGAGATTTGGCAATGTGATGTGATATTTTTGAGCGTGCCTGTTGATGGGATAGTGGAGCTTATTTCAAGCATTAAGCCTCAAGATATAAGCGAGAATGCTACAATCATTGATGTAGGTGGAGCAAAAGTGCAGATTCTCTCTGATATTCCTTCGTGGTTAAGACATCATTTTGTAGGCGCACATCCTATGTGTGGAACAGAGTTTTTTGGACCAAAGGCTGCTTTTGGGGAGTTATATAAAAATAACATTGTAATTCTTACTGATTTAGAGCAAAGTGGGGCGTATCAAGCTGAAATAGCAAAAGATATTTTTATTGGCATTGGTATGAAGATTCTTAAAATGGACGCTCATTCTCACGATAAGCATATTGCGCTTATTTCACATATGCCCCATATCATTAGTTATGCTTTGGCAAATGCTACACTTGCCCAAGAGGACCCCCAAACGATTCTTGCATTAGTTGGTGGGGGTTTTCGCTCAATGAGCAGAATTTCAAAAAGTTCTCCGCTGATGTGGAAAGATGTATTTAAGCAAAATAAAGAAAATGTTTTAGAAGCAATGGCATACTTTCAAGCGAAGTTTAATGAAGCAAAAGAGCTCCTTGAGCGTGAAGATTGGGAAGGATTGGAGTTATTTATGGCACAAGCAAATACATTGCAGAAATTCCTGTGATTCTCTATGGGCTTGTTAAGAAATTTCAATATAATCACAATTTTATTTTTTTAGCAAATGGGACTTAAATGAAAAAAATTTGTTGCGCTCTTATTTTGTTGTTTTGCAATGTTATTTATGCTAAGGATATTAGTGCAATTAAATATGAGGGTTTAAGCTCAATTTCAAATGTGTTGGCTGATGAAATCATAGGTATTAAAGTAGGCGAAAGCTTAAATATTGCAAAAGTAGATAAGGCAATAGTATCACTTTATTCACAAGGGTATTTTGAGGATATTTATGCGGATTTTAATGGTGGTATCTTGACTTTTTACTTTAAACAAAAACCTAAAGTTGCAAGTGTTGAAATAAAAGGTTATGGAAGCGAGCAAGAAAAAGAGACATTATATTCACAAATTGGCATAAAAAAGGGCGATAGCTATGATGAGACAAAGCTTAATCGCGCTAAACTTGTTATACGCACAATTTTAGAATATCAAGGATATTATGGCACAGTAGTAGAGGCAGATATAACGCAAGTAGGTGAAGATAAGGCATACGCAATTACTTTTAATGTCAATCAAGGTGAAAATATTATCATCAAAAAAGCAGAGTATGATGGCAGAGAGAAGCTCAAGGTAAGTGAGGTTGAAGAGCTAAGTGCTAATCGTGCAAAGCAGTTTATGGGGTGGCTTTGGGGGCGCAATGATGGAAAACTTAAGCTTGCAGACTTAGAATATGATAGCCCAAGAATCCAAGATGCCTATATGCGCAAAGGATTCTTAGATGCAAGTGTTTCCCAAGCTTTTTTAGATGCAAATTTTAATGATTATAGTGCGAATTTATATTATAAAATTAAAGAAGGAGAGCGCTATAAAGTATCAGAGATTAAGATTATCTTACACGTCCCTGTGATTGAAGAAAAAGAGTTGCGCAAAGTGCTTAAAGTAAAAAAAGGTACATATTTTAATATTGAAGAAGTGCGCGCAGATGTAGAGAGTATCCGCCAAAAAATTGCAGATTTAGGCTATGCTTTTGCGAGGGTTAATCCGGATTTAGACAAAGACCCGCAAAATGCTGAAGTAAAGGTGCTTTATTTGATACAAGTAGGGCAAAAGGTAAAAATTAATGATGTGCTTATTTCAGGTAATTCCCGCACAGCAGATAGAATTATACGACGCGAGATTCTTCTTGCACCCGGCGACACTTATAGTCTCTCGGATTTAAAAGAGTCTGAAAATGCACTCAAAAGATTAGGTTATTTTGGTAAGGTTAAAATTGATGAGCGAAGGGTAAGCGAAGATTCTATGGACTTGCTTGTAAGTGTTGAGGAAGCGCGCACGGGCGAGCTTATGTTTGGTTTGGGTTATGGAAGCTATGATAAATTAATGGTAAATGCTTCTATAAGAGAGCGAAACCTCTTTGGCACAGGGCAGAGTGGGCAGTTGTATGCGGATTGGAGTTATCGCCGACAACTTGTTAATCTTACCCTAAGTAATCCTCGTGTGCTTGATTCTAAATACAGCACTTCTTTTAGTGTATTTCATTCTTTATATTGGAATTGGGATTATAGAGAGCAAACCACAGGAGGCTCAATTACAGGTGGGAAATTACTCACAAATACTTTGCGTGCCTCGCTTGGATATACACTCTCTACAACAAGAGTCCTTGATTTTTATGATGCTCGTCTGGCAACTCTTTATAAAGAGTATCTTAGTATTGACAGACCGATTAAATCTGCTATTAGCCCAAGTCTTTACTTTGACAATACCGATGATTATTATTTCCCTAAAAACGGGGCAATTATCTCGGCGTATGTGGAATATGCAGGGCTTGGTGGAGATGAGAAATATACGAAACTTTATGGCAAAATGGCACTTTATTATCATCTCAAATCGCTTGTCGGTATCGATTTGATTGCACGTTATAAAACCCAAGCGGGGGCAATTATAAATAATGGTTATGTGCCCATTACTTCAAAATTTTATATGGGGGGGATTTCAAGTGTGAGAGGTTATCAAGTTAGCTCCCTTTCGCCTAGAAACTCAACTGGGGAGATTCGTATTGGTGGGAATTATATGATGACACATTCTGTGGAGTTAAGCTATGGTATTTTAGAGAAAGCTCAAATGCGTTTAGCTTTTTTTGTTGATTATGGTATGATAGGTATACAGAGTTTAGACGAAACTATTCGTGCTTCGTGGGGTGCTGCAGTAGAGTGGATAAGCCCTTTTGGACCTATTGTGATTGTATTCCCTCAACCCATTAATCCTCAACCCGGTGATAGAACATCACGATTTGAATTTACTATGGGCACGAGATTTTAAAATTTGCATTAAAAGGAGCAGTTATGACAGATGTAGCAGAGCATTCCTCTATTGGTAAAGATTCTAATTCATTAGCTATAAAACGCGTGAGTAACGCAGAAATTTTAGATTTAATGCGTAATTCGTCTTTGCGTGAGCTTGGAGTGAGGGCAAGCGAAATTAAATCTATCCTTCACCCAGACAAGACTACAACTTTTGTTGTGGATAGAAATATTAATTATACAAATATTTGTTGGGTAGATTGCAAGTTTTGTGCTTTTAAACGTAAGTTAGGCGAGGAAGGTGTATATATTTTAAGCTTTGAAGAGATTGATAAAAAAATTGATGAGCTTTTGGCTATTGGTGGCACGCAGATTCTCTTTCAAGGTGGCGTGCATCCAAAGCTTAAAATTGAGTGGTATGAGGAGCTTGTGAGCCATATCGCGCAAAAATATCCTATGATTACCATTCACGGATTTTCAGCTATTGAGATAAATTATATTGCTAAAGTCTCTAAAATCTCTATTCCAGAGGTGCTTTTGCGACTTCAAAAGGCAGGATTATCTTCTATTCCCGGAGCTGGGGCTGAAATCTTAAGCGATAGGGTGCGCGATAAAATAGCCCCTAAAAAGCTTGATACCAAAGAATGGCTCGAAGTGCATAGAGAAGCCCATCGTATTGGTATGAAAACCACAGCTACAATGATGTTTGGTAGTGTAGAGAATGATGAGGACATTATAGCGCATTGGGATTGTCTAAGGCAGCTTCAAGATGAGTTTGGTGGATTTAGAGCATTCATTATGTGGAGTTTTCAGCCCGATAATACGCCTTTGCAAAAAGAATTTCCCCATATTCATAAAGCTTCATCAAATAGGTATTTACGCCTTTTAGCGTGTAGCAGAATCTATCTTGATAATTTTGTCAATATCCAAAGCAGTTGGGTAACGCAAGGTTCATACATCGGGCAACTCGCTTTGCTATTTGGAGCAAATGATTTGGGCAGCACGATGATGGAGGAAAATGTCGTATCTTCGGCAGGTGTGTGTAACTCTATGAATGCCCAAGAGATGATTGAGCTTATTAAAGATATTGGAGAATCTCCAGCCAAGCGCAATACAGCGTATGAGATTTTGGAGCGATTTTGATGAAAAAATGGAGCATTATTTTTCTAATATGTGTGTGTTTAGGAGGTAGTATGAATGCGCAAGAAGCAAAGGTTGATGCAGTGGAAATAAATGGCATAAGTGTGCCATTGATATTTGAACAAAGTAAGAATCTGCCTGTGGGTGATGTACAGTTAATATTTATTGGTGGCAGAGCTGATGCTTCTAAAGCAGGGCTTGGTGCTTTAAGTGCTAAAATACTCAATGAAGGCACAAAAACGCTTGGTAGTGTGGCTTTTGCACAAAAGTTAGAACAAAAAGCTATAGGTTTATATGCTGGCATAGGATTACAAACTTTAAGCTTTGATCTCTCTTATCTCAAAGAGTATGAAGATGAGAGTTTTTCGCTTTTCAAAGAGCTTCTTTATGACCCAAATCTCACGCCTGCTGCACTTGATAAAGTAAAATCTCTTATCCAAAGCAGGCTTGCAAGTCAGGAAGATGATTTTGATAGTGTGGCAGAGAGAAATCTTAATAAAATACTTTTTAAAGACACACCTATGGCAGTGCCATCGCTCGGAGATAAGCAGAGTATAGAATCTATTACACTTGAAGATGTAAAAGAATTTTTAAAACGCAATCTTGTTTTAAAGCGGCTTATCATTATTGCAGGGGGCGATATGCAAGAGGAACAATTAAAGGCAAAGATTATTTCTGTGCTTTCTGCATTACCTGTGGGAGAGAGCAAGGAAAAGTTACACTTTAAAGCTTCACAAAATGCAGATTTTATAAGCGTGCAAAAACCAACCCAGCAGGCTTTTATATATTTTGGCTCACCTTTTGTTGTTACAGATTCTCATCAAAATTATATTGCGCGCGTGATGAGTTTTATACTTGGCGGTTCGGGTTTTGGCTCGCGTATGATGGAAGAAGTGCGCGTAAAAAGAGGACTTGCATATTCGGCATATATGAAAATTAGTGTTGGTGGAGCAGTGAATTATGCAAGTGGGTATTTGCAAACTAAGCTTGAAAACAAAGATAAAGCGATAGAGGTAGTAAAAGAGGTGGTAAATAACTTTATCACACAGGGGGTAAGTGAGCAAGAGCTTGCCTCTGCTAAGGCATTTTTGCTTGGCAGCGAGCCACTCCGTGAAGAAAGTCTCTCTCAACGTCTTAATGCAAAATTTATAAATTATTTTAGAGACTTGCCTTTAGATAATAATAAAAAAGAGTTAGAATTAATTAAAGCACTTACACTTGAGGAGCTTAATGCTTATATCAAATCACATAAAGAGATTTTACAGATGAGTTTTAGTGTGGTGGAGCAATCCGCGCTTCCTGTATCATCTCAATAGCTTGAATAACACGTATTACGTGTTCTTTACCTCCTTTAGATGTTGTTTTTGTATCTTTTTGTGCAATATATGTCGCAAAATATGCTATAGAATTATCAAGTGCCATAGTATTGGGAAGAATCGGATTTAGCTCTTTGCTTAATTTATATTCAACCATTTTTTGATAAAGGCTTGTTTTATCAAATTCATCTTTTATGACCACACCTGTGTTAAAAAGTGTGATTTTATTGTGTTTTGTCTCATCATAAATTGCCGTTTTTTTACTCCCTCCAATAATCATCTCACGCACTTTAATGGGGCTAAGCCACGAGAGATTAAGTGTGATGATGATACCATTTTTGAGCTTTATATTGATATTTGCCAAAGCGTCATTGGGGTAGCGGAAGTATTTTGTTGCGAAAGTTGAAACCTCTTCTATATGAAGTCCTACAAGATAATCAATAATGCTCAAATCGTGAATTGCCAAATCCCAAATCACATCAACATTGCTTTGAAATAGCCCTAGATTAATGCGCCGTGCGTTGATATACACAATTTCTCCAAAACTTGCGATATGTTCTTTAAGATAGTTTATAGCAGGAGAATGCAAAAAAATATGATCGCAATAAAGTTTTACTCCCTGAGAATCTGCTAAGTCATAGAGTAGTTTTGCTTGAGAGAGATTGGTTGTGAGAGGTTTTTCTACAAAGGTGTGTTTGGCAGATTCTAAAGAGCGTTTGGCGAGGGCAAAATGCGTATGTGGAGGCGTGATAATAAAAATTGCTTGTATATTTTTGTCAAGTAAAATTGCTTCATAGCTAGAATAAGTGGTAAATTGATAAAATTTGCGTGCCTCATCTAGCGCATTGCACTCTTCATCATAAATTGTGATAAGCTCAAAATGGGGGCATTGCACGATTGCTTTTGCGACATTGCGTCCCCAATATCCATAGCCGATAATGGCACATTTTATAGGCATTCAATCCCTTTATAAATTTAAAGCAAGGATAAAAGATAAAAAAGTGTATTGTAGTGAAATGTTTATAATATTTAAAGAATCTTAGCCTATTAATCAATTCTTGTTTTGTATCTTTTTGTTTTAAAAGTGATAAAACCACAATGTTTGCAAAGGAAGTAGTCTTTTTCTTCTCCAATTTGGAATACCTCTGTATGTAATGTTCCGCTGGAATCTTTCTTTTGCCACGAAACAGTATATCTAGAGCGCGTATCTGTATCTACTAATTCTTGCCCGAAGCTTTTACCACAATTTTGACACAGAGTTTTTTGTTTGGTATAAAGATACATTATTAGTGCTATTATGAAAGGCACAGGAGCAAGAATATAAATAACAGAATCATCTTGCATATAAACACCAATAAAACCCATAGCACAAATAAGAATCACAGCTAATATTAATAAAATATGTTCTTTAGTTTCCTTGTGCATTAAAACCCTCCAACTTTAATTATGTCTCATAATGCTTCAAGTTTAACAATATTAAGATTGTTATTATCCCCCCCCCCCCTATAAATATTTACTTAAACGCTTATTTCATAAAAAATCAAACTTTATGAATGTATAATTATGAAACACAGCATTATAAACTTTTATTTAAGGAGCTTGTATGCCCTTGTCTTTGGATTTTTCTCCTAATACCATTGAGTGTGTCTTACAAAGTTTAGAGGCACGTAAAGCGTTAATGGATTTTGATACTTTGGGGCGGACATTGGCATATAGCCCCTTTATGCCTCGTGTAGAGCGCTCATTTTTTGTGCGCGAAAGTGGGAATGCTCCAAAAATTGCCCAAAGATTATTTATAGAATCTGCTACTTTTTGTGCAGATTCTCTCTCTTATATTCATAGAGCCTATGCACTTGAGGAGCAAATGGAAACGCTTGGACATTTTGAAGCCTATATGCTTGATTTATCAGAAGGTATGAGCAATGTTGATACTTTGTCTTCACCTTTAGAATCCATCGCTCTTTTGCGCCGTCATAGCACACTTCCGATTATCCATAGCGATATTTTTTTAGAAGAATATCAGATTTTAGAATCTGCTCTTTTTGGCGCAGATACGATTCTTATCCCTGCTCAACCCCTATCTGGTAAAAGCTTGACTAAATTGCTTAGCTTTGCAAGGCGCCTTAGCTTTGAGCCATTTATTGGGGTGCAAAATAAAGATGAGCTTAAAAAAGCGATTTTTAGTGGAGCAAGTATGCTCTTTATCCCACAAGATACCTTTGCAGAGCTATTGAGTCTTGTGCCAAATACGCAAGTAATTGCCACAGATTGTGCTGATGAATATGGAGTAGATTTGTGGATTCAATCAAAAAATGTTGAGGTTAAATAATTTTTAAGGAATCTTTAGCTAAAAAGTTTGCTTTTTTAATTTGATAAATTTATTTTTCGGGGGTTTTTTGTATGTCTTTGATGATTAATAATGAATGTATTGCGTGTGATGCGTGTGCCGAAGAGTGCCCTAATGGTGCGATTGAAGAGGGAGACCCTATTTATAGTATTGACCCTGATGTATGCACTGAATGCGTAGGGAGTTATGACGAGCCAAGTTGTTTGAGTGTGTGTCCTGTTGATGCGATTATACCAGACCCTGACAACATAGAGAATATGGAAGAGCTCAAATATAAATTTGAAATGCTCCAAAAGGGAGAGTAATGGCAAAAATTACAACCGTCATTGATATCGGTTCAAACTCTGCGAGAATGGCGATTTATCGCCGAACTTCACGCTTTGCCTTTCATTTGATTTATGAAACCAAAAGTAAAGTGAGAATTTCAGAGGGTTGTTATGAATCCGGCGGTGTTTTAGGGCAAGTTCCTATGGATAGGGCTATTTATGCACTTAAAGAATTTGTCCAAATTTCTAAAGCGCATAAATCTCGCAAGATTTTTTGCGTGGCAACTTCTGCCTTGCGTGATGCACCTAATGCAAAAGTTCTACTTGATAGGGCAAAAAAGGAATGTGGCGTTTCTATTAAAGTCATTGATGGCAAAAAGGAGGCGCTTTATGGAGGCATAGCCTGTGCTAACCTCTCTCATTATAAAGATGGAATCACAATGGATATAGGAGGAGGAAGCACAGAGTGCGCTCTTATACAAGATGGCAAGATTATTGACCTTATCTCGCTTGATATTGGCACAATTCGCCTAAAAGAATTATTTTTTGATAAGAAAAATAATATTGAAGGAGCAAGAGCGTTTATACAAACACAGCTTGCAAATGTGCCATCACATTTTAAACATCATCGTATTTTTGGTGTGGGTGGGACGATACGCGCACTTTCTAAAATGATAATGAAACACAAAAAGTATCCTATCCAAGAAGTGCACGGCTATGAGGTCAATGTGGAACAAAATATTAAATTTTTTGAGAAAATTTCCCAAGCTTCTGAAGATAAGTTAGATTCTATGGGCGTGCCTCTAGATAGGATTGATAATATCCGCAGTGGTTCATTGATACTTCAAATGTTTTTAGAGTTTTTTGGCGCTAAGGAGATTGTTACAAGTGGTGTGGGAGTGAGAGAGGGTGTGTTTTTAAGTGATTTGTTGCGGGGACATAAAAACAGCTTTCCCAAAGGTGTTAATCCCTCTATTAATTGTATTGAAGATAGATTTATGCTTGATAAGAAATATGCCGAAATGACGCGTAGAGAATCTTTAAAAATTTTTGACGCACTTTTTCCTTTACATAAGCTTGATGAACAATGTAAAAAATTGCTTCATATCGCCTCGTATCTTTCAAGTGTTGGACGGATTCTCAATTTTTATAATGCAGAATATCACGGCTCATATTTTTTGCTCAATGCCTTAGAATATGGATTCTCACACACAGAGCGAATGAGTATTTGTTTGCTTGTAGAATATAGTGGCAAAAAGATTCCTCAAGATGAAAATATTAGACATATAAGCGATATGATGCCTAAGCTTTTGAGTTTGCAATGGCTTAGTTTTATGCTTGCACTTGCTGAAAATCTTTGTCGTAGTGAAGGCAATATGCAAATCCGCTATGAATACATTAAACCCAAAACTTTAAGAATCTACACCATAGCTGATTTATATCTTGCTAGGGAAAATATTAATAAGCTTCATAAACCAGAGCCGCTGCAAATTGAATTTGTTAAAGCATAGTTGGGGAAGCTAAGGGTGCGAGAATGAGAATAGCAATCGTGCGACTTTCTAGCCTTGGTGATGTGATTGTGAGTGCAAGTGTATTACCTTTTGTAAAAAAGCATTTAGAAGAAATTTATCCTCAACGCGTAGAGATTGATTGGATTGTGGATAGCACTTTTAGTGAAGTATTGTATCATAGCCCTTGTATTGATAATCTTATTGAAATTAATCTTAAAAAAGGTGGTGTAAATGCTCTGCCTACCATTATTAAGAATCTAAAGGCGCTTCCTGTTTATGATATACTTATTGATATGCAAGGATTGATCAAATCAGCATTATGTGGAAGTATGCTAAAGAATAAGCAATATTGGGGATTTGCGTGGGATTCCATAAAAGAGCCTTTAGCAAGCCTTGTTTATACATATAAGGTGCGTATTCCTTATGAACAACATATTTTGGAGCGTAATTTAAAACTTGTATGCTCTGCACTGGGGTTTAAAGATATAGATGAAACAAATCGTGTTTATTATCATAATCGCGCTGAAGCTTTTGGTGTGAGCGAGGTAGATAATGTGCGTGTGTTAGAAATTTTTAGAGCATTTGAGGTAGACAAAGATGCTAAAAATATTGTGCTTATACTTGAATCATCTTTGGAAGCTAAAACTTACCCTTTGCATTTATTTGTTCAAGTTATTCAACAACTTTTGGAGACAAATCCCTATCTTAATGTATTTTTGCTGTGGCATAGCACAAATAAAGCACAAAAGATTAAGGAGCATTTTGCTTCACAAAAAAATGTAGTAGTGCTTCCGCGTCTTCATATGGGAGAGATTAAAGCATTAATACAAAAAGTAGATTTACTTATTGGAGGAGATACAGGTATAACGCATTTAGCGTGGGCTATGCAAAAAGATTCTATAACACTTTATGGCAATACGCCAGCAGCTCGTTTTGCACTTCAAGGAAAAAATAACCGATTTTTAAGTGGAAGCGAGAATCCCTCCTATGCAAAGAATGATTTTTCTATTGCAAATATTCAGCCAAATGCTATTTGTGCTTGTGCGGAAGAGATTCTATATGGTGGCTCGTTGCACGATAATAACGCGCACTCTCACTTACCACATAAGGATATATGATGAGTCTAAGAGCAAAGATTTTTAAGGGAGCGATAAAAACAATAGCAAATTGTATGGGTTATTGTTTGGCAAAAATGCCACATTGGCTTTTTTTAGGACATATTAAGTCATTAGCATTGATTATGAGAATCTGTGATAGAAGACGTTTTAAAGATGCTAAAGCAAATTTAGATTTTGCATATGGCACGCAAATGAGCGAAGAGCAAAAGCACACAATCATTAAAATTTGCTATGAGAATTTTGCCTTTGTACTTTTGGAGACGATACGAGTGGCTTTTATCCCGTTGGAGAAACATACACAGCGATTTAACTTTGTCGATGAGCATTATCTTTTGGATACTTTGCAAAAAGATAAGGGTGCAGTAGCAATTTCTGCGCATTATGGATATTGGGAAGCCATAGCAAATGTATTAGTGCCACGTTATCCTTGGTGCAATATGGCTTCTTTGGGTCGCTTGACATCTTTTAATCCTATTAACGAGATGATAATTGAGCGGCGAGAGCTCCAAAATGCGAAATTTATTGACAAAAAAGGCGCATTCAAACATTTATTAAAGTTATATAGTGGAGAAAATCCACTTGCTGGGATTTTGGTTGATCAAAATATTTCTGAAGATGAGGGTATATGGGTGGATTTTTTTGGCAAGAGGGCAACGCATACAACTATTGCTTCAGTGCTCTCTCGCCGTTTTGGTGTAGGTATTGTGCCTATAATGATTAGTATAGGGCAAGATTATAAAAATTTTGAAGTTCGATACTATCCGCCAATTTATTGCAAAAAGAGTGAAGATAGCACAGCAGATATATTACAAGCTACACAAGCTCAAGCAAATGTTATTGAGGCAGCAATCAGGGCTAAGCCCCAAGATTGGTTTTGGTTTCATAAGCGTTGGAAGTCAGCTTATAAAGAAATTTATAATTCTTCAGCCCATTTTAAGCTTTAATTTTGTAATATCTCACTCCCATTTGATTGAGCTTCTAGTCTCTAATCTTCTGTAGGATTTTCACTATGTTCAGTTTTAGTTTTTCGTGATTCTAAAATCCATAGAGTAGTGCCTTTAAGAAAAGTGATGATTAAGATTTTCTACAAAATGGCTGTTCTTTATCAATTATAATCATATATTTAGCTTTTAAGGTATCAAGCTTAAAGTTATTTTGATTGATTTGTATTTGGTATGATCTTTGACATCTAAGCAAGAAAGTTAAGTGATGCTTTTATATTCTATAAAATATAAAACAGACTTAAGTTTCTTAGTTCATTTTTACAACTCATTTATGACTTTGAGACACAAGATTTTATGATAATCATAGAATCTGTGCAATCTAGTCTTTGTGATTTTGTGATAATAACACTAAGAGACAAGGACAAACTTTTTAAATGGAGCTTGTAGTATTGGTTTCCTTTAATACAAGTTTTCATTGATTTCATTTTTTATGGAGAGTTTGATCCTGGCTCAGAGTGAACGCTGGCGGCGTGCCTAATACATGCAAGTCGAACGATGAAGCTCTAGCTTGCTAGAGTGGATTAGTGGCGCACGGGTGAGTAATGCATAGATAACATGCCCTTTAGTCTAGGATAGCCATTGGAAACGATGATTAATACTGGATACTCCTTACGAGGGAAAGTTTTTCGCTAAAGGATTGGTCTATGTCCTATCAGCTTGTTGGTGAGGTAATGGCTCACCAAGGCTATGACGGGTATCCGGCCTGAGAGGGTGAACGGACACACTGGAACTGAGACACGGTCCAGACTCCTACGGGAGGCAGCAGTAGGGAATATTGCTCAATGGGGGAAACCCTGAAGCAGCAACGCCGCGTGGAGGATGAAGGTTTTCGGATTGTAAACTCCTTTTGTTAGAGAAGATAATGACGGTATCTAACGAATAAGCACCGGCTAACTCCGTGCCAGCAGCCGCGGTAATACGGAGGGTGCAAGCGTTACTCGGAATCACTGGGCGTAAAGAGCGCGTAGGCGGGATAGCAAGTCAGATGTGAAATCCTATGGCTTAACCATAGAACTGCATTTGAAACTGTTATTCTAGAGTATGGGAGAGGTAGGTGGAATTCTTGGTGTAGGGGTAAAATCCGTAGAGATCAAGAGGAATACTCATTGCGAAGGCGACCTGCTAGAACATAACTGACGCTGATGCGCGAAAGCGTGGGGAGCAAACAGGATTAGATACCCTGGTAGTCCACGCCCTAAACGATGAATGCTAGTTGTTGTGGAGCTTGTCTCTGCAGTAATGCAGCTAACGCATTAAGCATTCCGCCTGGGGAGTACGGTCGCAAGATTAAAACTCAAAGGAATAGACGGGGACCCGCACAAGCGGTGGAGCATGTGGTTTAATTCGAAGATACACGAAGAACCTTACCTAGGCTTGACATTGATAGAATCCGCTAGAGATAGTGGAGTGCTAGCTTGCTAGAACTTGAAAACAGGTGCTGCACGGCTGTCGTCAGCTCGTGTCGTGAGATGTTGGGTTAAGTCCCGCAACGAGCGCAACCCTCGTCCTTAGTTGCTAGCAGTTCGGCTGAGCACTCTAAGGAGACTGCCTTCGTAAGGAGGAGGAAGGTGAGGACGACGTCAAGTCATCATGGCCCTTACGCCTAGGGCTACACACGTGCTACAATGGGGCGCACAAAGAGGAGCAATATCGCGAGGTGGAGCAAATCTCAAAAACGTCTCTCAGTTCGGATTGTAGTCTGCAACTCGACTACATGAAGCTGGAATCGCTAGTAATCGTGAATCAGCCATGTCACGGTGAATACGTTCCCGGGTCTTGTACTCACCGCCCGTCACACCATGGGAGTTGTATTCGCCTTAAGTCGGGATACTAAATTGGTTACCGCCCACGGCGGATGCAGCGACTGGGGTGAAGTCGTAACAAGGTAACCGTAGGTGAACCTGCGGTTGGATCACCTCCTTTCTAGAGATGTGTTAAGATATTTATTTATCTTAACCACAGATTTATGAGAATAGAAAAGATAAACTTAATAGACTTGCTTAGTTTTCAGAGATCTCCAAATAGCATCGCTTGAAATAGCAGGCTTTAGGGGCTTATAGCTCAGGTGGTTAGAGCGCACCCCTGATAAGGGTGAGGTCGGAGGTTCAAGTCCTCCTAAGCCCACCATATCGTAATAATATTGCTATAAATTAATTATTGCATATAAAAGGGGAATTAGCTCAGCTGGGAGAGCGCCTGCTTTGCACGCAGGAGGTCAGCGGTTCGATCCCGCTATTCTCCACCACTGAATTTAAGAAGTTTAATGCAAAGCTTATAGTTACTTTATATCTTTGCATTAGACTTTTGTCTAAGTGTTATTTGAAAATTTATTGTTAATAGCCTAAATAGTAATTAACTACAATTACGCGATATATTGTTTATTGAATACATAATACATTCAATAAGGCAGTATCCTTAGAAGTAAAAGCTTTTAAGGGCAGATGGTGGATGCCTTGGGTGATAGAGGCGATGAAGGACGTACTAGACTGCGATAAGCTATGGAGAGCTGTCAAGAAGCTTTGACCCATAGATTTCCGAATGGGGCAACCCAATACCTAGAGATAGGTATTACCTTTAATGGAGCGAACCTAGCGAAGTGAAACATCTCAGTAGCTAGAGGAAAAGAAATCAAACGAGATTCTCCTAGTAGCGGCGAGCGAACGGGGAAGAGGGCAAACCAGTAGCTTGCTACTGGGGTTGAGGACTGCAATATCCACTTGAATAATTGAGCAGAAGTATTTGGAAAAATACATCACAGAGGGTGATAATCCCGTATGCGAAGGTTATTCATAGGTAGCAGTATCCAGAGTAGGTCAGGGCACGTGAAACCCGGACTGAAGCAGGGGAGACCACTCTCCAACCCTAAATACTACTATCACACCGATAGCGAACAAGTACCGTGAGGGAAAGGTGAAAAGAACCGCAGTGAGCGGAGTGAAATAGAACCTGAAACCATCTGCCTACAATCATTCAGAGCCCTATGATTTATCAGGGTGATGGACTGCCTTTTGCATAATGATCCTGCGAGTTGTGGTATCTGGCAAGGTTAAGCAAACGCGAAGCCGTAGCGAAAGCGAGTCTGAAAGGGCGTTTAGTCAGATGCTGCAGACCCGAAGCCAAGTGATCTATCCATGGCCAAGTTGAAGCGAGTGTAATAGCTCGTGGAGGACTGAACTCGTACCCATTGAAACGGGTTGGGATGAGCTGTGGATAGGGGTGAAAGGCCAAACAAACTTGGTGATAGCTGGTTCTCTTCGAAATATATTTAGGTATAGCCTCAAGTGATAGTAATAGGGGGTAGAGCTCTGATTGGGCTAGGGCTGCTCACCGCGGTACCAACCCCTGTCAAACTACGAATACCTATTACCGTATCTTGGGAGTCAGGCGGTGGGTGATAAAATCAATCGTCAAAAGGGGAACAACCCAGACTACCAACTAAGGTCCCAAAGTTCTATTCTAAGTGGAAAATGATGTGAAGTTACTTAGACAACCAGGAGGTTGGCTTAGAAGCAGCCATCCTTTAAAGAAAGCGTAACAGCTCACTGGTCTAGTGATTTTGCGCAGAAAATATAACGGGGCTAAGATAGACACCGAAGTTGTAGATTGTGCTGATGCACAGTGGTAGAAGAGCGTTCGTATCAGCGTTGAAGGCATACCGGTAAGGAGTGCTGGAGCGATGCGAAGTGAGCATGCAGGAATGAGTAGCGATAAAAGTGGTGAGAATCCACTTCGCCGAAAATCTAAGGTTTCCTACGCGATGCTCGTCATCGTAGGGTTAGTCGGGTCCTAAGACAAGTCCGAAAGGGGTAGTCGATGGCAAATGGGTTAATATTCCCATACCAACATAAGTGTGCGATGGGGGGACGCATAGGGCTAAGTAGCGTTAGCTGATGGAAGTGCTAACTTAAGAGTGTAGATTGGAGGATTGGCAAATCCGCCTCTGTATTTGAAACTCCAATAGCTTCAAGCGATCTTCGGATCAATTGGAGTGCTACTGACGCCGTCGTGCCAAGAAAAGCCTCTAAGTTTAGCTAATGTTGCCCGTACCGCAAACCGACACAGGTAGATGAGATGAGTATTCTAAGGCGCGTGAAAGAACTCTGGTTAAGGAACTCTGCAAACTAGCACCGTAAGTTCGCGATAAGGTGTGCCTAAGCAATTAGGTCTCAGCAAAGAGTCCCTCCCGACTGTTTACCAAAAACACAGCACTTTGCAAACTCGTAAGAGGAAGTATAAGGTGTGACGCCTGCCCGGTGCTCGAAGGTTAAGAGGATTCGTTAGCAGCAATGCGAAGCGTTGAATTGAAGCCCGAGTAAACGGCGGCCGTAACTATAACGGTCCTAAGGTAGCGAAATTCCTTGTCGGTTAAATACCGACCTGCATGAATGGCGTAACGAGATGGGAGCTGTCTCAACCAGGGATTCAGTGAAATTGTAGTGGAGGTGAAAATTCCTCCTACCCGCGGCAAGACGGAAAGACCCCGTGGACCTTTACTACAGCTTGGCACTGCCGATGGGAGCATTATGCGCAGGATAGGTGGGAGGCTTTGAAGTCTTCACTCTGGTGGAGATGGAGCCATCGTTGAGATACCACCCTTAATGTTTCTGTCTGCTAACTAGCTTGAGTTATCCTCAAGTAGGACAATGCCTGGTGGGTAGTTTGACTGGGGCGGTCGCCTCCTAAAAAGTAACGGAGGCTTACAAAGGTTGGCTCATTGCGGTTGGAAATCGCAAGAAGAGTGTAATGGCATAAGCCAGCCTGACTGCAAGACAAACAAGTCAAGCAGAGACGAAAGTCGGTCATAGTGATCCGGTGATTCTGTGTGGAAGGGTCATCGCTCAAAGGATAAAAGGTACCCCGGGGATAACAGGCTGATCTCCCCCAAGAGCTCACATCGACGGGGAGGTTTGGCACCTCGATGTCGGCTCATCGCATCCTGGGGCTGGAGCAGGTCCCAAGGGTATGGCTGTTCGCCATTTAAAGCGGTACGCGAGCTGGGTTCAGAACGTCGTGAGACAGTTCGGTCCCTATCTGCCGTGGGCGTAGGAAAGTTGAGGAGAGCTGTCCCTAGTACGAGAGGACCGGGATGGACACGCCACTGGTGTACCAGTTGTTCTGCCAAGAGCATCGCTGGGTAGCTACGCGTGGATGTGATAACCGCTGAAAGCATCTAAGCGGGAAGCCAACTCCAAGATGAACTTTCCCTGAAGGTCGCAGCAAGACTAGCTGCTTGATAGGGTAGATGTGTAAGCATAGTAATGTGTTTAGCTGACTACTACTAATAGACCGTTTGGCTTTTTTCTAAGATACTGCCTTATTGAGTGTATGTTTTTGTAAAAAACAAAGGTAATTGATAAATAAAAGCGTAATTTGTTGTTTATTTACTATTAAAGGCTTTTTACAATAAAGAAAAATGGAAATAAGGACAAATTTTCTTGTCTTTATTTCCCTTTTTCTTGTGTTTATAGAGAGAAGGCAACACCCAGCTCCATTCCGAACCTGGCAGTTAAGCTTCTCTTCGCCGATGATACTGCATCTTTCAGGTGTGGGAATGTAGGTCGATGCAGGGATAGGGAAAATACTTCTTATGATTCTTATATTTTCTTCTTTTAGGTTTTTTAAATTTGTTTTAATTATTTAAATGCTCAGTTTTTTAAAAAGATATTATGCAGAATTATGTTAAAATACAAAGTTCAGTATTAACAAATTAAAAGAATATAGGAGTTTTCTTGCACTTATTTAAATGTGTTAAAATTTATAATCAAGCTTTATTTGTTTATTGCGATATATACAGTATCTACAGGTGTATATGAAGAAAATCCTGCTCACAATTGGTGATATAAGCATTACAGGTGGAGCTGAAAGAGTAGTTGTAAATCTTGCTAATGCTTTTAGTGAAGTAGGGAATGAAGTGGAAATATTAAGCTTTTATAAAGCCAATGAAAACTTACCTTACCATATTAATAATAGCATAAAACTTCACTTTTGGCATAATATTTCAGAATCTGCTTTTAAAGCACAAATATGTCGTAATGTTTTCTCTAAAATCTATTATAAAAATTGTTATAAATTTATTCTTAATGCACAAGTGCATTTTGATTTTAGAGATTTTGATGTAGTCATTGCAAATGACAGCACTTATATACCTTTTCTTAAGCACAAGTTCACACGATATATAAGACTTATTCATTTAAATTTTAGTATATATAATACACGAAATAATTTTTTCCACACTCTTGTTGTCCTTTCTTCTAAAGAGCTTTCTATTTGGGAGCAATACCACAAAGATATTAAGGTTATTCCTAATTTTTTACCTATTATTTCTACAGAACAAACAGATTTGAAGCAAAAAAGTATCATATCAGTTGGGCGTATGGATAGAGGTGATCAAAAAGGCTTTTTGCGCCTCATTAATATTTGGGCTCTGCTTCAACAGAGCCTTCAATCATCTGTGCCCCTCTCCCAATTACATTCTTGGCAGCTTGTTATCGTAGGTGATGGTGATATGAAGAATGAGATAGAAACTAAAATTAAAGATTTAGGATTGCAAGATTCCATAATTCTCAAGCCATTTACCAAAGATATAGAATCTGAATATCTTAATGCGAGTATTTATGCTATGAGTAGCTATTATGAGGGTTTTCCTATGGTGCTTTTAGAATCTTGCTCCTATAGATTGTGTCCTATCTCTTTTGATATTAAAACAGGTCCAAGTGATATTATAGAAAACAACAAAAGTGGCTATTTAATACAAGATAATGATTTACATACTTATGCACATAAGCTTATAGAATTAATGAGTGATGAAAATAAGCGCAAAACTATGGGCGAGGCAGCAAAAGCAAGAATAGCACAAAAGTTTAGTAAAGAGGCTATTATGCCATTGTGGGAGGAGGTGCTAGGTGGCAAATGAGCAAATAATGTTTTATATCATCGTGCCAATTTTTAATGTGGAGAGGTATTTAAGAAAATGCCTAGATTCACTTCTTTCACAGAGCTATACTCAATGGAAGGCGATTTTAGTGAATGATGGTAGCACAGATTCTAGTGGAGAAATCGCTCAAGAATACGCTAATAAAGATGGTAGATTTGTAACTTTAAATCAAGAAAATCAAGGACTATCAATGGCTCGTAATGCGGGATTAGAATATGTAAAGAATCTTATCATCTCTACTAACCCACCCCCAGCAATATTTGAATTATATTCGTTTTGTAGATTCTGATGATTATTTGCAGAGTTATGCACTAGAGCACTCTTATCATATATTGACGCAATATGAGGTAGATGTGCTTATATATAGCATATTGATTGCAAGAGAGCCTACCACATATACGCAAGTAGAGTTTGATTGGCAAGTGTTTCCTTCTCATATTAAAGGCTTATATACTCCCACAGATTTGATTTTATCACTTGGAGGGTATGCTATGATAGCTTCAGCGGGAAGCTTTACCGGCAAAGCTTCTTTAATATTTGAAAACAATATTACTTTTATCCCTCATATCATCTATGAAGACATTGCATTTTGCACAAAATCAGTAAGCAAATGTAAAAATATTTATATAAGCCACGAGCAAGTTTATAATTATACACTTGTTCCTAGCTCTATTATGAATTCATTTGTTACAAGAGATAAGCGGATAAAAATTACTTATAGCTATTTTATGATTTTGCAGACTTTTTTGCATTCTTTTAGGGAGGAAGAGAATCCTGTAATGAAGGAGTATTATTATCGTGCTTGTTTGGATAATGTGAAAAAGTTAATGCAATCTTTACAGCTTGTGGGCTATGTAGAGGAGCTTGGCTTTAACAAAAAAGACTTGCTTTTATCTTTGTCTCAACTCAATATAAAGGGTAAAAGATATTTTTGCTGCCTTTTCCCTAGAATCTATGGATTTCCCAAAAGAATACGTTTAGCATTGCGGCGGTGGATTTTATCATTATCATAAATTATAAAAATTATGGAACACTACTTGCTTTTAGTCTTCTGAAATTTAATTCAAAGGACTGAATATGAAAAGTAATTTGCTTAAAGGTTCAATCATTGCAAGTTTTGCTGTGTTTGCATTGAGTGGATGCGGAGATTTGTTTAATGTTGGCGATGGCTCGGGTGGAGCAAATAACGGATTAATCCCACCAAGCGCAAGTAATCAGCCTATGTATTCACCTATCCAAGCACCTACTTATCCGCCAATGCCCGGATACAATACTAACCCTAACCTGCTTTCTAAAAATCCTAAAATCAACACTCTTGTAGTAGAAAAGGTTGAGGTGCCCGGTTTAAACAAAGGTAATCTTGAACCAAAGTTTGATAGAGATGATGAATATATTGGGCGAGGAGGGAGCAATAATATTCCTAATTCTCCAATGCTCACACCAGAGAATGAAATTACTTTGAGTGCAGTGGGAATTGGCGTTTCACCTGAAAATTCTCTTTCTCCCTCACAGGCTTTTGCTATGGCAAAAAGAGCAGCGATTGTAGATGCGTATCGTCAAATTGGTGAAAAAATGTATGGCATTAGAGTAAATGCACAAGATACAGTGCGTGATATGATGCTTCAGAGCTCAACGGTTAAAACAAAGGTCCAAGCTCTTATTCGAAATGCTGAAGTGCTTGAAACTGTATATAAAGATGGCTTATGTCAAGTAAATATGGAGTTAAAGCTTGATGGTAGAATTTGGCATAGGATTCTCTCTAATGCACGAGCCTAGTATGGCAAGTGCTAAGGTATGTAATGAGTGCAATATTTGGTATTTTTAAGCGAATACTTTTAAGCACTACTCTTGTGCTACTCCCTCTTTTTCTCGCTTCTTGTGCGTGGTTTGAGGGTTTTCAGAATCCTGATATTAATCCTAATGAACCCCCGGTTTTAGAACCCACGAAGTTTAAAATTCTTCTTATTGACACACCTCGGGTAAAATTTTATGATTTCGCTTCATTGAAGTATAATAAATCAAATAAAGACCTTGCGCTTGAGCTTTATAAGCTTGGTAAGCCTGTTGGGAAGATTGTTATTACAAAAAGAGAAGTATGTATGGGCAAAGAATGCACTTCTAAATGGATAGCGGCACGCGCTTTTTTTGGGGAAGTGAGTTATCCTAATTTATTTAGCGATATTGTGAGCGCACGAGATATTTTTGATGGCGATGGGAAGCGTGTAGCAAACAATGGGACATTTGTGCAATGGTTTGTGCGAGGTGGGCAGGAATTTTATTATGAACGAAGCAAAAACAAAGTACTTTTTAAAAATATTACAATGAATATTACCATAGGTATTGAAGATTATATCCCTCAAAATACTCCATAAACATAATGTATTAAAATAATCTTTGCTATTTTTAGATATAATTTCGGTTTTATTCAAATCGCACAAGGCAGGTAGATGAAACATTTTCTCACTCTGAATGATTTTAACAGAGATGAAATTCTAGCAATGGTTGATGTTGCCCTAGAACTTAAATACGAATCTTTGCATATTGGTAACAAACCTTATCTTAAGGGTAAAGTTTTGGCGATGATTTTTGAAAAAAGCTCTACACGGACACGAGTAAGCTTTGAGAGTGGTATATTTCAATTAGGCGGACAGGGTATATTCCTTTCTCATAAAGATATACAACTTGGACGAGGCGAACCCATCAAAGACACCGCACGAGTGATTAGTTCGATGGTAGATATGATAATGATGAGAACAAGTGAGCATAGCAGATTAGAGGAGTTCGCCTCATATTCATCTGTGCCTGTGATTAATGGATTGAGTGATGATTTTCACCCCGTGCAGCTTATCGCGGATTATCTTACGATGATAGAATGCGGTATTTATCTTACTCATCACAATCCTCTTTATCCCACGAAAGGCGAGGGAGGGAGGAATCCTATTGTAGCATATATTGGTGATGGCAATAATATGGCACATTCGTGGATTAACCTTGCTGGTATTTTGGGCTTTGAATTGCGTATTGCTTCACCAATTGGATATGCACCTAAGGCAGATATTATCACAAAGGCACAGGATATGTGTATCCAAAGTGGAGGTAAAATCAAGATTCTAAATGACGCAAAAGAGGCAGTGAGTAATGCAAATGTTGTGGTTACCGATACTTGGGCGTCAATGGGACAAGAAGAACAAAAAGAACAACGCAAATGTGCTTTTGCAAATTTTTGTGTAGATGAGGCTATGATGAGCTATGCACAAAAAGATGCTATTTTTTTGCATTGTCTCCCTGCATATAGAGGGCAAGAGGTGAGTGAAGGTGTGCTTGAGGGCGCACAGAGCAAAGTATTCCAAGAAGCACAGAATCGCCTTCACGCGCAAAAGGGCATTATGCTCTATTTAGCACGGATAAATAAAATCCCGCTTGTGAGCGTGGAGTAAGCAATGAAAGCATCAAAACAAGAGAAATGGCTTGATGAATCAGGTGAGAATCTTGGCATTTTACGCCGCCTTGAGGGTAATGCGATGCTTCTTGCTATGGAAAGTGGAGGATTTTCAAAGGAGGATTTGTGGTTTTTGCAAGATGAGCAGGGCGAGGAATATGTGGTATTTCCTCAAAAAATATTTGTCCAGCTCCTCTCACATATCAAAAATATTCAAGAGGAAAAGCTTGTGATGAGATTAGAAAAAGATATTATTTCTCAAATGCCCATTGATTTTGATGATGCAATGGTAGTAGCAAAAAATGCTTTAGAATCTTTGCGTTTAAATGATGGAAATTTGCCAGATATTAATACAAATACTCTTGCTAAAGATATTAAAAAAAAGTATCCTAATTTATTTTTTGATATTGATTATCTGCGTAAATCTAAATAAGAGGAGCAAAGGCATTGAGTGGAGTAAGTGAAAAAATTGATTTTGGGGCGTTTGTCAAATATTCAAAATCAGGTCCTCGCTATACAAGTTATCCAACTGCAGTAGAATTTAAAGAATCTTGGAATGATAAAGCTTATATTCAAGCGCTCTCTCGGGCAGATTCTATGTCAAATTTACCCCTATCAATATATGTGCATTTACCCTTTTGTCGTTCGGCTTGTTATTATTGTGGTTGTAATGTTGTTTATACAAGCAAAGAAGAAAAAAAGCAACATTATATACATTATCTTAAAAAAGAACTTGCACTTTTAAGCAAATATATGGATACTTCGCGTGAAGTGGTGCAATTTCATTTTGGTGGAGGCACACCAACTTTTTTTAATGCTAAGGAATTACAAGAAGTGATAAGCCTCATTCGCAATACTTTTACACATTTTGCACCCTCTGCAGAAATAAGCTGCGAAATTGACCCACGATTTTTTGTCAGAGAGCAAATGGAAGTGTTAAAAGATAATGGATTCAATCGCTTGAGTTTTGGTGTGCAGGATTTTGAGGACAAGGTGCAAGAGGCTGTGCATAGAAAACAAAGTGTAGAGCTAGTAAGTGCGGCAATTAGCCTTGCGCGTGAATTTGGGATTAATTCTGTGAATTTTGACCTCATTTATGGGTTGCCTTTTCAAAATGAAGTAACCTTTGCACGCACGCTTGAAAAAGTTGTAGCTTTAAGCCCTGATAGATTGGCTATTTTTAATTACGCTCATTTGCCGTGGATGAAAAAAACAATGCGTAAAATTGATGAGACAACACTTCCTTCCCCTGCACAAAAGTTAGAGATTCTCAAAAATACAATAGCTTTTTTACAAGAGCAAGATTATGCAATGATTGGAATGGACCATTTTGCTAAAAAAAGTGATGAACTTTATCTTGCTAAGCAACATAATCAGCTTCGCCGCAATTTTCAAGGCTACACTACGCGTGGATTCTCGCAAACTATTGGCATTGGGCTTACAAGCATAAGTGAAGGGCTGGATTATTATTCACAAAATTATAAAGATATGAATACCTATGAAAGCGCACTTGATAATGGTAGATTACCTGTTGAGAGAGGTGTAAGGCTCACAGATGAGGATATTTTGCGTAAAGAGGTGATTATGGGGCTTATGAATAATCTTTGCCTTGATTTTGCAAATATAGAATCTAAATTTAACATTGATTTTAAGACACATTTTGCTCCCGCTTTAGCATCTTTGTGCGAATATGAAGAAATAGGTTTGGTTCAAATTACTCCTCAAGGTATTACCACTTCTCCAACGGGTGGTATGCTTATCCGCAATATTGCTATGGCTTTTGATGCATATCTTAGCGCACATACTGATACAAAACGTTTTAGTAAGACTATTTAGGAGTAAAGTGTGCTTGATTTGCAGCAAACAGCAAGTGCGTGTGTGAAATGCGGAAAATGTATCCCACACTGCACTATTTATATGGTGAATCGTGATGAGGTTACTTCACCGCGCGGTTTTTTAGATTTACTTGGAGCTTATAAACGCGGTGATATAGAGTTAGATTCTACAAGCAGAGATATTTTTGAATCCTGTTTTTTATGCACGACTTGTGTTACGCATTGCCCTTCAAGTTTGCCTGTTGATGTAGCAATAGAATCTGTGCGTGTAGATATTGCTCAAAAGTATGGCATTGCGTGGTATAAGAGGGCATATTTTTATCTTTTGCGTCATCGCAAGGTAGCAGATAAGGTATTTTCATTTATGCACTTTATTATGCCTTGTGCCTTTAAGCAGGAAAATGGGCGATGGATTAGTCGTTTTAAACTTTTTAAAAATGATAAAGGGGGAAGGGCGAAGCGTTCTGTATTTCCTCTGTGGCGTAAATCCTTTTTGCAAAAATATCAAGGTGAGATTGCTCCAAGTAATCAAAATCCCCCATCAAATACCCTAAAACATAAGAGAGTGGCAATTTTTATTGGCTGTTTGAGTAATTATAATTATGTTAATGTGGGTGAGAGTTTGCTTGAGATTCTTAGTCATCTGGGCATTAAAGCATTTGTGCCACATTTGCAAGAATGTTGTGGTGCGCCTGCATTTTTTACGGGTGATGTGAAGAGTGTAGCGTATTTAGCGAGGAAAAATATTGAGTATTTTGAAAGTTTTTGGGAGAGTATTGATGCGATGATTATTCCTGAAGCAACTTGTGCGGCAATGATTAAAAAAGATTGGATTCACGCACTTAGTGTTGATAGCAATAATAGTGAGTATGTCAAACGACTTGAAAAGCTTTTGCCTAAAATTGATATGGCAAGTTCGTGGCTCTATCATCATACACCATTGCAAAAAATACTCCCAAAAGCTTTTAGTCAAGAGACTATTACTTATCACGACCCTTGTCACGCAAGAAAAGTGTTAGGAATCTTTAAAGAGCCACGCACGCTTTTAGGAAAAAGCTTTATGCTTAAAGAAATGAGCGATTCTGCAAGATGCTGTGGTTTTGGAGGTATCAGTATGCAGAGTTCGCGCTATGATTTGACACTTAAAGCTGGTAAGCCAAAGGCAGAGATGATACAATCTAGTGGAGCACAAGTTGTAAGTGCAGAGTGCGGGGCTTGTCGTATGCAAATTGATAATGCCTTGACACAGATTAATTCATCTGTGCGTTTTGCACACCCTTTAGAGCTTATTGCCCAAGCCCTTAGAGATGTGGATAAGTAGTGCTCACTTGGGTAATAAAATTGCATTTTTGTTATATTTGGTAAATTGTTAGGTAAAATTCACATCATTTTACAAGGTTTTTGATATAATTTCGCAAAGAATGTGTGCTAACGCATAGCCTTTATACTTAAGGACTTAGAATGAATGAACTCTTGCTTCAAACAATTGACAATTTGCCCCCTTTGCCTGAGACTGTGACGAAATTGCAGCAGTATATAGATTCCACTGGTGAAAACGTGGAGGTGCAGAGAGTGGTTGATATTATCTCTAAGGACCCGCTTTTGACAGGGGATTTACTCCGTTTGGCAAACTCGCCTTATTATGGATTCTCACGCGAAATTTCTACGCTTAATCAAGTTGTGTCATTGCTTGGTATAAGCAGTGTGAAAAATGTTGCCATTGCCAATTCTTTGCGCAGTGGTTTTAAAATTGATGTTTCACCTTATGGGTTGGATACGCAAAATTTTTTAGGTAATAGTGCTAAAGAGGCAGATTTTATTTCAGAGTGGTTTCGTGAAACTGATAAAAAACTCTCTCAATTACTTGCCCCTTGCGCTATGCTTTTGCGTCTAGGAATGATTTTATTTGCCAATACGCTTATTCAAAGTGGCAAGGATAAAGAGTTTCTTGCGATGCTTAAAGAAAGCAATTTTGCCGATATTAGTTCGGTTGAGAGTGAATTTTGCGGTTTAGATCATCTCTCATTTTTGGGATTCTTATTTGATTATTGGAAATTTGATGAAGTGCTAATACAAACTACAGCTTATATTACAATGCCTCACGCTGCTGCTGATGAGGTAAAGAAAAACGCTTATGCGCTTGCTATTATCAATAAAGTTTTTGAGCCCTATCAAGGTGGAAGTCCTTACAATATGCACGAAGCAGTTGCATTGATTAAAGAGGCAAAGATAGAGGGTATTAGCTTTGATATGGATAGATTCCTTGAAATCTTGCCTGCAGAAGCAAGAAATAACCTTAATAAACAAGTTGAAAATGAATAGTAGTAGAGTTTTTGATAAAAAGTAGTCCCCATTTCTTTAAATCAAAAAAACTCTAAAACCTCTTCTTATTCACATCATCTAATATATCTTTAGCTACTTTATCTACTCTCTCACTAATCTCTGCACTAGAATTAGCAATCTCAACATTCTCT
>NZ_JRMS02000009.1:0-98710 GCF_000762925.2 Helicobacter sp. MIT 03-1614
TTGTTTCAATGAGTGCATATAACTCTTCTTGAAGAGCATTTCTTTGCTTTCTATCCATAGCCTTAATTTCTTCTAGTGTTTTCATTGTGTCTCCTTTTTTGTAAGTTTAATTTTTGTATATCTTTGTATCATTTAAAATCTTTCAAAGAATCAATAAAATCCCTCAAATACCCTGTTTGATCTGCTACCCAATCATCTATGGTGTAATCCTCATCGCAATCACTATCCTCATCATAATAATCCCCGCCCTCAAAGTCAGCAGGATCATCATAAAGCTCCATTTCTTCGTGCTCTAGCCATTCTTCTAGTGCTTTAATGAAATCAGAAAGTATTTCACCATTAAAATTTGCTTTTTCAAACTCCATAACCACTTTAAAATTTGGCGGAAAAATCACATTGAATTTTTCATCACTTTTAAGTGTCCCATTGTCCCAGTTGTCATTCTCATAGTTTAAAATATCCTTAATAAACTCTTTTTGCTCCTCTTTGCTCAAATTCATCAGTCCAGCTTTTAACTCATCACTATCATTGTTTTTATACTTCTCAAAAAGCTCTTGCAACGCATCTTTAGAATCTGCGTTTTCATTTTTCATTGTGTCTCCTTTTAAAGTCAATTTCACCAAACCTTGAATTAATACAATACTTGGTTATTTTTTTTTTTTTTGTAATACTATACTATTTTAATTTATATCAAAATTAAAATAGTATTAAATATATTAAATATAGTATTAAATTGTGTAAGCGAATCTACTTAAATCAATGTGTCTCATATTTTAAATTTTGGTTGTGTAAAAGTTAAGATTAAGGATATTGTTTAAGAAGTATTTTGGTGGTACGCCCAAGAGGATTCGAACCTCTGACCTACGGCTTAGAAGGCCGTTGCTCTATCCAGCTGAGCTATGAGCGCATTTTGCTAGTTTTTGGGTTTTAAGTAAAATAAAGTGCGCATTTTAACATAATATTAATGCAATTTTCAAGCAGGGATAAATTTATGAAAGTTGGTTGCGGGAGAGGGATTTGAACCCCCGACCTTTGGGTTATGAGCCCAACGAGCTACCGGACTGCTCTATCCCGCGTTCTAAAATTCTTAAAATTGAAAGATAAGCTACATCATTTTAAAAGAATTTACAAAAAGAGCTTCATAAATTTATGAAGAAATGGCTGGGGTAAAAGGATTCGAACCTCTGAATGCCTGGACCAAAACCAGGTGCCTTACCGCTTGGCGATACCCCAATAATAAATGTGAGGCGTAATTATAATGAGTTTGTATGTCTTTGTCAAGAGAGAGAATGCGCTAATGATAAACATAAAAGCACACAATATGAGGAAGTTAAACGTGTTACTTATAAAGATATTTACTTAGAAGTTACTTCAATATCTTAGAATATTAATATTCCCTCACTTACCCACATATTAGGAGAGTGAGGGAAAATTTTGAGACTAAGGACATAAAGATGAGCAAAGTTGTAGATAATTTAAAACAAATTCAAGCTGATGCAGCAGTGTTTTATGTGAAGGTGCATAACTTTCATTGGAATGTTAAAGGTATGGACTTTTATCCCACACATAAAGCTACTGAAGAAATCTATGAAAAATATGCTGATGTATTTGATGATGTTGCAGAACGTGTATTGCAAATCGGTGGAAAACCTTATGTAACCCTTGCAGATATGCTAAAGGCTGCAAAAATCAAAGAAGAAAGCAAAACAAGCTTTAATTCAAAAGAGGTTTTAAAAGCGATTCTCTCTGATTACGAATATTTCCTCAAAGCATTTGAAGGACTTTCAGATGAGGCTGAAAAAGCTGGAGATAATGTGACTCAAGGATACGCTGATGATAAAGTAGGCGAATTGCAAAAAGCCATTTGGATGCTTAAAGCCACACTTGCCTAAACACTCTTGTATTTCCACATAAATGATGAGAATCTAATTTTTGGATTCTTATCATCTCTCCCTTTCCTTATCTCTAAAACTTTTTAAGATTGATTCTGCAAAGAAATTTATTTTGTTTTTATATAATCTTTAATAAAAGCACATTAAAGGTTAATAATGTATCATAAACGTATCAAAGAAGCCATAGAAGCAATTAAACAAGGCGAGATGATTATTATTATGGATGATGAGGATAGGGAGAATGAGGGTGATTTAGTGATGGCGGGAATCTTCTCTAGTCCTCAAAAAATCAACTTTATGGCGCAAGAAGCACGAGGGCTTATTTGCGTATCTATCACGCAAGAGCTTGCTCAGAAGCTTGATTTGCCTCCAATGGTGCAAAAAAACGATAGCAATCACGAAACAGCCTTTACCATTTCTATTGATGCAAAAGAAGCAAAAACAGGTATTTCAGCCTTTGAACGCGATATGACTATTAGACTTATGTGTGAGAGTAATACCAAGCCAAGCGATTTTGTGCGTCCCGGACATATTTTTCCGCTTATTGCTAAAGAGGGAGGAGTGCTTGTGCGCACAGGACATACAGAGGCAAGTGTAGATATTTGCCGCCTTGCAGGAGTTGCGCCTATTAGCGTAATTTGTGAGATTATGAAAAAAGACGGCACAATGGCTGGGCGTGGGGATAAATTCTTGCTTGATTTTGCTTCTCAACACCATTTAAAGATTCTATATGTATCAGATATTATCCAATACCGACTTAATTTTGAGAATCTCCTGCGCGAGCTTACGCGCGAAAATGCTGTATTTATGGGTGTAGAATGTGAAAAAATTACTTTTATAGATCATTTAGAACGTGAGCATATAGTTTTTGGATTTCCTCATAAAGGCTCATCATCTAATGAACCAAAGCCGCTTATACGATTTCATAATGTGCGAAGTGATTTGGAGCTATTGCAAAATGCTCAAGAATGGAATGCTCTTCTTAAGAGTATTGAGTGTTTGAAAGAAAAAGGGGGATATTTGGTATTTTTAAATACGCATTCTGAATATGCAAACACATCTAAAACTTGTGGTGATATAAAAGATTTTGGCATCGGTGCACAGATTCTTAAAAGATTGGGCATTGAGGATTTTGTGCTTCTTAGCTCTTGTGGTGGGAGTAAAGGCGAGTATAATGCCTTAAGTGGTTTTAATTTGCACTTAGTAGAAAAGATTGAAGTATAGAAAAATTAAGATAAAAAAGCTATACTATGCTTTTTAATTTTTAAACAGGATAAGTTATGCGTTCTCCATTATTGAAGATTCTCGTATGTTATCATAAAATAAGCCCAATTATTGCAAATGAAATATTACAGCCAATTTTAGTAGGCGCGAAAAATGCACCTAAGACATTGCACAAAGATTTACAATCTATGTGTCGCGCACAAGATATAGAACTTCTTAGAGACGATTGTGTTATCGGGGGGGGGGGGCACTCATAGCTTAAATAAAGAAATCTCCTCACTCAACCCTTACTTTTGCGAACTCACCGCAATGTATTGGGCGTGGAAGAATCTTGAAGCAGATTATTATGGACTTTTTCATTATCGGAGAGTGTTTGATTTCGCACCAAATACATTTTTTTCTCGCCTTAAATCAGCCTTTATTCCTCAAAGTCGTGTTATCGCTAAATATCATCTTGAATCTACCTTTATTACTTCGTATTTGCAAACACATCATATTGATATAGTTATTCCCAAGCCCTTGCCTTTACACCAAGATATAAATGCGTATGAAAATTTTGCGAAAGGAGGGCATAACATAAAAGATTTAGATAAAGCGATTGCCTATATTAAAGAAACTTATCCATTTATGGGAGATTCTATTACGCAGGCACTTTTTACAAATGGTGCGAAAATATGCTATTGGAATATGGCAATATGGCGTAAAGAGATATTTTTTGAATATTGTGAGTGGCTCTTTGATGTGCTTTTTGCTTTGCAAGAGCAAATTGATTATAAATCTTATGATGCACACGAAGCGAGAGTCTTTGGATTTTTAAGTGAGTGGCTTTTTAACGTGTGGCTTGCCTATCAGTTGAAAACGCGTAAATTGAATGTGCTTGAAGTAAAAAGTAAGCTTCTTTATAACAAGCAAAGTAAGTTTTTTGGCAAAGTCAGTGCGCCAGATTGTGAGCGGTATTATTTTTTATTTATCCGTATATATAAAAAATCTCTTTCGCCCCTCCCCCCTGCTACTCCACAGCCTCAAAAGTTTAAACAAGAATTTGATAAAGGGAATGAAGTATGAATATAAAGATTCTCGTATGTTATCACAAGGTAAGCCCTATTATTGGCAATGATGTCTTACAGCCAATTCTGCTCGGTGCAGCAAATGCGAGTGAATACACCATAGGCGGTTTGAAAACTTTGTGTGATAAGGCAGGAGTGCCACTTTTGTATGATAATAGTGGAGAGCATATCAGTGAGCTCAACCCTTACTTTTGCGAACTCACCGCAATGTATTGGGCGTGGAAGAATCTTGAAGCAGATTATTATGGACTTTTTCATTATCGTAGAGTGTTTGATTTTAGAGATTCTACTCATTTTGATATGCCTAGAACACAAAAATGTTATTATGATTCCATAAGAGGTTTTTTTAGTGATTTTTATCAACAATATGGGCTTAATCCTCAAAATATTATTGAGTCTCTAAAGGGTTATGATATAGTGCTTCCAACTTTGGTTATTGACCACGATGATAAGCAAAGAGCACAACATTTATCATTATATGAATTATATGATGAGGTGCATTATATAAAAGATATGGATTTAGCGCTAGAGTATATCGCTTCAAAATATCCACAGATGTATCAAATTGCATTAGATATACTCCACAAAAAACCTATACTTTGGCATATAGCAAATATGTATATTATGAAAAAGGCATTATATCTTGAATATTGTGAGTGGATTTTTGATATTTTGTTTGCCATTGAGCCTTTGAGTGCTTATAAAAATTATGATAGTTATCAAGCAAGAGTTTTTGGGTTTTTGAGCGAGCGATTATTTAATGTATGGATTGCTTATAAAAAAACACAAGAGAATCTTAAAATAAAAGAACTACCCTTAGTCTTTTTTAAATTTAGAGCAAAAAGAAAATGGCTCGGTTGGGTGAGTGATGGCAATGTCAATCGATTCTATGTGTGCAAACTACGAGTGCTAAAACGATATTTATGAATCCTAAATTTAAACTATTTTGCGGTTTTACACCCCTTTTATGTGCATTAAGAGGCGAAAAATGAACAATCATAATCCCCTCGTATCAGTGATAATACCAATCTATAATGTAGAAAAATATTTGAGAGAATGCCTAGATTCTGTAATCAATCAAACTTTGCGTGAAATAGAGATTATTTGCGTAAATGACGGCAGCACAGATAAAAGCGGGAGTATTTTAGAATCTTTCGCCCAAAGTGATAAGCGTATAGTAGCTATTCACAAGGCTAATGCAGGTGTGGCAAAAGCTAGAAATGAGGCTTTAAATCTTGCAAGAGGCAAATTTGTATATTTTATTGACTCTGATGATTTTTGTCCCTCGCACGATACACTTTTTACGCTCTATACCAATGCGGTGGCAAATCAAGCTCTTATTTGTGGTGGGTGTTTTAGTGATTATAAAAATGGTGTAATTAATACAGATTTTCCAAGTATTCTTTATGGCTATACTTTTACACACAATGGTTTTGTGGAATACAAAGATTATCAATTTGATTTTGGCTGGACACGCTTTATTTATGATAGAAAATTTTTAATAGATTCACATATTTTTCACCCACATTATACGCGCTATGAAGACCCTGTATTTTTTGTCAAAGTGATGATAGCAGCACAAAGATTCTATGCGCTTTCAGAGGTTACTTATTGCTATCGCATAGGACATCAAAAGTCTTTTCTTGCTTGGAGTGAAACGCACTGGAGCGACCAAAATAAAGGTTTGCTTGATGTGCTTTATCTTGCTAGAGCGCATAAACTTGATAAGCTTTATAATCTTACATTATCACGTGCGCGTATTATTGCTACAAACCTTACAGAGAGTATATGTGAGGGAAAAGGCAGTATAGAATCCCTGTGTATGCTCAATATGATTTTATCAGCTAATGAGATTGCTTTGCAAAATAGAGATATGTCTCACGCTCTTAATTTGGAATTTGAGCGCATACAGCAGAGGCTTAGCTATTTAAATCATCTTTTAATCTCGCCTTTACAACTTTTTATATTAATTCTCAAATTTTATAAACAAAAATTCAAATCCTACTTTCGTGTGCGACTTTTTAAAAAATATAGTGTGATAAAACTCTTTGGTATTACATTATATGAGAGATTTGCACAACGTGCAGATTCTTCGGGGGGGGGGGGTATAATGTAGCCTTTTATGCACCTTTTTTATTAAGTCTTATTTTAAAGAGAGAGCGACAATTTGCATTTATAGTTGTGAGGGCGGTATAAATGCGAGATTTTAAGCCCCAAGATAAGCCTTTAGTTTCAGTGATTATTCCAATTTATAATGTGGAGAAGTATGTGGCACAATGTTTAGATTCTATTATCAGTCAAAGTTATACAAACTTAGAGATTATTTGCGTAAATGATGGCAGCACGGATAGCAGTGGAGAAATCGTGCAAGAATATGCACAAAGGGATTGTAGAATCTGTTACTTTGAGCAAGAAAATCAAGGCTTGGGTGGTGCAAGAAACAAAGGACTTGATGAGGCACAAGGGGAGTATATTTATTTTATTGATTCAGATGATTATATTGATTCGGGATATATTGAGGGACTTGTTGATAAATGCAATGTTGGAATAACTCCTATTCAGACAAAAATGTTTTTTGTGCGTGGAGATAAATTAGAGATTTATAATCTCCATTTGGGTAAAAAAGGAAATTTTATGCTTAATCCATCACTGATGCCTTTTTTGTCTTTTCATATTGTCAATGTTTTGTTGCAAGCAGCAATAATAAAAACTTACCACATTCGCTTCCTTTTATCTCAAGGTGCTGAAGATAGCGAATTTTTCTATCGTTATATTATTTTTGCACCAAATATTTGTTTTATAGATACTGGTGCATATTATTATAGACAAAGGCAGGATTCAATCTTGGATTTGTTTAGAAATAGTGGCAATTTTCCATTAGAACCATTAGAATCTTTTAAAACGATTTATAGTTGGTATAAGCAATATGAAGTTTTAGAAAAGTATGGGCTACCCTTTAAACTTTTATATTCTTTTGATTTACATTCCAAAAATGCAGAGAATTACTATGAAAGTGCTAAAAATCTTGTTTTGAAGCTTAAAATTCCACAATCCATAATAAAACGTGATAGCCAAATGAAACTTATGTGCGACAATGATTTTTTAATGTTTGTGTGTAAAAGCAAATATGTTTTCAAAACTTTGGAGCGAAGTTTTAGAATCCGACTTTTTAAAGAATATAGTGTGATAAGGCTTTTTGGTAAGACATTTTACGAACATTTTAGAATTTTAAAGGAGTAAGCAATGAAAATAAAAAATTGTATTGTGGGAGCGGGATTGGCTGGGCTTACTTTAGCAGAGCGTTTAGCAAATGTGAGAGGAGAATCTGTGCTACTTATAGAGCGGAGAAATCATATCGGTGGAAATGCCTATGATTATAATGATGAGGGTATTTTGGTGCATAAATACGGCACACATATTTTTCATACTAATGATAAAAAAGTATGGCATTATTTAAATAAATTTAGCAGATTCTATCCTTATATGCACGAAGTCAAAGCCTTTGTAGATGGGCAGTTTGTGCCTGTGCCTTTTAATCTTAATTCTTTGTATATGGCATTTCCTGCAAAAATAGCACAAGATATAGAATCTACGCTTTTAGATAAATTTACCTATGGGAGCAAAGTATCTATTTTGGAACTACAAAAAGTGCCAGAATTGAAGTTTTTAAGTGATTTTATTTATGAAAAAATCTTTTTGCACTATACGCTGAAGCAATGGCAATGTGCGCCACAAGAGCTAGATTCTAGCGTATTTGAGCGTGTGCCTATAAGCATTAGTCGCGATAATAGATATTTTCAAGATACATTTCAAGGAATCCCTATGGAGGGTTATACCAAAATGTGTGAAAAAATGATTGAAAATCCTCTTATACATTTAAAGTTAGATTGTGATTATAAAGATATAGCAGATTCTATTGAGTGTGATAGAATTTTTTATAGTGGGGCGATTGATGAGTTTTTTAACTATGAATTGGGCGAGTTGCCTTATAGAAGTTTGCATTTTGATTTTGTGCGTTTTGAGAAGCCATATTTTCAGAGCAATTCTGTGATGAATTATCCTAATAATTATGATTATACACGTATTGGCGAGTATAAATATTTTTTAGATGCTAAAACATCTCATAGTATTGTAAGCTTTGAATACCCAAAAGCGTGGCATAGAGGAGAGGAGCGATATTATCCTGTGCCAAATGAACAGAGTGCAGCGATATATGAAGCTTATGCTCAAAAAGCAAAAGCACTGCATAATGTGCATTTTATCGGCAGGTTAGGGGAATATCGCTATTATGATATGGACAAAGTCATAGCTTGCGCGTTAAATGCGTTTGAGAATCTAGGCTAATTAAACCTATTCTTCTTTGCAAATATCTCCACGCAGTATCGCGCCAATAGTTTTAAGCCCCACAAATGCGATAATAATGCTTGCAAGCACAAGTGAAAAAAGGCTAAGTAGCTTAAAGGGGGTATATTGTGTTTTTTCGTATGCAGTAAGAAATGTGAGAGTGAGTGCAGCAAAGGGAAAAGTAAAAGCCCACCACGAGATGAAAAATGTGATTTTATAAAAATTTTTAGCGAGCACAAAGAGCAGTAGTGCAAAAGTGAGCGCAATATTTAGGAGAAATTGGGCGAATAAATCAAACTCACCGCCATTGATATTAAGATAGCCCAACATTGCCACAGCAGGAGGTGCAATAAAAATCGCAAGTGTGGGTAAAAACTTTTGGGCAAGCATTCCGTGAAAGATAATGCGATTAAATAAAATTGCTGTAAGGATAATCCAAAAAAACATTCCTAAAGAAAAGAAAAACATCAGCACATATTCATTGACAAATCCTACCCCTGAAACAGACACAAGGAGGTTGCCTGCAACGGGGATAAACCACGCAGGATTAGAATGCACTATTTGAATGTCTTTATTGAGCCAATAGGCAATAACATAGAATGCGACAAAGGTTTGAAATCCTACGCCAAAGCTAAAAAGAGCTAAAGAGAAAATGGGTATTTCGCGGAAAATATTTGAAAGCAACAATAAAGACATTGAAATAGTCGCAAAAAATTAATTTTAATCGGGTGGTTGAACTCCTGTAAAACCATTTTGGGGTATTTGATGATTTTGCAAAGATATAGACAAAAGATTATGAGTGCGAGTGTGGAAATGATAAAAGTGAGGGCTTGGTAAAAAAACAGCGGAACAAAGAGAATCTCTGCTGCTTTTTTATACGCAAGTGTAAGTCCTCCAAAGCCCATTGTGATAGCAAATAGCATTATGGGGAAATGTTGCAATTTTGAGTTTTTAGATTCTCTCTTTTCCACTTTTTGTCCTCTCATTATGTGTTTTGTTGTGCAAATATAATTTTACCATATTATGGCGCGAAGATAGCTTTATCTAAGTGATTTTAGAATCTATGTTTGCTTTTGTAGATTATTGATGAGGTGATAAGCAAGCTATCCCCCCCCCCCTAAAAGCAATCAAAGTTAATCTTTTCTTGTTTTTATCCTTGATGAATCCTTTTAGATTCCTCTTGGATTTCTAAAGAATTTATCTTTTTATTTAATATCTTTTTAGTATAAATAAATATAGTTTTCTGAATGGATATTTTAACATTTTTGATTCTAATTTAGATCTTTTATCCTAATGATTGATTGACATTCTATCTATTAATCTTTCCAATCCATTTTATGATATTGCCTTTTGAATCTATTTCAACACTTAAGTCTTTGTATTTATTATAGAATCTAGGAGCTAGGATTTCATTAAAGTATTTTGTGCCTTTCTCTGTTTGGGCTACCCAAAATCTATACATATCCCAATATTGTGGTGTGTCATAAGTGGAATACACATATTCATCATCACTCATATTTGGATACTTTTCTCTCACCTCTACCATATCTCTATTATAGGCATTTTTATAAAAGAAATTATCTCTAAAATAAATCCAAGCTTGATATTTATCTTCTTTTTGATGAGAGAGTAGATTTTCTTCTTTATCTTGTAAGCCACACATTCCAAATTCAATATATCCTGCTAAGAATAATTGTCCTACAATGTGAATGTATTCGCTGATGTAATTAGGTTGTGGGTCGTTGGCTAAGAGAGTTTCGTTTAGTTTGTAGGGGGAATCTGCAAAAAAAGCACTATACACTTCTTCTGTGCCAAAGGCTGCGACATAGCATTCAAAATACTCTAAAATATCCGCTTTTGTTAAATCTGGGATTTGCAAAAAAAGTTCAAAATCCCAATCATCATATCTTTTTAAATGACTATGAAATAAGTCATAAAACTCATAAAATACACCTTGATTCACTCCAGCTATCACTCTACCAATCGCCATTTTCTCCTGCCTTATTGTGGATTTTTATGCCTCATCTATTGATTGCTCCTATCCAACGCACTATATTTCCTTTCTCATCAATTTCTACGCTTAAGTCCTTGTATTTATTATAGAATCTAGGAGCTAGGATTTCATTAAAGTATTTTGTGCCTTTCTCTGTCCTTGCTACCCATATATTGTATTGAGACCAATATTTTGGAGTATCCCAAGAGGTATCGCTATACATTGTGCTATAACCGCAAAGAACAGAACCTCTTTCTTTATCTATGCGTCTTGGACAATCCTTTATGCTGTATTCTTTACCCTCATAAATCATAATATCGTCATCTAAATCCCTATTAAATCTCTTTGCATAAAAGAAATTATCTCTAAAATAGACCCAAGCTTGATATTTATCTTCTTTGTAATAAGATAGATTTGTAGGATAGTCTATCTTATTACTATCCTCATTATCACAATATGTACCAAAGTCAATGTATCCTGCTAAAAAGAGTTGCCCTATAATATTAATGTATTCGCTGATGTAGGTTGGCTTAGGTGGATTAGGAGAGAGGTTGTCGTCTAGGTTGTCTATGTGGTGAGTCCATATCATTATCTCATCACCCTCAATCCTTGAAGCCCAAAAACAACACAATATAGAAAATTCAAATAATTCTAAAATATCTGCTTTTGTGATGTGAGGCATTTGCGAAAATATAAGCAATTCAATATCATCATAACTATATTCATCATACCCTAAACTTACAACAAATTTTTTTCTCCACTCTTCATCATTGTAGAAAAAGCTAAGCCATTTTTTGTCTTTATCGTAAGTTAAAAATTTGCATTTCATCTTATATCCCCTTATCAATATGTATTTTAATATTAAGCTTTGGATTTCTACTATTAATGTCTATGGTTTCTCCTCCACTTGTAATTTATACTACTTTAATCCACTTTGGGAGATAGTTGGCAAATCTATCCTGTATAAGGGTATTTTCCATTAGATTTCCTTTAAATGCCACTTGTTCTAAGTCATAATATTTGCATAGTTCTACGAGGCTAAGGGATAGAATCTCACATATAGAACTTACCACACCATAGGCTACACCTTCAATCTCTAATCCTCCAAGTAGATAGCACAAAGGTAAGCGCAGAGATTTATCTATATCAATATTGCAGACTTCTTTACCATTGAGTTTCATATCAAGCTTACTTATATGAGTAAAGAGATAGTTTTGTGCATTTTCAAGGGTATCAAGTGCATTAGGGTTGCTCTTGCCAAACATTTCAGCAATGAGCTTTAAAATATCACTTACATTGTGAGAAGGCTCACCTTGAAAGTCTTGATTTATGTTTATATCAGGGAGTTGCTGTTGCACTCGCCATTGTTTATAATTTTCTACAAGCCGTGCCCCTAGTTTATTTCTTTTTGCAATTTGAGCAAGCAGAGTAGGGAGATGAGATTGAAAGCAAAGTGTGAGGAGGTTACTTTGCGATGATTGCGCGTATATGCGAGTGGGAGAGAGTGTATCAAGATCAAGGCACAATATCCTCTCACCCAAAGATTCTTTAAGATTATGAATGTGCGGTAGATTCTGTAATGTTTTTGACTGCCTAAGATAAGCATTCGAGTTATTCAGTGGCTCTTCTATGCGTCCAAAGCTATCCCAAAAATCAGGCTCGCTACACGCAATACAGCCGTGTCCTGCTTGAATAGGATAACTTGTTTTAGCATTAAACTTAACCTTTGGGCAGTTATTAAAAACATATGGTCCTTTACACCCGACTTTATAAAGACAATAGCCATCTTCCAAATGCGGGTCATCAAAGCTCTGCACAAAATCACCAGATTCAAACTTTGCTTTGCGCTCACACATATCGTGTAGATTCTTTCCATAGCTCCATATTGGACGATGAAGAGAATCTGTTGGGGGAAGCTCTTGCAAAAGGATATAATAGAGGATACTACCGATAATATTTGCCTCACTTGGCGGACAACCGGGTATGTTGATAATGCGTTGAGAAAGAAATGAATCTATCCCTATAGATTGCGTAGGATTAGGATATGCTGCTTGCACCCCGCCAAAGCTTGAGCAAGTGCCTACTGCGAATATTGCTTGAGCCTTTTGTGCTACTTCTTTACATTCTTCTTCGCCCGTGATACTATCTGCACCAGAGGTAAGAAAATGTGCGTGATTTCCTAGTGATACACCACCTTCAATAACGAGGATAAACTCTTTATCCAAAGTATTATGTAATGATTTTTTTGCGCTAAAGCCTACTGCCCCCATAATTGTTTCGTGGTATTCAAGAGTAATGTATTCAAGAAGCACAGATTCTATATCGGGCTTATCAAGGCGCAAAAAACTACTGCTACAACCCGTGCATTCTGCTAAGTGAAGCCACACAAGGCGTGTAGGTGGTTTGAGAGAAAGGATTTGAGCACATAGCTCTACACCTTCTTTGGGAATGCCTATAAGAGAGCAGATGTAGGATACCCATTGCACATTTACTTTATGGTGAGATTCTTTATATGTGGTTTTGAGAGTGTTAAGATGTATATTTAATCGCTCGAGTATCTGTGTTTTATCCATAGCTAACTCCATAGTGTAAAAAAGCTATTGTAGCTTACTCTATTTAAAGCTAGGTAAAATTAGCCTAATTTTTTGTTGCCATAGTATTATTTGCAGGTTTTGGTAATTATTTCTATAATATTTTGAGCTTGTTGAGTGCTAAGACTTTGATGACAGGGGATAGATATTTCAGAGAGATAGAATCTATCTGCATTTGGTAGGGATATGTCGCCAAAAAGCTTTTTGTAAAGGCTAAACTGATAAATAGGTTTGTAATGCACTTGCACGCCTAAATCTTGTGCTTGTAATCGTTGAAAAATATGCTCCTTTTGACACCATAAATGTGGATAGAGCAAAATAGGATAGAGATGATGGGAGCTACGAATATGTGAAGGTATAGCAATAATGCCAAAATTAGCATTATTTTTAAATGCTTCATCATAGAGTGTTGCGATATTATGGCGATGAGTGATAAAGGTATCAAGTTTTTTAAGTTGGCTAAGACCAAGTGCTGCACCTACTTCACTAAGGCGAAAATTCATACCTCCAAGAAGACAATCATAATTCCACAAAGATTTTTTTTCTACTCCGTGAGAGAGTAAAAGACGTGCATAGTGTGCCAATTCTTCATCATTAGTAAGTAATGCTCCGCCTTCCGCAGTAGTAATGGATTTGAGTGCGTGAAAGCTAAAAATAGTTGCATCAGCAAGTGAGCCTATAGCTTGTCCATTATAGCTTCCACCAAATGAATGAGAACTATCTGAAAAAAGTAAAAGATTGTGTTTTTGTGCAAGTGAGCGTAGAGATGATATTTCTACGCTTTTCCCACCATAATCTACGCTCACAATCGCCTTAATATGTGCTCTCTTAGGGTGAGTAGAGAGAATGTGCTCAAGTGCCTTTTCATCAATATTTCCATCATCTTTAACATCGCAAAATAGAGGCGTAATTCCCCATTGAAGCATCATATTTGTTGTGGCGACAAAGCTAATAGGCGTAGTGATAAAATAAATTTCCTCTTTATCTTGCTTTGATATTTTAGAATCTAAAGTATTATAAAAATGCGCAAGATGTGGAAAGTATTTATACATAAACGCACCATAAAGTGCGAATAAGGCAGAAGTGGCAGAATTAAAGCTTATAGCATATTGAACACCTATTTTTGAAGCAAGAGTGGCTTCAAATTCTTGTGTAAGAGCACCTTGAGTAAGGTGAGAAGATTTTAAGGCGAAATTTACAGCCTCAATGTCATCTTGCTCAATATATTGTGTGCTATAAGGTATCATTTGTTTGAGAATCTTTTAAGTTAAAAGCTCTTGAACACGTTGATTACTTAGCTTATCAGTATCGTGAGAGACACGGAAAAGAGAGCCAAATTTTTTCAAGAATGAGCCATTAGTATTTTGAGCATCTGTGCTATTGATTTTACCATTAGCAAGTTTATCGCTACTTTCTTGTGCTTGTTCTTGGAGTATTTGGATAGCATCTTTAATCTGCACTTGCTGTTCTTTAAGCACATCATAGAATTTTTGTGCATCAGAATCAAGAAGTTTTATATTAAGTTTTGGTGCATCAAAAATGATGCGCTCTTTATTGTCTTTGATGTTTTTAGAAAAGACATTGATTTCTTCAAAAGTTGCTTTTTTAATAGCAGATTCTACATTTTTTTTCAATGCAGACATTTCTTCTTTGAGATCTTCTTGTTCCCCTTTATCAAGCGTTTCTTTGCTTTCTTGAGCAAGTTTAGCGATTTTTTTTGCATCAGATTCTATACTATTAAGCGTTTTTTGCGCAATTTGCAATCTACCGATATTGCTATTAGTATTTTTGATATTTTGGCTCAATGGATTGTTTTTTATTTCGCTTGTATCTATATTTTTATTTTTTTCAAGTTTTTTATTTGTAGTTTGAGCGGCTCGTGTTTCTTGTATATCTTTTTTTTTCATTTCCTCTTTGGCGAGTTTTTGTGTTGTATTTGCGTTGATTTTCATACTCACTCCTTTATAAAATTATCCCGCCCAATCATTCTGTATCAAGCATATTTTGTTCCAGATACTTAGTATGAATCTTGGAAGCAAGGAAATCTTGATTTTTCATCATTTTTATATGGAAAGGCAAAGTTGTCTTAATCCCTTCAATGCAAAATTCCTTTAAAGCGCGGTGCATACGATTGATAGCTTGATTTCTATCCTCGCCCCACACGATAAGTTTACCAATCATAGAATCATAATGCATTGGCACACTATATCCTCCATAAGCGTGAGTATCAAGTCGCACATTTGCTCCACCGGGCGCTACCCATTTGGTAATTTTTCCCGGGCAAGGATAAAACTTCTCTGGGTCTTCGGCTGTAATGCGACATTCAATAGAATGCCCTTTAAAACTAATGCTTTCTTGGCTTGGAAGCTTTTCACCCTCTGCAATGCGTATCATCCACTCTACTAAGTCAAGTCCGCTTACCATTTCGCTCACAGTGTGTTCTACTTGCAAACGCGTATTCATCTCCATAAAATAAAAATCCTCATAATTTGCATCAAGCAAAAACTCAAAAGTCCCAGCACCTACATATTTAATATATTGAGCTGCCTTGACAGCAGTTTGAAGTAGTCTTTGACGCACTTCAGGTTTGAGCACTACCGCAGGGGATTCTTCAATAAGTTTTTGTTGTCGTCTCTGTGCAGAACAATCACGCTCACCAATGTGTAAAACATTTCCGTGCTTATCTGCGAGAATCTGCACTTCAATATGTTTAGGATTGCGGATAAATTTTTCCATATAAATTGTGCCATCGCCAAATGCACTCACTGCTTCAGATTCCGCTGCAAGGTAGAGATTCTTTAGCATTTCAGGTTTTTCAACCACACGCATACCTCTTCCACCACCACCTGCTGCAGCTTTGAGAATCACGGGATACCCAATTTCATCGGCGATTTTTTGTGCTTCTTTATAATCTTTTAAAGCCCCATCGCTTCCTAAAATCACAGGTACACCTGCTTCCTTCATTACATCTTTTGCTTTTGACTTATCGCTCATAAGGACCATAACATCAGCTGTTGGACCAATAAATTCTATGCTATGATGAGAGCAAATTTCTACAAAATTTTGATTTTCACTTAAAAATCCATAACCCGGAAAAATTGCATCAGCTTTAAGAAGTTCAGCTGCACTCATTATAGCAGGGATATTGAGGTAGCTTTCACTTGATTTGTCTCCGCCTACACAAATTTTTGCATCAGCTACATCAAGGTAATATGTGTCTTTATCAGCAGTAGAGTAAATAGCAATAGCCTCTTTGCCCATTTCTTGGATTGTTCTAATAGCACGCAGGGCAATCTCACCACGATTTGCAATGAGAATCTTTTGAATCTTTCGTTGTTTTACACTCATTATATCACCTTAGAGTTTTTCAACTTTAATGAGATTTGTGCTAAATTCTACGGGTTGCCCGTCATTTACTTCTATTGAAACAACCTTACAATCAAATTCCGCTTCAATTTCATTCATAATCTTCATTGCTTCAATAATAGCAACCGTCTGCCCCTTTTTAATGGTATCGCCGACATTAACATAAGGAGCTGCCCCCGGACTAGGAGAACGATAAAATGTCCCTACCATTGGCGAAGTAATAAAATGTCCGCTTGTATTTTTTGATGGAGTAGGTGTTTGTGTAGGCACTGCTGTAGGAACAGATTCTCCTGCCACAGGAGATTGAGAAATAACTTGCATAGGTGCTTGAGTAACAGCTGTAACGGAGCCACACGCACCTGCTTTTTGGAGTTTGAGTTCAAAACCCTCTTGTTTAATACTAAATTTAGCTATGCCGCTGTTGTCAAATAATTCCATAATCTTTTTGATTTCTTGCAAATTCATCATTGCACCTTTCATCTGTAAAATTTAATCTGCTATAATATCACAATTTTTCTAAGATAACAAAGTTTTTGCAAGATTAGTGAGGTAATAGTAATGGGATTAAAGTCGGATACTTGGATTAAAAAAATGAGCAAAAAGGGTATGATTGAGCCATTTTGTGAAAAACAAGTGGGAAAGAATATTGTAAGTTATGGACTTTCAAGTTATGGATATGATATTCGTGTAGGCAATGAATTTATGATTTTTACTAATATTGGTGCAAATCTTGTTGATCCCAAAAGTTTTGATGAACGCAATGTCGTGGAAATTACCACAGAAGAGAATGGTTATTGTCTTGTGCCACCAAATTCCTTTGCATTAGCGCGCACGATTGAATATTTTAGAATTCCACGCAATGTGCTGGCAATTTGTCTTGGTAAAAGTACCTATGCGAGATGTGGGATTATTGTAAATGTTACACCTTTTGAACCGGAGTTTGAGGGACATATCACTATTGAAATTAGCAATACCACACCCTTACCTGCTAAGATTTATGCTAATGAAGGCATTGCTCAAGTGCTTTTTTTAGAGGGAGATGAGACTTGTGAGGTAAGTTATAAAGATAAAAAAGGTAAATATCAAGGACAAAAAGGTATTACGCTCCCCAAAGTGATAAAATGATTCTGAAAAAAATACTTTCATTTATAGTTTAAAGAAATATTAAATTTTTTAAGCCTATAATTCTATCCTCTCTTAGAGATTTATCTAAGAGAGTAAATTTTGCATTTCTTTAATATAAGGAGTCGAAATGAATAAAGGTTTTGGTGGTTATCGTGTCCCGTTCGCGGGGGGGGGGGTATATCCTCACTCAATGCTAAGTCTAAAGACTTAAAAGTTTTTGATTCTTCGTATGCAATAGCGAATCTCAATAGGGTCAATAATATTGCAACCTTAAAGTAGAGTCAAAAAAATGAAAAATTTGCAAATAAAGTGTTTGAAAACTTGATAATTAAGCTTTGCTTACACTCATAGGAGTAAGCAGCACAGATACATTATAAAGTAGCTAAGTGCGCTAAGGAGGATAAATATCTTGCCCAACCAAGTAAAAGCACTGATTATGTAGATATGGGGCAGTATTTTGAATCTGCAAAGGTTATTTTCCTTAAATAAAGCGAAGTTCTAACTCGGATATTCGCTTTATTCTATATTCTTTATTATTCTTTAACTTGCATCAAGTATTTAAAATGTTAATTACAGACTGCATTGCTAATATTACAACCATAAATTAATAAAATTTTGTTTAAGTATTATTTAAATTTTTTACTATATAATGAAACTATTCTTAAACTTTATTATTTTTTAAAGTTTAAGAATAGTTTTCTAAAATTTTAAAAAAAGGAGTTCTTATGAACAAACTTGGTTTGGTTTTGACTTTATCTTTGGGTTTAGTTTTAAGTCCGCTTTGTGCAGTAGAATCTACTTATAAAAAGAATGTGCAAAACACATCTCTTTCACAAGCCGATAAAGAATTTCTTTTTGCTAGTAATGCTAATCATTTTAATGTAGTGGCTTTGAGTGATGAGGAAATGCAAAAGACAGAGGGCGAAGCAATAGACCCTATAACTGGTGCTTTCATTATTGGATTTGCTGGAGGAGCAGGATATGAGGCAGGCAGACAAGTTGTCAAAAAAATCAAAAAATGGTTTAGATGGTAACCAGGAGGGTAAATAATGAAATATTTACGCAAAATATTTTTAGGTTACTCTCTCTTTGGTGCAATGTGTGTGTATGCAGATACTTCAGATTTAAATCATTTGAGAATAGGTTTGGGCGGTATGTATGGACTATATCAAATAGATAATCAAGATGATGTTACCAAAAATGCTGCTGGTTATATTACATTTATCGGAAGAAATTCCTATATCAATAATCGCATTTTTGGTGAAGCAGGGGGTGAGATTCTTGGAGTTGGTGTAAGCAAAGCAAAGGGTAGTAAAAATGAGCCGTTCGTTTGGTATGATGCTCATATCAAGTTTGGAGTAAATATTGCTTCCCAAACAAATCCACTCTTTTTAAATGTAGCGTATTCATTTAATCATCAATGGAATGACGCAATAGGTAAAGACTTTAGGACAGGGCTTCATATGGCTGGATTAGATTTGCACGGCTTCATTCAAAGTGGCGCTAAGACAACTTATGAATACAATGTAGGCTACTACTATGTATTTCACGGCTATCACTATCTTGGCGAAACCCGCTCTGGCATAAATGATTATAGCTATGTGATTAAAGGGCATATAGGTTTTACACAAGATATTACACCAAAAGTAGGCTATTTTATGAATCTTAAGGCAAAGTATTTTCATCTAGCCGCTTCCAATTTTAATACACCTACCTTTAATCGCCCTCTTACTAAACATTTAGTAGGTGCGGTAGAAATAGGACTTCAGTTTTAAGGAGGCTTGAGAGATTCTTTAATAGAATCTCTAAGCTTGATTTGTTTCTAGGTTTTTATACTATTTGAGGGTAGTCTAAAGACTTAGGTTTAAAATACATATTTATAAAAGTAGATATAAGAAAATGAAGTTTAGAATCTTTGCATTATCTTTGTGTTTGCCCTTTGTGTTATGTGCAAAGCCTGTGAGTATTGATGAGATTTTCACACCAAAGAAACAATTTAAGATTCTAGGCTCATTTTCTTATGTTAATGTTATGCGCAAAAATTCAGCTCCTGCACTTATTTCTATTCCCTCAAGTATTCACGGGGTTAATAATATTGGTGATATTAAGATTCCCTTTTGGAATCACGAAAATGTCAATCAAGATTATTTGAGCTTCTCTCTTCAGGCACGATATGGTATCTCTAAACGCGTAGAGATTTTTAGCACTCTTAATGCCTTTTGGCAAAAAAGCATTACTGATGATAATGCTGGCAATTTTAACTCATCAAGCAATGGGGATTTTAGCTCATTTAGTCTTGGATTCTTGGCTGAAGCCAAAAGAGAGGGTAAAATGCCCTCATTACTTGTTGGTGGCAGTGCGGAAGTGATTGATAATACCTACTTCTCCTCTACCCAAAAGTCCTTGCAGTATGGTAAGAGCTATTCGCTTTTTGCCACGAGCTTTTATACGATTGATCCTATTGTATTTTTGCTTCAAGCTGGGCTTGGACTCAATCTCCCTAAATATTACAAAAATATAAAAATTGACAATGGAGAAACCTTTAGCCTTAGTCCCATAGTATATTTTGCGGTTAATCCCTATGTGTCTTTAAATTTTGGTGTGCGCTATAACTATCAGAGTAGAGATAAACTTAATAATGAGACTATTTCTTACACAGGTTCATCGTTAGGATACACCTTTGGTATAGCGTATGAAATCAAATCAAAACTCATTCTCTTTGCCGATGTAGAGCGAATGGATACGCATAATTTCTCAAGTAATGCGATTAATGTATCGCTTTCATATAGAATCTAATGCGTGTTCTTTGCATTTTGCTTATCTTGTGGGGCATTTGCCTTGCTGATGTGCATATCCATAATAATTCTTTGTATGCACAAAAGCCTATTGCCTCTTGGAGTGAGATTAAAGATAGAAATTTAACTAAACAGCAGTATGATTATAGCTGTGGGAGCGCTTCTCTCTCTACGATTTTGACTTATTATTACAACCAAAATATAAGCGAAAAAGATATTTTAGATTTTTTGCTCCTTAATAAAGGTATAGATATTAATAAAAAAGAGGAGATAGAGACGAATGAACAATTAAGAGAGAGTGTGAGTTTTTCATTTTCGGATTTGGCTTTGTTTGCCCAAAATAAGGGATTTAAGGCAGTGGGTTTGGCTTTGGATTTAGACGCACTCTCTACACTTAAAGCTCCTGTGATTATATATGTAAATGTGCGTGATATGGAGCATTTTAGCGTTTATAAGGGCAAAGATGAGCAATTTGTATATCTCGCAGACCCAAGTCTTGGCAATATAAAAGTAAGTATTGCGAAATTTGTAGAGATGTTTTATCAAAGGACAGACTTAACGCACCCGGGTAAGATTCTAGCCATTCTCCCCACACAAGAAAACCAGAGTGTCAATGGGGTATTTATGCAGCACACACAAGATTCTAAACTGACTTATGAAGGCATTAAGCACAGAATGATGAGATAATTAAAATATTTTTCTATACTATAACTATAAGCCATCATTGCAAAGGGCAAAATCTGCATTATATCACTATAAATTTTAAATCCACTTTTTTGCGCACTTTGGCTTTGTTGAGATAAAATACATAATGTTAATACCCCCCATTGTTTTATTTGCTTTTTTTACTCATTTTTTCCTTAATTTTTATATTTTATTTATTAAAACATAACTCATTTTGGAATATATTTTGCTTATCATTTCACATAATTAATTGCTTAAGGAGTGTAATATGTTAGATGCAATGCAAAATGCCATTTTAAATAAGCCAGATTCTATTTTAGAGAAACGTCCAAATTCTCCATCAGCAGAAATAACTAAATTAGAAAATAAATTTGAAAATATCCTTGCAAAGCAAGTAAAAGAATCTCAAGCTAAAGAGGCACAAAATAAAGAAGCTCAAACTTCTATTAAAGAATCTAAAGCAGATTCTAAGGGTAAAAATAATGCAAATGTCAAATCAAGCAAATTACCTACTCAAAGTGCTACTACCAAAAATGCTGCTGTGAATAAAAGTGCAAATACACCTTTTGATTTTAAAGATAAAGAAAATGTCAGTGAGGAATCAAAAATTGGTTTGCAAGAAAAAATTGCTAAGTCATCTAAAGAAGTTAAACCGCAAGATAACCCACTCCTAGAGGCTTTAAGTGCACCTCTTAGTGCAGGCGCAACTTCATCTCCTAAAGTTTTTAGTGATAAAAAAGAAGCAAAAGCAGAAAATAAAAACCAAAATACACTTGCTCAAAAGCTTCCACGCTCAACGACTTTGCCTCAACCCCAAAAAGCACAAAGAGACACAACACAAGATCCTAAGACGCTAGGTGATGTAGAATCTCTTGCTAAATCTAAGGGGCTTAATCCAGGCAAAATAACACTACAAAATGCAGAGAATCCCTCTACGCAGACACAAGAGATTGCCCAAGAAGTAAGAGAATCTAAGCCCAAAAGTATTCCAGCTTCGGCAAAAGAAAGCATTTCGTATGAATATGAAAATAATGTTGATAGAATCGCGATTGTGCAGCGCGGCGTAAAAAAACCTAAAAATATCACAAGCAAAATATCAAATGAATATCCGACTAAGAAGTCAGATGATGAGGGCACGGGTGCATTTTTCTTAAAGGATAGACCCCAGATTGGCTAAGGGGGAAATAGAGGAGGAAAACCTTCTTCGCAAAGCAATAGAAATAGCACCAAAAGCACAGATACAATCTGGTGATTCTGTTATTTTATCTCAACAAAGCACTAAAGAAAAGTTACTTAAAGTGCAAGGCGAAAATATGCAATCTGTGCAGTTACAAACCCAAGAGACACACGAGATTCTCATAAGTGAAGATAAGCCAAATAAACCTAAAAAAACAAAAAAAACTAAGGCTACAAAAAATAAAAATAATGTAAATGAGAATGCACTTATCAGTGAGGATGCACAGAAGGGTTCATTAAAAAAGAATGCAAAGAATAATAAAATAAAAAAAGAAGTGGATATTTCCCAAGATACGACCAAAACAGAATCTTTTGTAATGGCTAAAGGGGAGGTTATTAAAGAGCCTAAAAACATTATAGAATCCAAAATAATTGATGAGGCAAAAAATCTTAAAGCTGAAGAGAATCTTGCACCACAGCTACAAGGGAGTGTGCAAAAACACTCTGCTAAAATATCATCAAATAATACGCAGAGTGCAAAAAATAACCCTAATGTCCTATTGGAGAACTTGAGCACTTTAGCTAGCTTCCAAGAGAGAAAGCAGGAAAAAAATAATGAAAACAAAAAAGAGGTGCATAAGGAGAATAAAAAAGAGAAAAAGAGTGTAGTAGTAAATGAAAATAATGCCCCAAAAAGTGCTATGCAAATAGAAGAAACGCGCTCTAAAGTTGAGAATATATCACAACTTGGAGCAGATGAGGCTCAAATATCCAATGAACAAGAGTCGCATACTTTTGAGGAGATTTTAGCTACTACAAAGAGTAAGAAAAAACAAACAAAAGCTAAAGAAAGCGAAGAAAATCCAGAATCTAAAACAAAATCTACATTAAGCAAACAGAGTGTGGAGATGAATAATGTGAGGGAAAATCAACGCACACAGATTCTATATCGTTCCGCTTTGGCGCGAGAGAGTATGAGAAATTTTGCACAAACTTTGCGCGAAGAGGTGCTTAATTATAAACCGCCTCTTACAAAATTTTCTATGGAGCTGCACCCACAAAATCTTGGCACTTTAGAGCTTACAATTACCAAAAAAGGTAAAGATTTGCATATCCAAGTGGTTTCAAATGCTACAGCAGTGGGATTATTTTTGCAAAATCAAGCAGATTTTAAAAACAATCTTGCACAAGTGGGATTTGATAATGTGGATTTGAGCTTTAGTGCAAATAGCGGTGGTGGTGGCGGAAAACAATCTGAACAGAACGCTTCCCAATCAAATGAACACAATCAAGAAGGGAACAAAAATAGCTTAGAGGATTCCCAAATGGGCGAGATAAATGTGATGAATATCACTCTTCCCAAATATGCGTAGATTTTATAAACGGAGCGAATAATGGCGATTGATTTAGCAGAAGTTACAGGCAGCGCGGCAAAAATAGCCAAAGAAAAAGAAAAAGTGCGCAATATCAATGAGCTTGACAATGATGCTTTTATGAGATTATTTTTAGAACAGCTTAAAAACCAAGATCCTACTGCGCCTATGGAGACAGATAAAATTATCACACAAACTGCCCAGCTTACACAAGTGGAAATGCAAGAGCAAAATAAAAAGACGATGGTAGAAGTTGCAGAAGCGATGAAAAGCACACAAGAGACGAATAAAGAGCTTAAAGAGTTTCAAGAACAAATGAAACAATCTCTTGAAGCACTTAATCTTGGTATGCAAGAGAGTGCGAAATCAAATGTTGCTACTGCCCAACTCAATGCACTTAATTCTGTTTCTATGATAGGTAAAATAGCAGAAACTGATGTATTTGGTGTTAATGTTCAAAAAGGTAAGGGAGTGAAATTTTCTATTTATTTTGACCAAAAGATAGATGCACAAAAGGGCGACCCGATGGTATATATTTTTAATAGTAATAATGAAATGATAAAAAGCATTTCTCTTAAAGATAGAGCAAACCAAAATGGTTATTTAGAATTTACTTGGGATAGTCTTGATAATCAGGGGCGGCAAGTTGATGATGGCGTATATAATATTCGGGCAGAATATAATCTTGATGAGCATACAAAACAATATCACACTGCTCGTGTAGGTAGGGGCGAAGTGCAAAGTATTATATTTGATAAAGGCTCGCCAATGTTAAGAATGGGTGATATGATATTGCCTCTTGAGAGTGCTATTGAGTTCTACAACAAGGAACATACACTATGAATGGGACGCTTGTTAATTCTTATAGCGGCATAAAAACGCATCAATTCGGATTAGATTCTATCTCAAATAATATTGCCAATGTCAATACAATTGGTTATAGAGAGAATATACCGCAATTTGAAACGCTTTTTGCTAATAATATGGATTTTTTAAATGCAGATTCTCCTATTAATAATGATATGAATTATGGTGCAACCAAATCAAGCAATGCTATTTCTACACGTAGTGGAAGCTATAAGGCAACTGATGGTGAGTTTAATGTCGCTTATGAGGGCAAAGGCTGGTTCATTGTAGGTGAGCAAAAAAGTGGCTCATTTGAAATTAAAGATGATGGCTATGAGAAAAAGCAAAAAAATTATTTTACGCGTGATGGTTCATTTCTACGTGATGGCGAGGGCTATATTGTTAATACAAGTGGATATTATATGTATGGAGTGGATTTAGGCAAGATAGAAGATGGTATTTATACTTCAAATAAAGATGAAGAAAAAGACTTTGAAGCCCTTTCTTCTGGCAAACTCACTCCTATGCATATTCCTCAAAACCTCTATTATCGTCCTGTGCTTACCACAAAGCTTGATGTAAGCACTAATCTGAATAAAAATGAGAATGCAATTTCAGCAGTGGCATTTTTTAAAGATAAAGAAGGCGAGTTTGATGTTGAACGTTTTATGAATACAGATGTAAATGCCTTTGCTGCAGATGATATGCCACTTAATGCTTCAACTTATAAAGAAGTGCGCATTACTATCAATAAAGAAGGTAAGAAAGAAAACTTAATCTTTAAATATGGGGAAGGTGGGGCAGAAGAAGGAGAATTTCATACATTAAATGATTTAAAGAATCTACTTCGTGATAAAGCAGGCTTAGATTTGGAAGTCAGCAGAACTCCAGATGGCAAAGTAGGCGAAAAAGTGAGTTTAGAAATACGCAATAATTCTTATAAGAATCTTGATATTGAAATCGGGGGAAGTTTATTTGAAAAATTAGGCTTTAAAGGCAAAAATGACCATTTTAATAGCGGTGTAGGTGTAAATTTTAATCCAAATAAGGCGTATGAAAAGAATGCTATTGTGCAGTATAAAGGTGCAGTATTTATGCGCACAGGCGAGTTGGGAAAAAGTGAAGATCCTTTTGTAGATAGCGATAATTGGCGCATTCTTGATACCGGAGCACTCCCTGAATGGAATGATAATACAACTTATCTTGAGGGAGATATAGTGGCAAGTGAGGGCAAAATTTACCGCCGTATTAATCAAGCGGGAAATAATCCTATTAATGAAGGAAATTGGGAAGAGCTAGGGAATGCCGAATCTAATCTTCCTTCAAACTATGCTAAAGATACAACTTATCAAGTCGGCGATATTGTCAATTATGATGGGCGCTTATATCGTAAAATAGTAGATAGTGGCTCAAGTGACCCAAAACTTGATAATGTCGGGTGGCAGCAAATATATGGTGATAGTTTTCATAGCGATTTTATCCAAATGCCAAGTTATCAAACTAATGTTGAGATTTATGATGAAAGTGGCAAGAAATTTCTTGTGCAAAGTCGTTATTATATGCTCTCTTCAGGCAATCCTGAATCTTCACCCCCCACAAGAGAGCAATGGGAGGTGCATTCGGCTGTGTTTGACCAACACGGGGAAATTATGGTAAGTCCTGATTATGTAGTACATACTATTGAATTTGATGCTGATGGGAATCCTGTAGCTGAGCCTGTAGAACTTGCATTTGGAGATAAGAGTGTGCAGTATAATATTGCAGGGACAAAAGATTCTAAAAGCTCTAATTTTGTATATAGAGATTCTGCAATTTTGGGTAAAGACCAAGATGGGCGAACTGAAGGGCATTTGCGTGATGTGCGTATTGATAAAGATGGAATTATTTTCTTAGCTTTTGATAATGGTGCATATGAACCTATGGGACGTATAGGGATTGCAGCTTTTGTCAATGACCAAGGGCTTAGAAAAGTAGGTGGAAATCTCTTTGAAATGACAGAAATGGTCGTTAATGGCAATGCAAATACAATTAGTGGGCGTCCAATTTTGGGTTGGGAGGGCTTAAACCTCAAATATGGCTCTGTACTCTATAAACATCTTGAAACAAGCAATGTTGATGTAGGAAATGCCTTAACAGAGCTTATTGTAATGCAACGTGGATATTCAATGAATGCGAGAGCTTTTACTACTGGCGATGATTTGATTAAAGAAGCACTCAATTTGAAACGCTAATACTATAAGGTTACCCATTCTCGTGGCAAAATGAGTGAGGTTTGGTGTAGAGGGTTTGCTTTAGTAAAGAATACACTTGGCGCAATGACTATTTTGTGTGGATTCTCTATGAGGTATGCTGCCCACCAACTAAATGTGGAATTAGCAATGATAGCATTTTCGCAAGAACGCATAAGTTCCATTTCTTGCGCAGCCTTACCCTCATCATTACTTTCTATAAAACTAAACTCAAGTCCTTGTGTAGATATATGTTCATCTGAAGCGGCTTTCTTAGTAAAATGAGATTTACAATAGGGAATGTCGTTGCTAAATATAAACAAATGTGCATTTGGGATATATTGTTTTAAAGTAGCAAATTCCCTCTCATAATAAGATTTGCCAAGTCGCACAAAATGTTCGTTTTGTAAAGTGTTCTAATGCTTTTGCAAAAGCATAGCCAAACATTTGATTGCCAAGTCCGCCCCAAATTGAAACAACCAAATTTAGACCTTACTTAAAAATTCCATATTTTGTGCTGATAGCTACATAATTTGTGGTATCAAATTGCTCACGAGATTCGTTATATGAAGTAATATGATAGAGACGTTGATTAGGCAAGATTCTATAAATATTCATATTATAGGTTTTGAAAAAATACCAAAAGTCTTGAAAGTAAGTGCGTGTGTCAATATTGCACCCACCAAATTCGAAAGTAACCATATCAATTTTATCATCTTCAAACATACCTAAAGCACCATTAAACACATCAAGTTCGTGTCCCTCAACATCAACTTTCAAAAGATGAATGTGTGGAATATGAGCATTGGCACAATAATTATCAAGCGTTATGATACGCACTTGCTCACTTTGAGAAAAATCAATATTATGATGGGTAAGTCGCCTTTTAGTGAGGCTTGCTAGTCCTGAAGCTGGTCCATCAGAATAAAGAGTCATTGTTTGCTCATTTGCACCTAAACCGCAGTTATTGAGATGGACAATGGGATTGTTAGAATGTGTGTTTTGGAGTATGTTGAAAGTATGTTGAGAAGGTTCGAAACAATGAATTTGAGTGTTACTTGCCCCCCCCCCCATTTAAATGCTTCAAACATAAACTTGTGTATTTACCGACATTCGCCCCTACATCAAAAATATATAAAGGTGCATTTTGTGAGGTAAAAGTAGAGGAAGCAATTTTTATTACTTTTTCCTCCCCGCTGTCATTTACAAAAGATCCAGAGCCTATGCCAAGTGAATATTGCAACTTCTTGATAAGTTTTTCTCGCATTCTGATAGGGAATAGTTCAAACATATAAAACTCCTAATGTTAAGATGAAGATGTGTTTTCTTGTGAATATTTTTCTTGATAAGCAAGCAAACGTAGATTCTCTTGATTTAATTCATAATCTTCATCAAATTTTTTGCGCACCACTTGTTTAATAAGTTCAAAGTTATGATTATCTTCTTGATTATCAAACATATCAATAACAAGCGTGTAAAGCTGAATATTTTGCGAGAGGCATTCAAAGGCTTCCTGTCGTTCTTGCATAAAAAGCTCTTCATCTTGCGTGTATTTTTGGAGTTTGATGACAATATGGCTAAAAACGCGCTGAATCAGATGAGGTTTGAGATAATGTTCTAGAATCTGTGGTAGCGTATCAAGACGCGTTTCAAGTTCTTTTTTCTGCATAAAAAGGAGCACAGGTAAAATCATCACAATATTTTCTGTATTTTTATCTGCCGAATGTGCTTCAAGTTTGAGCCATAATCGCTCTAAAAAGCTATATTTATAAGATTGGAGTGTCATTTATCCTGTCCATTGTAAATTTCTGTGCCTATACCTTGCGTGGTAAAAAGTTCTAATAAAAGCGAATGCTCTATGCGTCCATCAATAATATGAGCTTTTTCTACACCATTTTGCACACAATCTACACACGCTTCAAGTTTAGGTATCATACCGCCATTAATTACACCTTGTTTTTGAAGTTGTTTTATATCAGAGGGGGTAAGCGAAGAAATAGGTTCTTTGTTGCTATCTAGCACACCTGCAATATCGCTAAGAAAAATAATTTTTTTTGCACTCAAGGCTTTGGCTATATGACACGCAGCAATATCAGCATTAATATTATAGCCCAAATGTCCCGCACCCTCTCCTGTAGCAATAGGCGCAATAATTGGCACAAAACCATCATTAATAACATTGAGCAAAAAACTAGGATTGACTGCTGTAATCTCACCGGTATAACCAAGAGCACCATTATCTTTTGCTTTTGCTTGAAGTAAATGTGCATCTTTGCCGCTCATACCCACAGCTTTTGCGCCGTGAAAATTCAAAAAAGCAGTTAATTCTTTATTAATCTCTCCACTTAGCACCATTTCTACCACGCGCATACATTCAGCACTTGTTATGCGATAACCATTATAAAATTCACTTTCTATGCCCATAATATCAAGCATTTCATTAATGCGTTTTCCTCCGCCGTGTATAATTACAGGCTTTAAGCCAAGCATATACATTATGACAATATCAAGGGCAAATTTTTCTTTGAGCTGTGGATTGATTTGAGCTGCACCGCCATATTTAATAACAATGATTTGCCCGCGAAAGATTCTAATAAATGGGAGTGAATCTAGTAATATTTTCACAACTCTTGCATTTTTTTGCATATTTTGCGCCTTATTCAAAAATGAAATGTTATTATATCTTAAAATCTAAATAAAGGACAAGTGATGAAGATGGTTATACTTGATGCAGATACTTTAGGTGCGTGTGATTTGAGCGAGATAAAATCATTAGGAGAGGTAGTAAGCTATGGTTTTACCTTGCCAAATGAGCGTATAGAGCGTTCTTTGGGAGCGGAGATTCTTATTACAAATAAAGTAGTGCTTGATGAGAGTGTATTGAGCGCATTGCCTGATGTCAAATTGATTTGCATTACTGCCACAGGTATGAATAATGTTGATTTAGACTATGCAGCAAAAAGAGGGATTGAAGTAAAAAATGTAGCAGGATATTCTACCACTTCTGTAGCTCAACATACTTTAAGTATGGCATTAAATCTTTTAGCGAGATTGCATTATTATGATGAATATTGTAAGAGTGGAGCGTGGGCTAGGAGTAAAATTTTTGTTCATATTAATGGTGGATTAAGAGAAATTGAGAATCTGCAATGGGGTATTATTGGTTTTGGGAGTATAGGACAGCGTGTAGCGAGACTTGCTCAAAGCTTTGGAGCAAAGGTGAGTTATTATTCCACAAGCGGTAAAAATACACAAAGTGCTTTTACACGCAAGGAATTAAATGAGATTCTCTCCCAAAGTGATATTATTTCTATTCACGCGCCGCTTAATGATAAGACAAAAAATCTCATTAATCGCACAAATTTGCCTTTGCTTAAAGATGAGGCAGTGCTTATTAATGTGGGGCGAGGCGGGATTGTAAATGAAAAAGATATAGCCCAAATATTAAAAAGTAAATTGATGTATTTTGCTACTGATGTGCTTGAGAGTGAGCCTATGGAGGCAAATCACCCATTTTTGGATAAAACAATTGCTGATAAACTTCTTATTACTCCTCACGTTGCGTGGGCTTATGATAAGTCAAGAGAGCGATTGCTCACACTTGTAGCACAAAATATTCGTGATTTTTTGACACAAAAAGCATAATTTATAGAATCTTCATAGATTCTATAACTCATAAGCTAAAATTATGGTTGAATATTATGAATATGGTTTAGTCGGCTTATTTTTTATATGTTTTATAGCAAGCACACTTTATCCACTTGGATCTGAAGCTTTTGTCATAGGGTTTGTGGCATTTGGATTTGAACCTTTAAAAGTGTGGATTATCGCAAGTGTAGGCAATACACTTGGGAGCTTAAGCACTTATTATTTAGCATATTATGGCGGAGAGCCTTTTATTACAAGATTTTTCCCCAAAGCAAAAGATAAAATAGCTATCCTTGCTCCGCGTGTGCGAGTTTATGGTTTTATATATGCGTTTTTAGTTTTTATGCCTTTTGTAGGAGATATATTTGCACTTGTGCTTGGTATTATTCGTTATTCGCAGATTTTAAGCATACTTGGTATTGCTTTTGGGAAGATGTTAAGATATGCTGTATTACTTATCCCTTTTGTGTTATGAAATTATTGTTTTGTTGATGTTAAAATATCAATTAAAATAATGTAAGGAGGCTCTTATGCCATTACTTGATAGTTTTAAGGTTGATCATACAAAAATGCCAGCTCCTGCAGTGCGTCTTGCAAAGACTATGCAAACACCAAAAGGCGATACAATTAGTGTATTTGATTTGCGTTTTACGCGCCCAAATTGTGAGCTATTAAGTGAAAAAGGTATTCACACAATGGAACATTTGATTGCAGGTTTTATGCGAGAGCATTTAAATAACACGCGTGTGGAAATTATTGACATTTCGCCTATGGGCTGTCGCACAGGGTTTTATATGAGTGTGGTAGGTGCACCAAATGAATATGATGTAAAAGAAGCGTGGGAATCAAGTATGCGAGATGTATTGCGTATTTGTGATGAAAAAGACATACCCGAGCTTAATATTTATCAATGTGGCACGGCAAAAATGCACTCTCTTAAAGAGGCGCAAGATATTGCTCAAGTAGTGCTTGATAAAGGCGTAAGTGTAATGAATACACAAGAGTTGCTTTTAAAAGATTTTGCATAATTTTAAGCACAAGGCAATAAGGAACAATCCTCATACTTGCTTATAAGATTCTAAAATATTTAAGGTGTAAATTATTACATATATTTTGGAATCATCACATATTAGGTTTATTTAGATTTACTTAAATGCCGATAGGGGATTTTACTTTATATAGTTCATTTTGATTTCACAAACAAGGCTTATGATTGCATATTGCAAAAAAAAAAAAAACGATACAATCGCTCAATTTCATAAATAGAAAGGAATTTTAATGCGTTTTTATAATATCATTTTTGGAAGTATAGCTTTTAGCCTTATGTTAGGCTTTATGGCTTGTTCAGATTCTGATAAGCAAGGTAAAGAAATCCCAAGTCTTAAAGTGGAAACTTTAAATATTGCTCATCAAAATGTAAGCTTGAGTTTTGAATATGCTGCAAGATTAAAAAGTATCCAAAGTGTAGGTGTATATGCACGAGTGCAAGGTGTGCTGCTTTCAAAGAATTTTAAAGAAGGTGATATTGTTCAAGAAGGGCAATTACTCTTTAAGATTGACCCTGCACGTTATATTGCAAAAGTGAATCAGGCTAAAGCACAATGGCAATCTGCAGAGGCAAATTTTATCAAGGCAAATCGCGATTGGAAACGTGTGGAAAAACTTTATAAACAGGGTGTTTATACGATTGACCAATATGATACTTCGCGCTCAAACTTTCTTTCTGCTCAAGCAAATGTGGCAAGCACACAAGCTGCACTTGATGATGTAAAAATTGATTTAGGCTATACTGATGTAGTGGCGACTATTAGCGGTAGAATTGGTATGCGTAGCTATGATGTAGGGAATCTTGTAGGTGCAAATGGACAAGAAGTGCTTACGACCATTACGCAATTAAGCCCAATTTACGCAGAGTTTGCCATTCCTAATACAGATTATTATTTGATGCGTGGATTAGAAAATGCGCGTATTCAGGTTGAATTTGTGCTTGGTAATGGCAAAGTATATGACAAATTAGGCAAACTTGATTTTGTTGATAGTGTGCTTGATGCCCAGACTTCCACAGTTAAAGCGCGTTCAATTGTAGATAATGAAGAACATAAACTCCTACCTAATGAATTTGTGAGAGTGCGCTTAAAGGGTTTTGAAGCTCAAAATGCTATCACTATTCCTCAAAGTGCGCTTTTACAAGATTCTCAAGGCAGCTATGTCTATATTATTAAAGAAGGCAAGGCGAAAATTGCACGTGTTATTCTCGGACAGAATCTGCGAAATAATCAAGTGCTTATTGCAAGCGGATTGTCAAATGGTGATACTCTTGTATTAAACCAACTTTCAAAAATTCGTGAAGGCGTGCCACTTAGCCCAATAGGAGTAGATTCCAAAAAAGCCACAAATGTTCAAGGGGGTGCGCAAGAAAATCAAAACAAGATGCAAGATAAAAAACAAGAGCAAAAATAAGGAGAAGCTATGTCAAGATTCTGTATTAATCGTCCTATTTTTGCAATGGTGCTCTCAATCGTCATTACACTTGTGGGTTGTATTTCAATGTTTGTTTTACCCATAGAGGAATATCCACAAGTAGTGCCAAATGAAATTATGGTGCAGGCTACTTATAGTGGTGCAAGTGCAGAAGTGATGGCAAATACGGTAGCAAGTATTATAGAAGATAGTATTAATGGGGTAGAGGGTATGCTCTATATGAAATCTTCTTCAACTTCAAGTGGTGTAATGAATCTGAGTGTATTTTTTAGTAATGATACAAATGCAGATATGGCATTAGTCAATGTAAGTAATCGCGTTCAAGCAGCTCTTGCCCAATTACCAACAGAAGTGCAAAGAGTGGGGATTACTACGCGTAAAAGATCTTCTACTATGCTTGGAGTATATGCGATGTATTCAGATAATCCTGCCTATACTGCAACTTTTGTAGCAAACTATGGTATTTTAAATGTTATTAATGAGCTTAAACGTGTGCCCGGAGTAGGTGATGTAACTCCTTTTGGAACAAGAGATTACTCAATGAGAATCTGGCTTGATATTGATAAACTCTCACAAAATAATCTCACGCCTTCAGAAGTGGCAAAAGTCATTGCCGAACAAAACTCACAATTTGCAGTAGGCTCATTTGGTAAAGAACCAGTGCGCAGTGATATTGCCTTTACTTATTCTGTAACAACACAAGGGCGATTTGTAAGCGCAGAGGAGTTTGGAAATATCATTATCCGCTCAAATAATGATGGTTCAGCTTTGCGTCTTAAAGATGTGGCAAAAATAGAGCTTGGAGCAAAAGATTATAGCGTAAGCCCATTATTTAATGGCAAAGATGCCGCAGCATTTGGTATTGCCCTGCAACCCGGAGCAAATGCACTTGATGTCGCAGATAATGTAGAGAAAAAAATGAAAGAGCTCTCACAAAATTTTCCCGAAGGGCTACATTATAAAAATGTTTATAATACAACTGATTTTGTGAAAATTTCTATTAAAGAGGTAAGAAAAACTTTTATTGAAGCTATCGTGCTTGTAGTCATTATTATGTATTTTTTCTTGCAAAATTTCCGCGCAACTATTATCCCTGTAATTGCTATTCCCGTATCAATTATTGGCACATTTGCAGGAATGTATGCGCTTGGATTTTCAATTAATCTCCTCACACTTTTTGGGCTTATTTTAGCTATTGGGATTGTTGTTGATGATGCGATTATTGTGATAGAAAATGTAGAGAGAATCTTGCATACTGAAAAAAAGGCAAATGGCGAAAAATATTCGGTAAAAGAGGCTACCCTTAAAGCTATGGGTGAAATTCAAGGACCGGTAGTGGCTATCGTGCTTGTGCTTTGCTCGGTGTTTATTCCTGTGGCGTTTATTGGTGGCTTTAGTGGGGCTATTTATAAGCAGTTTGCCATTACTATTGTTATTTCAGTTGTCATTTCTGGCTTTGTAGCCCTAACACTTACTCCCGCACTCTGTGTATCTATCCTTAAGGCAAAAGAACCAAAACCATTTTATATTGTAAAGAGATTCAATGATTTTTTTGATTGGCTTACGCATAAATTTGGTATGCAAATAGGAAGAGCATTAAGGCGAGGCTCAGCTCTTTTACTTTGTTTTGTGGCAATTATTGTGGTTACTTGGGGGTTATTTTCACGATTACCGAGTTCTCTTGTGCCAAGTGAAGATAAAGGAAGTATGATAAGTTTTATTCAGCTGCCACCCGCAGCTTCACTTTCTCGCACCACTACAGAGGGTAAAAAAGCTTTGGCTATTTTAGAGCAAAATCCAAATGTGGATTATAGTTTTTTAATTTCAGGCTTTGATATGCTTGCAAGTGCAGCACGCTCTTCTGGGGCAGTGATTTTTGTAACGCTTAAAAATTGGAGTGAGCGAAATGAGAGTTCTTTTGAGATGGCTAAAAAGATGATGGGCGTATTTAATGCTAGTCTTGATGCCTTTTCCCTTGTAACTACCCCACCAGCGATTATGGGCTTATCCACGGTGGGCGGCTTTGAGATTTATATACAAGATAGAAATGGTGGAAGTATTAAAGACTTAGAAAAATACGCAAATCTTCTTGTGATGGAAGCTAATAAGCGTAAAGAGCTTGTTGGCGTGCGAAGTCTTTTTAGTGCAAATATCCCACAATATCATCTTACCCTTGATAGGGAGCGTGCAAAGGCAAGTAATGTCAATATTGATGATGTATTTACCACTATGCAAAGCACTTTTGGGCAGTATTATGTTAATGATTTTAATCTCTATGGCAAAACTTATCAAGTAAATGTTCAAGCACAAAGTGAGTTTAGAGAATCTCCAGAAGATTTAAGTCGCATTTTTGTGAAATCAGGCAATGGCGATTTAATCCCTATTAGTGCGCTTGTGCATTTTGAGCGTGTTATTGGACCAGATATTGTAGATAGATTTAATCTCTTTACAAGTGCAAAAATTGTTGGCAATCCTAATGAGAGTGAGGGGTATTCAAGTGGTGATGCGTTGCGTGTGATTGAGCAATTAGTAAAAGAAGTGTTGCCAGAAGGTTATACTATTGCTTATTCAGGCACAAGTTATCAAGAGAAAAATGCGAGTGGCACAGGCGAGATTGCATTTATATTTGGGCTTATCTTTGTATTTTTGATTCTTTGTGCCCAATATGAGCGATGGCTTATGCCGCTCTCTGTGTTAAGTGCTGTGCCATTTGCTGTTTTTGGTGCAGTAGTAGCGACAACATTGCGCGGACTTGATAATGATATATATTTTAATATTGGATTAGTTATGCTGATTGCCTTAAGTGCTAAAAATGCAATTTTAATCGTTGAGTTTGCCCAGCATTTACACGAAAAAGAGGGTAAGGGCATTATGGAATCTGCCATAGGTGCTGCAAAATTAAGATTCCGTCCTATCATTATGACTTCACTTGCTTTTAGCATAGGTGTGCTTCCTTTAGTTTTAAGCACAGGAGCGGGAAGTGCAGCAAGACACGCTATTGGCACAGGTGTTATTGGCGGAATGATGGCGGCAACATTTATAGCAATATTTTTTATTCCGCTTTTTTGGAGTTATATTGCAAGGTTAAGTCAATGGCTTAAAAATAAAATGAGCTAAATTATTTAAAGACTTTTTGATATGTCTTTAAAATTCCTTCTTTGAGCGAATATGTATGTTTCCAACCCAAAGAGTGGATTTTGCTTACATCGCTTAATTTGCGCATTGTGCCATCGGGTTTGCTAGTATCAAAGCAAATCTCCCCTTTAAAGCCCACAATCTCTTTGATTAAATACGCTAAATCTTTGATAGAAATATCCTCGCCTGTGCCGATATTAATCTGCGTATTGCGGATTTGTGTAGAATCTTTTGTATATAAATCTTGAAAATTAAGATTTTGCATAATAAACACGCACGCGTTTGCCATATCATCGGCATATAAAAATTCTCTTCTAGGATTCCCGCTACCCCAAATTTCCACAGAATTAGGTTGGATTCCAAAGTGGTGGAGATAATTTTTAGCTTCCTCAAAATTTCGCATTTTAAAGTCTCGCAAGATTTCATCTTGCTTATTTTGATGATAAAGTTTAGCAAGATGTATTTTTCTAAGTAATGCAGGCAGAACGTGAGAATTTTCTAAATCAAAATTATCATTGATTCCATAAAGATTTGTTGGCATTGCGCAAATAAAATTTGTGCCATATTGGAGATTATAAGATTCGCACATTTTAAGTCCTGCAATTTTGGCAATCGCATAAGGCTCATTAGTGTATTCTAGCTCACTTGTGAGTAAAGAATCTTCAGAAATGGGTTGCGGGGCATTTTTGGGATAAATGCAAGTTGAGCCAAGAAAAAGCATTTTTTTCACACCACTTATATACGCATTGTGGATAATATTATTTTGAATGGCAAGATTTTCATAAATAAATTCCGCTCTATAAGTGTTATTTGCTAGAATCCCACCCACTTTTGCCGCACATAAAAATACATATTCAGGCTGCTCTTTGGCAAAAAATGCACTCACACACTCTGATTGTGTCAAATCTAGCTCTTTATGGGTTTTAATCAGTAAATTAGTATAACCTTGATTTTGAAGTTCTTTATAAATTGCACTCCCCACAAGTCCTCTATGCCCTGCAACATAGATTTTAGAATCTTTTTGCATTTGCTTCCTTTAAAATTGTGTAGATTAAGAGCGTGGGTTTAGATTGATTAAAGTAAGCGCATATATAAATATGCAATAAGCAAGCTATAAGGATTTTTATTTGGGCTTTTGCAAAATGAGAATGGGGCAAAAAGATACAAACAAAAGCAGTATAAAAGGCAACAAAGGAGAGGAATCTATTTAATGCCCCCCCCCCGATACTCTCTGCTAAATGCAAAATGTAAGGTTCTACATTAATATGGTGATTTCCTATAAAAAATCCATTTTTATGCAAAATTTTCGCATTTTTTAGCTCACCAAAAATTTCATAATCAAAATATTTCATTACTTCATTTTGTGTGAAATCTCCCGTAACAATCGGGCGGTATTCAATATTGTTTGCCTCTAGCTTTTGTATCACTTCTTTTCTTGTGAGTGCAGAATCTGGCTTGATTATAAGAGAGAATCCAAACCAAGAGCTAGAACCTATTTCCTTTTGAATAATAAAATCGGGGTGATTTGCAAAATACTTTTGGAATATTTTTGCATTTTCTCTGCGATGTTTTAAAAAATGTGGCAATTTTTTAATCTGCTCTATGCCAATAGCCCCGCTCATTTCCACTGGACGCACATTATATCCGGGTAAGATAAAGCGAAAAGATTCGCTAAACCAATCCTCACTTTTGGGTGCAACTAAATTGTCTTTGGGTAAATTCCTTGTCCAGCCGTGTGCCCTCAAGCAGAGTAAAATATGATAAAGCTCTTCATCATCTGTTATGACAAATCCGCCTTCCATTGTTGCAATATGATGAGAATAAAAGGTTGAGAATGTCCCCATAACACCAAATGTCCCTGCTTGTTTGCCCTCAAATTCCGCCCCCATAGACTCGCAATTATCTTCTAAAACAATGATATTCTTGCCCTCAATGAGTTTAAAGATTGTGCTAAAATCATTAGGATTCCCTAGCAGATTCACACACATTATCATCTTTGTTTGCTCACTGATTGCCTCTTTTAAAGCTCCCAAATCATAATTAAGCGTATGCAAGTTTATATCTACAAATTTTAGCTTCAACCCATATTGATACAGAGGATAATAAGTCGTGCTCCAAGAAACTGCAGGAACAATGACTTCATCGCCCCTTTTAAGTTTAGGATTTTTGGTATAAAAAAGTGCAGCAGTGGCGATGAGATTTGCCGTAGAGCCCGAGCTTGTCATTACTGCGTATTTTGAGCCTATAAATGCTGCAAAATCTCTCTCACACTCTGCCACTTTCTCACCCATTGTGAAAATACCATTTTTCACAACTCCTTGTATAGCATCTAACTCTTTATTATCCCAAGTTGATGAGGCTAATGGATAATTTTGCATTTTATTCCTTTCCTTGTTGTGTTAAAAAATATTCATAGGTTTTTTGGATTCCACTCTCAAGTGTTGTTTTTGGATTCCAACCAAATGCTTTTAAGCGCGTATTGTCAATGAGTTTTTGCTGCATTCCGCTAGGTTTTTGTATATTGTGGCAAAACTCTCCCTCGTATCCAATTATTTTAGCGATAGTTTGATAATATTCATTGATGTTATAATCATATCCTAAGCCGACATTGAGGTTTTGTGGCATTTTTTCAAATTTTTCTAGTGCATAAAAGACAAAATCTGCTAAATCTTCCGCATACATAAATTCTCTCCTTGCACTTCCATCGCCCCAAATCTCTACTTCTCTTAAATTTTGTTGCTTAGCATTATGGATTTTTGCAATCACGGCGGGGATTAAATGCGCCCTTGTGGGTTCAAACTTATCATACTTGCCATAGAGATTGCACGGAATCGCAGTTTTATATAAATAGCCATTTTGCGTTCTCGTGATGTATTCGCACATTCTTGTAGCAAGAATCTTAGCTAGGGCATAACCCTCATTTGTTGGTTCTAACTCCCCTGTTAAAATATATTCTTCTTTGAGAGGATTTGGCGCATTGCGTGGATACATACAAGAGCTTGCGAGATTTAAAAACTTCTTGATACCTGTTTTCACACTTTCATTGATGAGATTTAGCCCTATATAGGCATTTTCTGATAGAAACTCAACAGGTTTTGCGATGTTTGCAGCGATACCTCCCACAAGCCCGGCGCAATGCACAATACAATCAGGCTTATTGTCTTTTAAGAATCTCTGTATGCTTGAAAGTGAGAGTAAATCCATTTGCGCTCTTGTGGGTAAGAGAATCTCATAAGAGAGACTTTGGGATTTCTCTAAGAGATTGCGCCCCACCATTCCGCTTCCGCCTGTGATTAAAATCTTCATTATTCAAAATACCGCATAATTTTGTATCCACCTTCTTTGAGATACACATCTTTGCGCATTAGTTTTAAATCGCTCTCCATCATATCATTGACTAAATCTTTCAAGTCAAATTCACGATTCCAGCCTAACTCTTTTTCAGCTTTGCTTGGGTCGCCAAGGAGTAAATCTACTTCTGTGGGGCGAAAATATCGCTTATCTACCGCAACAACTTCTTGTCCGATTTTAAGATGCTCTAAATTTAATCCAAGACTTGCTGCTTTAGCAGAATCTAATGCACTTACAACGCCTTTTTCATCTGCGCCACTTCCTTGAAATGCTAATGTGATACCACAATAGGCAAATGCTAAACGCACAAAGTCTCTAACTTGTGTCGTTTTCCCTGTGGCAATCACCCAATCCTCTGCCTTTTCGTGTTGTAAAATTAACCACATCATTTTGACATAATCCTTTGCGTGTCCCCAATCGCGTTTAGCGTCTAAATTGCCAAGATAGAGCTTATCTTGTAGATTGAGCGCAATTTTAGAAGCTGCGCGTGTAATTTTACGCGTTACAAAGGTTTCACCTCGCACGGGGCTTTCGTGATTAAACAAAATTCCATTACACGCAAACATATTATAGGCTTCTCTATAATTCACCGTAATCCAATACGCATACATTTTCGCCACTGCATAAGGAGAGCGGGGATAAAAGGGCGTGCTCTCGCTTTGAGGAATCTCTTGCACCTTGCCAAAGAGTTCAGAGGTAGAAGCCTGATAAATGCGCGTTTTGTCAATAAGATTTAAGAATTTTACTGCTTCTAAGATTCTAAGCGTGCCTATTCCATCGGCATTTGCAGTATATTCGGGTGTTTCAAAGCTTACAGCTACGTGGCTTTGCGCGGCGAGATTATAGATTTCATCAGGTTGGACTTCTGCAATCAAACGCGTGAGATTCATAGAATCTGTCATATCGCCAAAATGCAAGTAAAATGGAATTTTCTTATTATGATGTCCATCAAAGAGATGATCGATTCTATCGGTGTTAAAAAGTGAGCTACGCCTTTTAATGCCGTGAACTTCGTAACCTTTATTGAGTAAAAATTCACTCAAATACGCTCCATCTTGCCCTGTAACACCTGTGATTAATGCTTTTTTCATTCTTAACCTTTTATTTTAATATAAAAATTAAAAAATGTATTGTAGATTAGGTTTGCTTAAATCTCAAAACACCTTATTTACCAAGTGTGGTGTGCAAGAAGTTATAAACGCGATTTTGTAGTTCAAAAATCTCACGCACAATAGGATAGATAGATTCATCTTTAAGCAAGAATCGCTCATCTTCATCTGTTTTGAAATAATAAGGCTGAGATTCTATCATTGCACAAAGCATTTCATAACGCACACGAAGGGCTTTTAAGTCATTGTTTAAAAGTGTCTCAAGCTTTTTTTCTCTATCTATTACCCTTTCACAAAGCATAATAAGAGATTCTTTAAGTTGATAAAAATCCCGCATAAGTTCATCAAAAAGCTTTAAGGTATGAGGTGAGTAAAGTTTTTTGTCATTTTGACTTTGCGTGATAAGCAAGGAGAGCTCATCAAGGCTTCGCACAAGTTTATTTTGCCCTTCAAGCACTTTACTTTGAGATTGTTCTAAGTCTAAAGTGAGTGTGGCAAAATGTTCAAGACAAAGCTTTATTTGGGGTAGCAAATCATCAGCACTATATCGTGGATAGAGTATTTTAGAGATAAAAAAGGCAAATAAGAATCCAAGTAAAATATCACTAAAGCGATAGGCGATAAGTTCAATGAAATTATTATCCACAAGGGCAAACATTAATACAAATTCAAGCATAAGCACCAAAGACCATAGCACAAAAGGATAAGTTTTAAAATAAATAACTAAAAAAAGATTGAGCACAAAGATGATATACAACAAAGGAGAATCCCAAGCTATAAATACTAAGCTCACACCAAGCAATAACCCAATGAGACTTCCAAGTATAGAATCTTTGCCCAATGTCTTAATAGTGCCGATGTTTGGGTGCATCATTGTAACTACCCCAAGTGCAATCCACGCGCCGTGATTAATCTGAAAAAATTGTGCAAAAAACATAGCAAGTCCGATTGCTCCTGCATATCGGATACCATAAAGCAGTGGATAGGGATTATGCGCAAGAGCATCGCGCATAATCTTTAGAGTTTTTGGAGTAGTATTTTCAACAAAAGCTTGAGATTGTAAAGAAGAAAGTCGCGTAAAAGATTCTATTTTGGAATAAAATATTTTAAGAGCGTTAATCCATTCTGAATCCGCATTATGTTCCATAGCATTGAGGAGGGATTTTTTTGTAATAGAGGGCTTTTTGCCATAAAAAATATGTGAGAGTTCATAAAGATTGCTTGTCATTTCTTCTTGTGCTTGAATAAGCAAAGTAGAGTGATGATGTAAAAAATAATAATTCATTAAATCAAGCACATAGCATACACTTTCAAGTTTATAGAGATAAAAAAGTGCACGTTTATGGTTTTTGATAAGATGAGCATCTTTGATTTTAGCAGAGGCAGAGGTAAGCTTAGACTTAAGCAAAGAGATGTGATTGAGTGTTTGAGTTTTGATTGTATCATAATCTTTTGTGCCAAGATTCTCACTCATCATTGAAAGTTCAAAGAGCATAGCAACAAATTGTGTTTGAATAAACTTACCATATTGTCCAAAAGAAATAAAAAGCCGTATGCCTATGCTCACACTTCCGCCGATAAAAGCCGCAACTACACACTGCCATAATGAGATTTCTGGGTGAGAGCCCGCATAAATATTTGCTACAAGCGCGCTAATGAGTGCAAGAGTGAGCACTTTTGGCAAATCGCTATCATATACTTCGCTTATCCCAATCCCAAAGGCAAGAATCATAGAAGGGATTATAAGCCAAAGGCTTTCTTCCCATATGCCAAAAATAGGTATAAGCGCGCATACAAAGGCAACAAAAAGCACAAGATATTTCCAATCCATATCTTTATTGCTTCTAAAGCCGTTGAGGAAAAATACATACATTCCCATCATTACAGACCAAATAAGCACTTGTCCGCCAAGAAGAGTGTAGCATATCGTTCCACTAATACAAATTGCAATCATTGCCTTAATGGCATAAATAAGTCCAAAGAATCCTGCATCATAGACATAAATAAAGCGTTTAAAAATGAGATTATGTAATGATGAAAACAGATGTAAGTGCATAGAGATTATTTTTTATAATAATCTCCACTTGCGCTAATACACTGCTGTGTGCATTGATTATTATTGCAAATCGTGCGACATTCTACACTTTGAAAATTACCTATAGGCTTTTTTTGTTTTGCACTACACGCACTCAATATACCTATTGAAAAGGCAATGTATATAACAATACTGATATATTTCATATTCTATCCTTTGATATTTTGTTCTCTTGCTTATGTTTTAAGCATTTTTAATACCATATTTTCTTAAGGCAAAATCGGCTACAATCATAGATTTATGAGTCATTTCTAAGACTTGGTGTCTTAAGGGAGGGATAATGTCATATACATCTAAAATTAAAGCCCCTCGTTTGAGTGCGGGATTATTAAAGAGGATTTTTGTTGCTGCAAGTATTCGCCGTTGGAATGACCAAGCTACACCAGTAGAATTTGTGGAGCTTGATAAGCAAGCGCATAAAATTGTCATTGCTTATATTTTGGCAAAATATGAGGAGAATCTCGGTAAAAGTGTGGATTGGGAATCTTTAATATTACAATTTTGTTTTGAATTTTTTGAGCGCATTGTTTTGACAGATATTAAACCACCTGTATTTCACAAGCTAAGAGAGACGCATAATAAAGAACTCGTTAAATTTGTGTGTGAATGTTTGGAATGTGATTTGAAAGACTATGAGTTTTTCTCTTCTATGGGGGAATATTTGCTTGGTTCAAAAGACAGCTTGGAGCGACAGATTCTTAAAGCTTCCCATTATTATGCGTCTAAATGGGAGTTTGATATTATTTATCATTTTAATCCTTTTATGTATGATGTGCAAAATATCCGAAATATCATCAATAAACAAGTTGAAGAGCATTATCATCTTGCAGGTATGCAGCAGATTATGCTTTATGAGAATGTGCGTGAGCTTGTTGCTATGTTTGGGCAGCTTAGATTCCAAAAACGTTGGAGTCAAACACCTAGGATCCCAGCTACTTCAGTCTTAGGGCATACACTTATTGTAGCTTTAAGCGCGTATTTGGTGAGTTTTGACATAGGCTGTTGTGAGAAAATGCGGATTAATCATTTTTTGTGTGGATTATTTCACGATTTACCAGAAATACTCACACGCGATATTATTTCGCCTATTAAACGCAGTGTAAAAGGGCTTGATAGACTTATTAAAGAGATTGAAGAAGAAGCTGTAAAAAAGAAAATTCTAGCGATTGTGCCACCTAATATCGCAGAAGATATTATTTATTTTACGCAAAATGAGTTTGCTAATCGCTATATTATTGAGCATTTTCCTCATAATGCTACAAGTGGTGAAGAACTAATGGATAAATTCAATCAAAATGAATACAATGGCATATATGGGGAGTTTCTTAAAGTATTTGATAATTTAAGTGCGTATTTGGAAGCAAAAATCTCTATAAGCCACGGCATATCAAGTGATGATTTAATAAATGGAGCGCAAGGTATTTATGATAAATGCGCCCAAAAAGTGATAAGAGGTGTAGATGTAGGTAAGATCTTTAGGGATTTTGCTTAATGAATATATAAACATTGGTAGATAAAACGCGATAAAATGCCGTTAAAGTAAAAGATTAAGGAGAAACAATGATTATTATCCCTGCAAGATTAGAATCTACACGATTCCCAAAAAAAGTATTATGTGATATAGGTGGGTTGCCTATGGTCGTGCGCACAGCACTTAATGCACAGCAGGTAGATTCTGTTGTGGTGGCGTGTGATGATGAACAAATAGCATCTGTATGTAAAACACATAAGATTCCTTGTGTAATGACAGCTAAAAGTCATAGTAGCGGCACAGATAGATGTGCAGAGGCAAGTAAAAAACTCGGATTGAGCGATAATGAGGTTATTCTTAATATTCAAGCTGATGAGCCATTTTTGGAAATCTCTGTGATACGCACTTTGCAAGATTTGATGAAAAAACATACGCCATTTATGGGTAGTTTAGCTAAAATTATTTGCGAATCCGATATAGCAGATTCTAATCTTGTTAAAGTTGTGCTTAATGCACACAATGAAGCAATTTATTTTTCACGCTCTCCTATTCCATTTTGCCGAGATGGACAGAGTGAGGAATTGAAAACTTATCCATACTTGGGGCACTTGGGGCTTTATGGATTTAGCGCAAAAAGTTTGCAAGAATTTTGTTCGTTACCAAAAAGCCCTTTAGAGGAGATAGAAAAACTCGAGCAGCTTCGCGCACTTTATCAGGGTAAAACTATTGCAATGGCAGTAGTGCAAACTCAAAGTGTCGGAATTGACACTCCACAGGATTATCAAAGAGCAATAGAGCGTTTCAAACATCAATAAATAGGAAAGAGTAATGAGTGCAGTAAGCGTAAATGATAAAGTAGATATGCGTAAAGATTCTATCTACAAACTCTTTTTTTATTTTTTTATTCCTAATTTATGTGCAATGCTTGCACTTTCAACTTATTCAACCATTGATGGTATTTTTGTGGGAAAAAAGCTTGGTGAAAATGCACTTGCTGCTATTGGGCTATGTTGGCCTGTATTTCCCGCTCTCATTGCTTTTGAATTACTCTTTGGCTTAGGGGCAGCTTCTATTGCTTCGTATTTTTTGGGTAAAGGACAAGATAACCGCGCAAGATTAATGTTTAGCTCGGTATTTTATTTTGCAACCCTCTTTTCTGTCATTATCGGCGTAATTCTTTTTTTCTGTGTAGAAAAAGTTGCTCTTGCACTTGGGGCAAATGAGTTAGTGCTGCCCTATGTGGTGGAGTATTTGCAAGTGATTTTTTTGAGTGCTGTGATTATGGTACTTCACCCTTTGCTTGATATTTTTGTGATTAATGATAAGCGCCCGATTTTGGCAATGATGGCGATGATTATTGGCTCTGCATCAAATATTGTATTAAATTATATTTTTTTATTTGTGTTAGAGCTTGGTATGTTTGGCTCTGCTCTTGCTACTGCTATGGGACACGGATTAGGTATGATGATACTTTTAAGCCATTTTGTGCGTAAAATAGGGCGCATTTATTTTGTATGGCGTTTTTCACTCAATGCTGTGTTTGCTTCCGCAAAAAATGGTGTGCCTCAAAGCATTTCTGAACTTAGTGTAGCATTTGTAATGATTATGTTTAATCACACATTGAAGACTTTAGCTGATAGCGAAGAGATGAAAGTGAGCTATCTTGCTATTTATAGTATCGTGATGTATGTGGGTGTAGTGTGCTTTACGATTTTACTCTCTTGCGCCCAAGGTGTGCAGCCTGTAGCAAGCTATAACTATGGAGCTGGAGAGATGAAGCGAGTGAGGGGAATTTATGCTTTTGGAGTGGGCTTTGCTACTGCTTTAGGCATTTTAGTTTATGCAGTATTTATGAGTATAGATTCTATGCTCGTCAAACTTTTTTTAAAAAGTGGGCAAGAAATGATTTTAGAGCCAACCCTTGAAGCAATGAAAGTGTATTTTATAGGCTATATATTTTTAGGATTTAATATTGTGAGTGCAATATTTTTCCAATCAATCCAACGTCCAAAAAGCTCTTTTCTTATCACGCTCTCTTATAATCTCATTTTTGTGAGTATTTTACTTTTTGTTTTGTCTTATTATTATGGTGTTTTTGGCGTGTGGTTTTCTTATCCGCTTTCTCTTGTGTGTTCAAGTGTGGTTGTAATAGGGGTGATTATGTATGAATATCGTTATGGCGTGCTTGGTAAAAAGGCATTATAGTAATGTGATTTTACTCCATTGTTTTAGTGCTTGACTTTATTTGTGGTATGAGCAAAAATAGCGTTTATATACAAAATTCTTAGGAGGAGACAATGACTTTTGAAGAAATTAATGTAGATTCTATAAATAAACTTATGGATATTTTTTACGCCAAAGTGCGTGCGGATAAAAGTGGTTTAGGCGATATTTTTAATACAAAAATTGGCACAAGTGATGAGGTGTGGGAAGTGCATAAAGCAAAGATTGCAAATTTTTGGCAAGGAATGCTTTTAAATAGTGGTGATTATAATGGGCAGCCTCTCAAAGCTCACCTTGATTTACCACCTTTTCCACGCGAGCTTTTTAATGTGTGGCTTAATTTATTTGAAGAAAGCTTAAGGGCAGTATATGCAAAAGAGGAGCATATTTCGCTGATATTGCAACGCGCTCAAATGATAGCTCAAAGATTCCAATATATAATATATGAGAGCGGGTTGCATCACTAAGTTTATGGATACAAAAGGGACTATAGAATCATAAGAATTAAAACCTCTGTTATGTAAATGAAATAAAAAAATATTTATTTGCGCTTTTTCCCCATAAGATGTGCTATAGAACCAGAGTAAGCAATATTTTCAGCAGGGATAGAATCATTATTGAGAAACTTGCTTATACCACCATCTATGGATTTAAGTTGTGCGTTAATCTCATCTTCTTGATAGGCATAGTGCATATTTGCGCTCATTACTCCCGCCATAGATTCTATATGTTTGTTAATAGCTACTTCTTCTTCGGTGTTTTGAGATTCTATAACGACAATAAGCTGATTTGTAGCTTTGTCTTCAATATATATTTCACAACCCTGTATTTCTTTAATAGCATTTTTTACAGATTCAAAACTTTCTTGAGTAGTTTTCACAACGATACTTGAGATATTCATTATTTCTCCTTAGATTTTGGCAGTTTCCAAATGATAAATGTTTTATCATCATTGCCTGAAATGAGTGTATTTTTATCATAAAAAATAAGACTATTAATAAGTGATGTAGAACCTTTGAGTATGAAATACTCTTTTTGTGTGGCAAGATGAATAATGCTAATATCATTTTGTTCATTCTTGCTAAAAGCTGCCCACATAGCATCAGGCGAGATACCCACTGCATAAATAAGAAATGTGCTCTTAATGCTCGTAGCATTTGTAAGGGTAAATTTTGCTTTAGGGCTTGATTGAAAGGTGTAGATTCCCATCTGCCTATCCACACTTGCGGTTAGAATCTTATCACCTGCAGAGGCAATTTGGTAGTTATTGTCTTTGTTTATTTTATCAAGGCGTGAAAGCACTTTGCCATTTGAACTCTCAATCACATTTACAATACCAGATTCATCAGTGCTAAAGATAAAAGGCGCATTCACACATAAATCAGAAAATCCAGCAAGGCTTGGGTGAGTTATATACACAAATTGAGCACTTTTAATATCAAAGAGCCCAATCTCATTACTTAAAAACCCTACAACAAGCTTATTGTCTTCGAAAGCGATAATGCGTTTTGGTGCAGTGTGGGTATTATAAATTACTTGAGGGGATTGTGTAGCAGAGAGCTTAAGGATTTCTTTTGCACCGCGAGAAGCCTCGCTAAGAACAAAAAGTGTCTTGCCATCAAAAGTAGTAATGTCAAATACACGTGGTGCGTGAGTATTTCCAAAATAATCTTCAATGAGTGGCAAAGTTAAACTATAAATTTTGTGTGCTTTTTGCGAATTATCAAGCTTAAACACATCAATTTCACCTATTGCATTACCTACAAAAATGTGTTCCCCAAAGGTGCTGATATGCGTGATAATGCCATTTGTATGAATAATTTGTGCATTTTTACTCTCAATTACAAGAGCTTTTGCGCACAGGGGCAAACATAAAGCAAAAAAACACAAAAGCCAGCACAATAGTCTTTGTGTGCTAAACTTTCGTATGCATCTTTGTAGAGAATCCACTTTATTTAACCTTAATTTACGCCCTCATTAAGAACATCAAGAAGATTTGATGATTTTTTGCCTTCTTGAGTGCGGAAAGCAGGTGAAAAAGTATTGGCAATAGCTGGTGCTACATTTGCCTGTGGAGTATGACATAACACACAATTAAATCGTGCGTGAGAGACTTCGCCTAAATTTTTATTTGTGCGCAAATCATAAGTATGCGAAGCAGGAACGGCTATAGCACCTACATCTGCTGCAACTGCAGGGTCGTGGCAAGTAAGACATTGATTATCATCTTTTGTGATAGGTAGCATACCTTCTATGCTGTGAGAAATCATAGGTGGAGCATTTTCAAATGAGCGTTCAATAAGTGTGCTCTCGCCTGCAGAAGCATTAGGATATGCATATTGAAGTAATTTGACATCTTTTTCATCTTGCAAATCCACTTTTCTTAAGCCAATTTCACTATCTTTAAACATTTCACCTTGTATCTCTTTAGACACATTATCACTTTTAGATTCCGTAGAATCTGAACACGCGAAAAATGCCAATCCAAGTAACCCAATTATTAAACTTTGAGCGTATTTTTTCATCTTTTCTCCTTGTGTGTAAAATTTAAAATACTAAAATTCAGTGCGTTATCATCGCACACCTCAATACATCTCCCACAGCGCAAACAAGTCATTGTTTTTAATGCGCCTCCTTGTTTGCCAATAGGTTTTAGGACTTCAGGCTCAGGGCAAATTTGCACACATTTCATACATTTTGTGCAATGTGAAAGTGTATGATGAACGCGTAAAAGTGCAAATTTCCCAATGAGTGAATACATTGCCCCAAGCGGACAAATGTGCCCACAAAAACCATTTTTAAGTACAAATAAATCAAAGCAAAACACAGCCACTATGGCAAAAATGCCAAAACCCATACCAAAAACTACACCACGATGCACCATAGAGATAGGGCTAATAAGTTCAAAGGCAGCTACACCAAATATTGCGCTTAAACTTAAGCCTAGCCCTAAGATTACAAATCGTGTAGAACGCGAAAGAAAGAGCTTACGTTGAGCATAATTTAATCCTAGCTTTGCACGTAAGAAGTTTGCAAAATCTGTTATAAGATTAATAGGACAAACAAAAGCACAATAAGCCCTCCCTAAAAATATGCCATAAATCAGCACTACAAGCAAAGTTCCGAGCAATACATCAAATGCTAATCCACCACCTGCAAGAAAAATTTGCATTACACTTAAAGGGTCTGTGAGATTAAAAGCGCCACCAAACCAGCTTGAATGACTTAAATTTCCTTGCACGATAGAGCTTAGTATGCTTGGTTGCTTTGCCACCACAGAGCTAGAATCTCCTATTAGAGATTCTATATTGCCACCAAAAACACCCAATTCTTCTTTGTTTTGCACATTTTTAAGTGTCGCAATAGAATAATTCCCCATTATAAAAAGTGCAAGAATTACAAATTGAGATAAACGCCTAAGAAGCAGATATTTTATTTTTGCAAACTTCATTATATCTCTCCAAGTGAATTGTTGAGATACTCTAAACTATCGCTATGGCTAGGTTTTTTAGACTTGATGTTTTTTTGCTCTTTGAGTTCAAAAAGTCTGTTTTCATCAGTTTTATCCCAACCTTTGATATAGTTTGTTCCCATTTTACCTAATGCAACACTACGAGGCAACACAATGATTGTGGGAAGCTCCGTTACACACGCTTTTTCACACATACCACAACCTGTGCAATAATCACTATCTACTACAGGTAATAAGAATCCGTGCTTTCCAGTGCGTTCGTTACGTTTATATTCAAGCTTAATGGCTTTGTCAATAAGCGGACACGCACGATAGCAAGCATCACATTGTATGCCTGCATAAGCTACACAATGTTTAGAATCCACGATAGCTATACCCATTGTGGCATTATTAATATCTGCTTGAGTATAGCTTTGCCCATCTTCTTCGTGTTTTTTGGGTTTGTAAAGACGTTTTAAATCAAGTGCATCAGTGGGACACGCTGCTGCACAAGGAATATCTTTACACATATAGCAAGGCACTTTGCGAGCTTCAAAAAATGGTGTGCCAAGAGTGGTATCATCATTTGGCGTAGCAAGTTTGAGCGTATAAAATGGACAAGATTCCACACAAAGACCACATTTAATGCAGCTTGCAACAAAATCAGCATCATTTTTGCTCGCACCAGGGGGGCGCAAAATATTAGCATTTCCAGCTTTAGCGACATTAACATACGCACCCCATATAAGTGCCCCCAATAAAGCAAAACCTGCATTTTGCCCTATTTTAAGCAGCACTTCGCGTCTTTGGGGGTTTGATGGCTTGAGTGTTTCGTCTGACACATTTTATCCTTATGCTTTATACACTTTCACAGCGCACTTTTTAAAGTCTGTTTGCTTTGAAATTGGACAAGTTGCATCAAGGCAAACTTTATTGATAAATACATTTTCATCAAACCAAGGCACGTAAATAAGCCCCTTTGGTGGGCGGTTTCGTCCGCGTAAATCAAGTTTTGCTTTGACTTTACCTCTTCTAGATTCTACCCATACCACTTGATTTTGCTCTAAATTTTGAGCACTAGCATCATCAGGGTGCATATAGCAGAGTGCTTCAGGCACAGCACGATAAAGTTCAGGCACACGCATAGTCATCGTGCCAGAGTGCCAATGTTCTAATACACGCCCAGTGCAAAGCCACATAGGATATTCTTTATCGGGCATCTCACAGGGGTCCATATAAGGACGAAGGAAGATTTTTGCTTTGTTATCAATACTAACTTTTTCTTCGCTTGGAGCATTAAGTGAGCCAGCAGGCATATCTTTGCCCTTATTGCCGTAGAATGCAAATGCTTTACCATTACCAAGTTTTTGCGCATAGAAGTCATATTTTGCATTAAATCTCCATTGTGTTTCTTTACCATTTACAACAGGCCAACGCAAGCCTCTTACGCGATGATAAGTATCAAAATCAGCTAAATCGTGAGCGTGTCCTAGTCCAAATTGACGATATTCTTCCCAAAGATATTTTTGGATAAAAAACCCATATCCTTTAAATGCTTCTCCATTGCCATCTTCAACATTCCGAGAATCGCCCAATACTTCGGTATTAAACTCATTTTTAAGTAGAGCGTCTTGTGCACTAAAGTTTTTTGCATTTTTGTTGGCAAAAAGCACATCAAAGAGCGTATCTTCTTCTGTATAGCCCATAGCTTTGGCAGATTCTAAAACCGGTTTAATATCAAGGGCTTCATATCCTTTGCTCCATACTTCGCTTAGTTTAAAACGTTTTGCAAATTCAGCCATTTGCCAAATATCGGGCATAGCCTCACCGGGTGCTACAACTTGTTGCTTCCAATGTTGAGTGCGTCTTTCAGCGTTACCATATGCACCCCATTTTTCATAAATCATTGCTGTTGGCAAAATTAAATCTGCCACTTTGGCACTTATGCCTGGATAACACTCGCTTACAACGATAAAGTTATCTTGTTCTCTTGCTGCAGCAATCCAGTGATTAGCATTGGCTGTATTTTGCCAAGGATTATTTACTTGCACCCACGCCCATTTGATATTACCATCTTCTAAATCACGCATAATCTTCAAATAGGGTGCACCGATTTTGCTATTGAGTGTGCCAGAGGGGAGATTCCATATTTTTTCTGTAATCTCACGATGTTTTGGATTTGCTACTACCATATCTGCTGGAAGTCTATGTGAGAATGTTCCCACTTCACGAGCAGTGCCGCACGCGCTAGGCTGTCCTGTAAGTGAAAACGCACCACTGCCGGGTTTAGCTTGTTTGCCAAGAAGCATATGGACCATATAACTTTGTTCATTTACCCAAGTGCCTCTTTGGTGCTGATTCATACCCATAGTCCAAAAGCTTACAATTTTGCGATTTTTATCAATATAATAATCTGCTAAACTTTGAAGCTTTTGCTTGAAAGATTCTATACTTTCATCAGGATTACCCTTAGCAAGATTAGCTACAAAATCAAGTGTGTAAGGCTCTAAGCCTTTTTTGAAATCTTCAAAACTAATGCCCCAGTGATTTCCTGCTGCACCAGCTTTATCCATTTTCATTTCTTCACCTGCTTTGATGCCTAAATATTGCAGTGTGATACCCTCATCATTGCTTACTATTTTTGATACTTCTTTAGCAACTATATTTCTTTCTTCAGGTTTGAATTTAGGGTGTTGAGGATTATTTCTCATACCATAACCGATATTAACAAAACCTGTGCTAAAAACGCAATTTTCTTTTACAAATGCTTCATCTACAGCATTACGATTGATAATCTCGCGTGCAAGAAAATTCCAAATTGCTAAATCAGTATGTGGTTTAAAGATAATCTCAATATCTGCTAAATCCGAAGTGCGATTCGTATAAGTAGAGAGATTAATCACTTTTACATTACTGCTGCTTAATTTTCTATCGGTTACACGACTCCAAAGCACAGGGTGCATTTCAGCCATATTTGCACCCCAGGTAACGATTGTATCTGTAAGTTCAATGTCATCATAACACCCAGCAGGCTCATCAATACCAAAAGTTTCCATAAAGCCAACAACCGCACTTGCCATACAATGTCGTGCATTTGGGTCAATATTATTGCTTCTGAATCCGCCTTTAACAAGTTTTACAGCAGCATAACCCTCTTGAATTGTGTATTGTCCAGAGCCAAAAACTGCTATACCTGTGGGTCCAAGCTCATTGTAAGCCTTTTTGAATTGTTTTTCCATTTCATCAAAAGCTCTTTTCCAGCTTACAGGAGCAAATTTACCTTTTTTATCAAATTCTCCATTACTATTGACACGCAAAAGAGGTGTTGTAAGCCTATCTGCTCCATACATAATTTTGGCGCAAAAATATCCTTTAATACAATTTAAGCCACGATTCACTGGTGCTTCCGGATCGCCTTTAATTGCTACAATTTTAGCTTGTCCCGCACTATCTTTTTGTGTAGCCACCATAATGCCACAACCTGTTCCACAGAATCTACATACTGATTTATCCCATTTCCACAGCTTTTGCGCATTTTGTGCTTCTGCACTCATTACGCTTGGGATACTTAGCCCGACACTTGCTGCTGCCGAAGCTGCTGCTGCACTTTTAATAAAGTCTCGGCGTGAAAGTGTGGGCTTTTTACCTTGTATTTTGCTTGTCATAAAGCCTCCTTAAAATTTCGCTTACATTTGGAGAATCCAAATGATTGAACGAATCTTATCCTTGATTTTCATTTTAGATACTTGATATATATCAGTTATATTAAAAAAATATTTTACTTTTTAAATTTTATATTTATATTTTAAAATATATTACGAAAATGAGAAAGCCTATTTTGTGTTGCAATTATGAATCTTAAGGTTAGAAAAGATGAAGGAGTATTAACCTTGAGCAAGTATAATCTAAAGCTCTTTTAAAATTATTATTGTTACTCAAATTGATTAAAAAATTAAATTATTTATTATGGAAAAACAAATGCAAGAAATTATCCAAGAAAGCCTTGATTTTGCCGCAGATTTGCAAGAAAAAATTAATACGAGCATAAGATCAAGAGAGAAAGCCTTTCATTTTAAGATGCAAAAACTTTTAAATGACCCTAAAGCTAAGGTTATGCTTATTGAATTGCTTGATCGCTCTTTTCGTTCAAAAGAAGCCAAGACAAGTTTTGAATTTATAGAATATTCTTTAAATAAATATGGCATACCTGATTTTTTTAGTGCTTTTGAGAAATTTTTGCTTTTTGCATTTTTACATTTTGGAAAATTCACTCCACATTTAAGTGTGCCATTTTTTATACGACATTTAAGAAATGACACTAAAAGTATGGTTTTAGATGCCAATGAGGCGCAATTAACATCTCATATTTTAGCGAGAAAAAATCAGAGCAATATTATCTTAAATGTTAATCTTATAGGTGAAGAGGTTTTGGGTGAAATTGAGAGCAAATATCGCATAAAAAAATATGAAGAAGCTATAAAAAGCAATTATATTACCTATATTTCTATAAAAATTACTACAATTTTTTCTCAAATTAATATCATAGATTTTGATTATTCAAAAGCAGAAATAGTAAAGAGGCTTGAGAATCTTTATGCTTTAGCTTTAGAAGAAGAGCAAAGACAGAATCAGCCTAAGTTTATCAATCTTGATATGGAAGAATTTAGAGATTTAGAGCTTACAGTGGCTGCTTTTATGGAAAGTATTGCTCAATTTGATATAAAGGCAGGTATAGTGCTTCAAGCATATTTGCCAGATTCTTATGAATATCTTAAAAAGCTGTATGCTTTTTCTAAAGAAAGAGTTTTAAAAGGAATGAAACCCATTAAAATCCGCTTTGTTAAAGGCGCAAATATGGAATCCGAGGCGCTTATTGCTTCTCAAAGAGGTTGGGCAATGCCCACTTTTGATAAAAAGATAGATACAGATAGTAATTATAATAAAATGCTCGATTTTGTTTTAGAGGATGATAATTATAAGTTTATTCATATTGGTATAGCAAGTCATAATATTTTTGAAATAGCTTATGCTTATATAAGGATAAAAAGAGCAAATGCACTAGATAGTTTTACTTTTGAGCAGCTTGAGGGTATGAGTATGCAGTGTTCTTTGGAGTTAAGTAAAATACATCAACTTATCCTTTATGCCCCAGTTTGTGATGAATCTCATTTTAACAATGCTATAGCTTATCTTGTAAGAAGGCTTGATGAAAATACAAGTGAAGATAATTTTATGAGACACTTTTTTGGGCTTAAGGTAGGAGATAAAGCGTGGAATGTACAAAAAGAGCTTTTTCTTGCCTCTTTAAAGGGTATAAAAAATCTTGATAATAGCACACATAGAATCCAAGATAGAAATAATGTGCCAAAAGAACAAAGCTCGTATCAAAGCGGAGTTTTTAAAAATGAGCCTGATACAGATTTTATTCTTGCTCAAAACAGAGTTTGGGCGCAAAAAATACGTGTTAAATATGAAAATTTAAGAGACATCAAGCTTTATCCTGTTGCTGGCGAGCTTGACTTCACGCACAAGAAATTAAAAAATGTAGAACAAAAAGATAAAATCAATAACCAAACCATAGCACATATTTATTTGGCAGGAGAAAATGAGATAAAAGAAAGTTTAAAGGTCGCTTTAAGCGCAAATGAGAATCTAAGCTTTGATAATCTCTATGAGATTTTAAGTAGCACTGCTCAATTAATGAGGGAAAGAAGAGGGGATTTAATAGGTATAGCTGCTCTTGAAGTGGGTAAAACTTTTTTAGAACTAGATTCTGAAGTAAGCGAAGCTATTGACTTTCTTGAGTTTTATCCATATTCTTTAAAGGAATTAAGAAGAACAAACCCAAAGACAAGATTTAGTCCAAAAGGCGTTGGCTTAGTCATAGCACCTTGGAATTTTCCTATAGGTATTTCGGTTGGGAGTATTAGTTCTATGCTTGCAAGCGGTAATGTAGTCATTTATAAGCCTTCATCTTTGTCAGTATTAAGTGGTTATGAGATTTGCAAGTGTTTTTGGGACGCTGGTATCAGCAAAAATAGACTTATCTTTTTGCCCGCTAAAGGAAGCGATATATCCAAATACCTTTTAAATACCGATGAAATCAAAGCTTGTGTGCTAACAGGAGGAGAAGAAACAGCTTATACTATGTTGAAAACCAATCCTACTTTGTGGCTAAGTGCTGAAACAGGAGGGAAAAATGCAACCATAGTTACAAAAATGGCAGATAGAGATCAAGCTGTGAAAAATATTATTCATTCAGCTTTTTCAAATTCAGGGCAAAAATGTTCAGCTACTTCTTTGCTTGTGCTTGAAAAAGAAGTGTATGAAGATGAGGAGTTTAAAAAATGTCTTATTGATGCAGCTTCATCTTTGGCTATTGGTTCGCCTTTTGAATTTAAAAATAAGCTTGGGGCTTTAGCCGATAAGCCAAGTGATAAGGTTAAAAAAGCTTTAAAAGAGATTGCTCCTTATGAACATTGGGTTTTAGAGGCTAAGTTTATCAATAAAAATGAGCATTTGATGAGTCCTGCCATAAAATATGGCACTAAAAAAGGAGATTTTACTCATACAAATGAGCTTTTTGCTCCTATTTTGAGTGTGATGAAAGCACAAAATTTAGAAGAAGCCATTGATATAGTCAATTCTACGGGTTATGGGCTTACCGCTGGGCTTGAGAGCTTAGATGAAAGAGAATGGGAGTATTTTCATACTCATATAGAAGCTGGAAACATCTATATAAATAAGCCAACCACAGGAGCAATAGTGCTTCGTCAGCCTTTTGGAGGAGTAAAAAAATCTGCCATAGGTTTTGGTAGAAAAGTTGGAATTTATAATTATGTAACACAATTTCTACATATAAGCCAAGATGAGGCTGATATGAATGTCAAAGAAAATGTATTAAGCAAGACTTTAGCCGAGCTAAGTTTAAAATTAGATTCTCACTTAAAGGCAGAATTACAAAAAGCTATTTTAATGGCTAAAAGTTATACTTACCATTATGAAAATGAATTTAGCCAAAGTAAAGATTATGTGCAAATTAGAGGTGAAGATAATTTATTTTCTTATACGCCTATCAAAAGTCTTGCTTTGAGAATAAGCGCAGATGATAGTTTAAGTGATATTTTATCTGTGCTTATAGCAGGAAAGATAAGTGGAGTGAGAGTTTATTTAAGCTACGAAAAAAATGAGAATCTTGATTTTATCCAAAAAGAACTTCGCATTTTTGAGTTTGAATCCAAAAAAGAAAACGAGTTTGAATTTTCAAAAACAATAGCAAATTTTGAACGCATTTTTTATTATGGCAAGCCAGATAGGCAAAATCCTATTTATCAACAAGCGGCTTTAAATGCCAAAATTATTAAACGAGATAAGCCTTTAATTAATGGGCATTTTGAGCTTTTGTATTATTTTAATGAAAAATCTTTAAGCATCTCTTATCACAGATATGGAAATCTAGGGGCAAGAGTTTTGAAGTAAGTTTTGATTTTAAGCTAAAATTTGTTTATTTGCTTTATGTAAAGCTTTAGGTGGTTTAATAGGGTTGTAAGGAAAAATAAAAAAAGGAAAATGATATGGAAGTTGTGCAAATTAATATAGAAATTGTTATCACCTTTATAGCTTATTCAGCTTTAATGCTTTTTATAGGTTTTTATTTTTTTACGAAAAATAAAAATACAGAGGATTATTTCTTAGGTGGTCGTTCTTTGGGACCTGTTGTTTCCGCTCTGAGTGCGGGAGCAAGTGATATGAGTGGTTGGCTTTTATTAGGTTTGCCAGGTGCACTTTATGTGAGTGGTTTTATAGAAAGCTATATAGCCATAGGGCTTACCATAGGAGCTTTTTTAAATTGGACTTTTGTAGCAAAAAGATTAAGAATCTATACAAGTGTGATTGCTAATAGTATTACCATACCTGATTATTTTGAGACGAGATTTGATGATGATAAGCATATATTGCGCGTGGTATGCGCGTTTGTGATTTTAATATTTTTTACCTTTTATGTAAGTTCTGGGCTTGTAAGTGGAGCTAAACTTTTTGAAAGCACTTTTGGACTTAAATATGAATATGCTCTTATCACAGGCACTCTTATCATAGTGGCTTATACTTTCTTAGGTGGATACAAAGCGGTTTGTTGGACTGATTTGATACAAGGGCTTTTAATGATGTGTGCTTTGATAGTTGTGCCCGTAGTGATGTTAAGTCATTTAGGTGGCTTTGGGCAAGCTATACAGATAGTGAGCGAAGTAAAGCCAAGTGCTCTTTCTATGGGAAAAGGAGTATCGGCACTTGCTATTATATCAGCTCTAGCTTGGGGATTAGGATATTTTGGGCAGCCCCATATACTTGTGCGATTTATGTCTATTCGTTCAACAAAAGAAATATCTACAGCAACCTTTGTAGGTATCTCTTGGATGATTATTTCCTTACTCGGTTCTTGTTTAATAGGGGTTTTGGGCATTGCTTATGTGCATAAATTTAGTCTCACTCTCCACGACCCTGAAAAAATTTTTATTGTGATGAGTCAGCTTTTATTTAATCCCTGGGTGGCTGGTATTTTACTTTCAGCCATACTTGCGGCTATTATGAGCACAGCTAGCTCACAACTTTTGGTATCTAGCTCAACCATAGCTGAAGATTTTTACAGACGAATTTTTAATAAAGAAGCAAGTTCAATAACCGTGATGAGGCTTGGAAGAATAGGAGTTTTGCTCGTTGCAGTTGTTGCCTTTTTAATATCAACTGATAAAAATTCAAGTATTTTAAATATAGTAGCCTATGCTTGGGCTGGTTTTGGCGCAAGCTTTGGTTCTGTTATGCTTTTTTCTTTATTTTGGAGCAAAATGACGAGACTAGGAGCAATTTGTGGAATGATTACAGGGGCTGTAGTAGTGGTGGTGTATAAGAATTTTCTTTCAAGTTATTTTGGCATTTATGAAATAGTGCCGGGGTTTGTTTGTGCAAGTATAGTTATTATTATAGTGAGCTTAATGAGCAAAGTGCGTCCTGGGACAAAAGCAGCTTATGAGACTATGCTCAAGAATCTTTAATATTTTTGAGGCAGTATATTATCTCATAACAAAAGTATGGTATTTAGCCCTTGTTTATTTTAGTTTAACTATAATTATAAGTTTTATAAAATATTGTAAATGTGGGGAGAAAAATGGCAACAGAACCAATGACAAATTATGGCTATGAAAAGCTTTGTGCGGAGCTTAAAAATCTCAAAGAAGTGGAGCGTCCACGCATTGTGGTTGAAATTGATATTGCACGTAGCCACGGGGATTTAAAAGAAAACGCAGAATACCACGCTGCGAGGGAAAAACAAGCTTTTATTGAAGCACGTATCAATGAATTGGGACTTATGCTTGCGAATGCGCAAGTGATTGACCCTGCAAGTTTGCCACATAATAAGGTAAGTTTTGGCTCAAGCGTAAAGATTCTTAATCTTGATACTGATAAAGAATTTGTTTATACGCTTGTAGGCTCTATGGAAAGTAATCCTTCTAAGGGGCTTATTTCAGTTTCTTCGCCTATTGCTAAAGCACTGATGGGTAAATCAGAAGGCGATGAAGTGAGTATCACATTGCCTAATGGAGAAAATGAATTTGAGATTCTTGAGGTATTTTATAAGGACATTGTATTTGAGGGGTAAAGAGTGATGAAGCATATACATATTAAGATTAAAAAACTTCATTCTCACGCTGTGATACCGAGTTATCAGACGCCACAAGCGGCAGGATTTGATTTACACGCAGTGGAAGATTCTTTAATAAAAGCTAGAGATAGAGGGCTTGTAGGCACAGGATTAGCTTTTGAGATAGAATCTGGCTTTGAAGTGCAGGTGCGTCCAAGAAGTGGATTGGCACTTCATAATGGGGTAAGTGTGCTTAATACGCCTGGGACGATTGATAGTGATTATCGTGGAGAAATTAAAGTGGTTTTAATCAATCATTCAAATGAAGATTTTCATATTCATAGAGGTGATAGAATCGCTCAAGCAGTTGTGAGTGAGGTAACTCAAGCGGTATTTACAGAGGTGCAGGAATTAGGGCAGAGTGTGCGTGGAGAGAGAGGATTTGGCTCTTCTGGTGTTGCACGCAAAGGACACTATCAGGGAAAGCCATTGGCTTAAAGGAGATTCTATGAGTTTAAAAACAGATTTAAAAGACATAAAAGACGAATTCAATAAAGATGAGAAAATCTTAGAAAGCGCATTTCGCTTGGAGATTTTATGGCGCAGATATCGCAAATATATTATATTGCTTATATTGTGTATGTTTGGGATTGGTATAGGGTGGATTATAAATGATTATATGGTGTCTAAACGTGCAGAAGAAGCAAGTTTGGCGTATGCTAAACTTGCTGAAGATGCAACAGACAAAGAGGCTTTGCAATCATTAAAAAAATCAAGCCCAGCTTTGTATGATTTATATCGTTATAGTAATGCACACGGCGATATAGCCGTGTATGAAAGTTTAATAGATTCAAAAAATGAGTTTGTGCGCACTCTTGCGCGATATGAAGTTGCTTCTTATAAGGCAAGTTCGCTATTAGAAAAAACAAATAATCAAGATTCTTATCAAGCTGCTCTTGCACAAAACCTAGAATCTTTAGAGAAAACTACGAGTTCAAGCCTTAAAGATTTAGCAATTTTGCAAGAAGCATATCTTCTTTTTCAAGCACATAAACCCCAAGAGGCACATCAAAAGCTTATGCTTATCTCGGAAAGCTCACCACTTTATAGAGAAGCTATGATGTTAAAACATTTTGGATTACGCGATAAGCCATCATCATAGGCAATAAAGTTTAACAAGAAGGGGAAGTTGTGATAAAAAGGAGATTCATATTTGTAGCTTTTGTATGCTTGATAATAGGATTTTTTATCAATGGCTGCAGTTCTAAAAAGCATTTTGAGCCTCAAATTATCAGTGGTGAAGTGCGTTTTAATGGTAAATTAAGTGCAGCTATACAAAATGCATCAAGAGAAGGCGCAGTGCTTAAAGACCATACTTTGCTTAGTTTTACACAAGGTATCACTCCTCTTTTAGTGCAAAAAGGTTACACATTCCTTACACAACATAACAATATATTTGTATTGCAAAAACAATGCCAAGAGATTATGGTAATAGAGTCAGATGCAACGCAAAATGCGCCCACTATCCACGTACTTCCTTTTGATAAATGCATACTTTCTGCAGCATTTAAGGATAATAAGCTTGCTATGGTGCTTTTGGATAATACTCTTGTGTATTATGATATTGTCAAACAAAAAGAGATTTTCTCTCAAAAATATCCCTCTGTTTTGGCTATAAACTCTTATCTTGCCTCGCCTAAAATAACATCTGAATATGTGATTTATCCGGATTTAGAAGGAAAGATTCTTATCTATAGCATTGCACAAAATAAAATCGTCAAAGATATTCTCATTATAAGCGATAAGTTTTTTAATAATGTTATTTATCTATATGCTCAAGAAAAATATATTCTTGCTGCTACGGCTAAACGTGTAAGTGCCATTATTGATAATAAGAGCTTTAAATATGATGTGGATTTGCGCGATGTGTTATTTTTTAATAATAAAGTATATGTTTTAAGCATTGAGGGTGAGATTTTAGAGCTTGACCATACATTGAAATTATTGCGTAAAGTGCGTTTGCCCTTTGCAGTATTAAGTGGGATTGTAATAAAAAACAATACACTTTATACACTTGAATCCGGAGGGTATCTGATAGCACTTAATCTTAAAGATTTTGCTCCTATGATATATAAAAATAATCTTGCCAAGAAGAAAAGCCTTTTTTACAATCAAGATACTTTTTTTTATGATAAAGTATATAAAAGGTTTGAGTAATGCTTCTTTGTGATATAGGTAATACCTTTTTACATTTTTATCATAAGGGCAGGATTTGGAAAGAAAAGCCTTATGCACTTACGAAAAAAAAAGAGAATCTCCCTATTTATTATATAAGCGTAAATGAGCGCTTTGAGCGTTGTTTGCTTGCTTCTCACCCACATTGTGTAAATGTGAATGAACATATAGAGTTGCAAACGCAATATGTAGGTTTAGGTGTGGATAGAAAGGCGGCGTGTAGGGCGATTGATAATGGAGTGATTATTGATGCGGGAAGTGCAATTACTGCAGATGTTATGCAAGAGGGTGTGCATATAGGCGGATATATTATGCCTGGACTTGAAGCATATAGGAGAATGTATAGTGATATTTCGCCTGTATTAAATAGAGAGATTGAACCTGGTGTGAATCTTTCTATTTTGCCTCAAAATACTGCAGATGCAATTAGTTTTGGTGTGCTTAAAAGTGTAATTTTAATGATAAAAAATACTTCGCGCACCAAAAAACTTTATTTTACAGGTGGTGATGGTAAGTTTTTCGCGCGTTTTTTTGAGAATGCCATTTATGATAACACTCTTGTGTTTAAAGGTATGCAAAAAGTTTTAGAAAAACAAATTTAATAAGTTAGCCAAGATTTTATAAGGAGGAGAAATGATAAAAGTAGCTTTGCCCAAAGGACGTATAGCAAATGAGAGTTTAGCATTGTTTGAGCGATTATATGGAAGCAAGTTTGTTTTTGATGACAGAAAGCTGATTTTGGAGCATCAAGGTTTTATTTTTATGCTCGTGCGTAGTCAAGATGTGCCAACTTATGTCATTCATCAAGCTGCAGATATAGGAATTGTAGGATTAGATGTGATTGAGGAGCAACAAGCAAATGTAGTCAAGCTTTTAAATCTTGGCATTGGCAAATGTAAAGTTGTGGTAGGTTCTGAATTGGGCAAAAGCATTGACTATCAAAAGCCACAGCTTAAAATTGCCACCAAAATGCCCCATATTACACGCAAATATTTCTCCAACAAAGCAATTTCTATTGAAGCTTTAAAACTTTATGGCTCAATAGAACTTGCACCACTTGTGGGCTTAAGCGATGCAATTGTGGATATTGTAGAAACAGGAGCGACAATGAAGCAAAATAATCTCAAAATTGATGAGGTTATTATGGAATCAAGCGCTTATTTAATAGCAAATAAAAATAGTTTTTATGAGAAAAAAGAGCTGATTTTAGCACTCTATGAGCGACTTAAATTTACTTTAGACTCTAAGTAATCAAGGGGCAGATATGAAAGCAGTAGCGATAGTTTTGTGTTTATTTGGGATGAGTTTGTGTGCTGGGGAGTGGGTAATGTTTTCTGATGGGAAAGATACTTATATTTATTCAACCAACACGGGTGAAGTGTATGTGCGCCATAGCGTAGGGAAAAAGAATTATGAGGATATTTTTGTAAAAATGCCTCGTGGTATGCAGCCCAATGAATTGCGAGATTCTAAGACACGCAGCAACACGTCAATTTCACCATCACAAAATAGCATTGAGAGCAATCGATTAAAAGATATACAATTTAATGCACTTAAAAAATCCCAAGATATGCTTAATAGTGCCATTGAATAACGCAGGCACTTAGAAGCTAAATTGCCCTCCGACTCTCACACTCATATAATTAGAGAGATTTGTATCATACAGGGTGATATTTTGCCCTAAGCCATATTGCACTGCCACATCAAGGAATCCTAAGAGATTTATTCCCCCCGTGAGGATAAGTCCTTCTCCAGCATTAGAGCGTATATCTTGCATAGCTCCTAGCCTTAAATCTATGAATTTAAAATTTGCCATAACACCGCCACCAAGAAATTGACTTTGCGGACTTGAGAGTGAGAGGGTATCATTGGGCAAAATATCAGCATCAAAAGCAAAGGTTAAAAAATTCAGCATTTCATAGCTCACTCCCGCACGCACTTGCCGATGAATGGTGAAATCTTGCCCATTATGAGTCTTAATCACAGGATTATTGATATTTTTTACCACAAGTCCGAGATTAAAATTTTTCATAAATCGTGGTGTGTAGAGTAGCCCTATATCAGCTCCAAAAACATAACCTGTGGTAATGTCATTTTTATTAATATCTACATCTGGCACATTTCCTACACTAAAGTTAATATTTTTTCCATAACTCATTGTGTGCATAAATTTACCCGCTATCCCTATATTTATATCTCCTAAAGGCGTAAAAAGCGTATGTCCATAGCCCAGTGGGACTTCTACAAGGGCTAAAGCATTTGCATTAAGGGTATGTTGTGCTTGGCTACTCATTATTGAATTATTATCAAAATCTTGTTGGGTTTTACCAGATTCTAAAGAAATACTATCTCCGCTGATACTTGCGAGATAATATTTACCTCCCAAGTCAAAAATAAGCTGATTACGAACTGAATCAAGTGTCAAAGAGGCATTAGAAAATGCGGAAGCAAACACACCAAGCCCTACCGCACCACGTCCTGTATCCACTTCTTGTATATCAATATTTCCCACCTTATCGCTCTCTATACGCCTTTGCTTTTTATCTCCTGCGATTTGGAAGACAAAGCCATTTTGTGAGGAGAAATTGACATCATTATTATTCAATGCCCTATTAATAATGCCAAAGTCATTTAAAAGCTTATCAATAACAGAATCTGCACCTTTTGTGAGGGTAAGTTTCCCTGCGGATTCTAAAATTTTATCAGCAATATCTGCTGTGCTGCCTGCTTGGTCAAGTCCATTTAACACATCACCTAGATTACTAGCATCAATACCAGAGATAATATTTCCTATCAATGGGCTACCACCTTTATTTGCTGCCTCAATGAGTTTATCTTTGAGTTTATTTGCTAAGTTTATATTACCACTAATAGTGGTAGCACAATTAGCAAAGGTAGTGCAAGCAGTAGTTGTAGAATCAAGACTTGTAAGAAGATTTGATAAATCAGTTGCTGTAATTGTCCCGGGAGTTTGAGGATTAGGAATTAACGCATTGAGTGCTCCACCGAGTGCACCATCAACTGCTGTGCCTCCAATAGTTACACTTGCTCCTCCCCCACTCATAATCTGTTCATTAAGTGTAGTAGGAAGATTATTAAGGTTATCCACATCAATAGTTGCAACCTGCGCAAGATTTTGTTCTTTAATTTGTGCTCCAAAGCTATAACCTACTTTTGCTCGTCTATCTGCACCTAGCAGTGCAGGATTATAATATAATCCCCACGCAGAATCTTTAAGTGCAACCCCTGCTCCACCTATACCAGCAGAGACTTGCCCCATAGAACCAAATTCTAGCGCAAAGCTGCTTATTGCAATACAGAGCATTCCTAAGTAAATTTGTTTCATAACACCTCTTTGTAAGCGATTCTCTAAAAATCTCAAAATTAAAATTTTTAAAGAAAAAATCGTGCCATTTTTACACATTTTTTCTTTTTAAAGTTTAATTTTTTGCTTTTTTGTATAGAATCTTACCAAAAAAGGAACGCTTTTAGCATAGAGATTATTTAGAATGATTCAAAGAATATTTAAAGTTTAAAGGCGAATGCAATGAGAGGTAAGAGAGTGCAAATAACAAGAGTAGCTTTAATTTTAAGCTTATTGTGCGCAAATGTAAGCTTTGGAGAATCAAAAAACTATACTCCTCTACAAAAAGCGTATCAGGCGTGGCTTGAGGGAGAATTTAAAAGAGCAGTGCGTCTGTATGAAAATGCTTGTGCTAGTGATGATATGGGTGGTTGCCACGCACTTGGAACTTTGTATTTTCAAGGAAGCGGAGTGAGTCAAAATTATTCTGTAAGTGCAAGTTATTATTTTAAAGCGTGTAATGGTGGCTTTGCACAATCGTGTAGCTCTTTGGGTGTGCTTTATCATTATGGTTTGGGAGTGAGGCAAGATTATGATATTGCTCTTAATCTTTATCATCGCTCTTGTGAATCAGGCTATGCGAGAGGTTGTAATAATTTGGGAGTGATGTTTGAGGAGGGCTTGGGTGTGAGGAGAGATTTTAAACAAGCAGGATTGTATTATGCAGATTCTTGTTTGGCAAATGATGATAAAGCGTGCTTTAATCTTGCAGAAATGTTTATGGAAGGCAAAGGTGTTAAAAAAGACAGGCAAAAAGCAATGGAATACTATGGCTTATCGTGTGATTTTGGCTTCCAAGAGGGCTGTGATGAATATAAAGCTCTGAAACTAAAGGAAAAATAATGAGAATCTTGCTTGCCTTTACCATAAGCTTAAGTGTTGCTTTTGGTGCGTGGCTTGCTGATGAAAATATGGAGCATCCCGAAAGTTCAGATATGCACAAGAGAATTGCTCAATATCTTCAAAATTGTGAGAATGGCTCGGCAGGAGATTGCTATTTTGTCGCACACGAATATATGAAGGGCGAAGATGATTTGCAATGGTATGCAGAGGCTGCCTATTATTATCAACTTGCTTGCAATGGAGGCGTGCTTAAAGGATGTAGCAATCTTGGAGTCTTATATGAAAATGGACTTGGTGTAAAGCAGGATTATGCTACAAGTGCTCGGCTGTATAGCTATGCGTGTTCTTATGCTGAACCTGATGGGTGTAATAATTTAGGTATGCTTTCTCAAAAAGGAAAATTTGTTGTTAAAAACTATGCTAATGCAATGATGCTTTATAAACGTGCGTGTGCAGGTGGGAGTAGTGCAGGGTGTATGAATCTAGGTGATATGTATGCTAAAGGCATAGGTATGATAAAAAATAAAAAGAAGGCACTTAGTTTTTATGGACGAGCGTGTGATATAGGATTCCAAGAAGGGTGTGAGCTGTATAATCAATATACTCAATAGATTTGAAGTATTCTCGTAATGGTCGGAGTAGCGGGAGTCGAAAAAAGTTAGATTTATAAAATACACAAGCATTTTGTAAATAAGTATTTATTTTCGTGTTACCACTCTTGTTACCACTTTAGAATGATAGGGATAAATGTAATATCAGTTTTTTATAGAATGGGAGTAAGAAAGTGTTTCTAAGTATATCTATTTTTAAAACCCAAATGGGAAACCTGATAGATAATAGAGATTCTATCAAGTTTTAAAAAGAAATCTTAGGCAGAAACTTCATAGACATCTTGAAGTTCGTGCCAAGAAATTGAATTAGTAGCAATATTGAAAACAACCTTGTAAAATGTATCTACAAAATTTCTTTCATATTGCCCACCTACATATTCAGTTTTCCAACGAGATATACTAAAAGTCCAATCTTTTGGATAGAATCTAAAGCCACTATTGCCACAACCATAGACACCATTACGCTTCCACATCATTTTGGGATTATAGCCATATCTTAGTAAGATAGCTGCAAATACCCGATTTGGTTGTAGTGGTATCTCATTTTTGACAGCAGATAAAGCACTCATAGCAAATCCTAACGAATCGAACATTTGCCGATAGAGTTTTGAAAGCCTACTACAAAATGTTGTTTTGCACTTACACTATTGCTAGAGTAATTACAAGTTTCTTTAGGGACAAAGTTTGCTGTTGCGCCAAATCCTACCAATATAAAATTTAAAGCCAAAATAATTTTCATTGTGTCTCCTTCAATTAAAAGCACCAAAGGACAGACTATTTGCCAATAGGGCAAAAATATCTACCCTATCGGTAACAAAATAGTGCCAAGCACAACTTAAAAATTAGCTCAATGTTTCCTCGTGAAAGTCAAATCTTTTCACTAGAGCCCCATTTGAACCTATAACGCGTGCAGCTCGCAAATTGTCATTAAGCCAATAAGCAATCTGTGTTTTTTTATCATTATAGGCTTCATCGCTCCAATCATCATCGTTAAGATTTAATGCCAAATGTTTGTTTAAAACTTTTTGCATTTGAGACAAAAGATAGTTTTCTGCCGATAGAGAACTTTCAAAATTTTCAGTGTAAATTTTGATGTGGTTTTCGTCATCTTCATCAAAAATTGATAATTCAGCGCAGAAACTATTTTGTTGGACCAACGGACAATAAGAGCAATCTTTTGTGACACACAAGCTACAAGGAATTATTATTTTAGAGCAAGCAGGACAAGACTGAAACCTCAAAAAAGGTTGCAGTTTGACCTCATTCTCGCAAAAAGGACAAAGTTCGGTTATGGTTGTAACCAAAATATTCTCCACCCTTTTATAAACAATAATGCCATCATCGCAATGCTCGTTTAAGAAAGCCTCTGCACTACTAGCAGTATTAATCACACCTTGCCAATTACTGCATTTTTTGCTTTCATCTTGAGCAATTCTAATAAAATCAACATCGCGTAACTCCTCACTACTATAAGCGTAAAACTCACGATTATCATTGCCAACAATAGCATAAATCCTTGTTATTTCTTTGCGCTGAGTATTCATTCAATCTCCTTTTTAAACTACTATGGGTATAACCATAAACACTAAAACAACTCGTGCCATTTTTTAAGAAAACGACATTTGATTGTTTCGTGAAAATCCTTCACTTCCAAGATAGATTCTTGATGAATAACCTCAAGTATATCTTTTGAATAAGGCTTTGCGATTTGCTCCCAATCGTAATTTTGTGTATCCATAAGCACAAGTGCTTCACTAACGAGTAATCGCCTGTCTGCAATTACCACCTCATCGGGCATAGTAGGAGTAAGTCCAAACAGCCTAGCCGCTTGTTTTAACGCCCTTTGCTCTGCCAACCTATATTCTTGCATATAAGGAGAGTTTTTAATCGGAGCAGGAACATCCATACCCGTTAAACCCTCAAATGCTTCGTGCAACAAAGCCCATTTTTGTAGCTCTTGGTTTCCACTAAGAATCTCACTCATAACGAGGCAATGCTGCGCTACGCTGTAAAATTTCTTTGTTTGTCCCCAAAATCTACAAGTCCTGCTTAATGTTTGTGCAATGACATCAATGTCAAAGTCGCTATCTTTTAGGCAGTAAGGATTCATAAGCACACCCTTTGAGTTCATTACCATTATGCTATTCATAAGTGCTCCTAAACAGATTATTTTCTGTATTCTTTTGAAGCAATTTTGAAAAGGCAGATACGCGATAATGCACTATAATAGCCGATGTATGGATTATCCACAGCACCAATGGCTTTTATCTTTGTGATTTCTCTTTCGCAATGCGATAAGAGGTGTTCCCAATGATACAATTTTTCGTGTGTTGCTTTGTAAAAACCCTTTAAGTCACGCCTGAACATATCTTTCATATCTACCTCCTAGTAGTCTTTTGAGATTCTTAGTCTCTTGTGTTTAGATAACTTCAAAAGACATAAAATCCTCTTCGCATTCGGGACAAAAATACTTGTAGGTATCCACAGCGGAAGCTTCCACAGGATTTCCACAATGCCTGCATTTTGGTGTTTTAAGGTGCAGAATCTCAGTATCAAAAAAATACCGCCTATGTAGAGATTCGTTGTGCTTCGCAAATTCGACCGCTTCCTCATCTGTAAAAGAGGCTAAAGAAATGTTATTGTTGTTTTCCACTTGAGAACGGAAGTAATCCATTGCAAGTTTTTCACAAGCAAATACTCTAGTTTCGGCATCAAATTTTTCCCCGCGCTCATCTACATATTCTCCGCTTATTATTTTGAAAATTTCTATTCCATTCATAATAACTCCTTACACCAATTTCATATATTTGCCACGATTCGTATCAAAGGCATAGACTTGAGAACAAAAATTCTCTTGCACTCTTGTCTTTACCTTTCCCTTACTATCTATCGTTGTCGCATTTTCTCCCGCTGTCTCTATTTTTGTGACACTACCTTTAATGAGAAATCCATTAACAGCATTTTCACAAAGTCCCGCACCAAGCAAGAGAGCTGATTGCCCTTCGTTTGGTATTTGGATACTAGAAGCGGAGAGAAAGCGTGTATTAAAAAATTGTTCTCGAACACTGCTAATTTTGCAGGATTTTTTAACGAGCTCAATCTTTTGGTTCGATACTATGCAATAGGTATCATCGTTTTGATGTTCTTGTTGCAACCAAAAGTGTTTGACTTTATTACAAATATTTTCAAATAGCTTCTACTCCTTGAGGATTAAGTCTTTTTGACTTTTTCCTCTGCTTCTTTCCCATATTTTTATTCCTTAACTTTTTTGAATATTCCAACAGGGATTCTATTTGCTTATCCCTTTTGGGATACTGCTATAAATCTCTTTTGGAGTATTTTACTCTTTAAATTACTTTCAAAGGATTTTGTATGAAAATCATCAAGCGAGACACTGCTATACAAGCAAATTTTAGAAGGGAAATTTCTTTACAAACAAGAATTGTCCGTGATAAAACAAAATATAGCAGAAAACAAAAGCACAAAGTTCGCTATGTGTAATAGTCTTAAGGCTTGCTATTAATTTTTAATAGCTCATTGTTTCCATAAGGGAATTTTTTATTTTCCCTTGTGGAAGTGAAATTTTCCTTGTGTGATTTATTTACATTAGGAGATTTCAAATGACCTACACACACATCAATACGCAAGATTTAATTTCTTGTGTAGCTACCAAAATTGCTAGAACCTTAGCAAAAAAAGAATCCAAGAAAACAAAAAAATCAGAAACATCACTTTTTGCTCTATTCTTTGGGCAAGTTCAAAGAGGAATCTCAACTTCATCTCACTTTATTCAAAGAGTTCAACAACGCTTTGAAGCAAATCAAAGTGAGGAGCTTTCAGGAGCAATCGCTCGTGCTATTAGAAACACTCAAGTAATTGAGCGTGGAGGTATGCACATTACACAATCACAAAAGTTTTTTGATACTGCTACAAACATTGTAGTAGTTTTAGAAAAACGCGGTGTGAGTGGAGCGGCTCTTGTTACTGCTTATAGAAGTGGAGAGGAAAATTTGATAAGTGATGATGAATACCAAGAGCTTGTTTCAAGAGGTATTCTATGATTTGTTTTATTGGCTATTGTGCTTTGATTTATCTGTGTTTGGCTCTCATACTAAGTGCTTTTAGCATAAAGTATGTCCTACACAATTTTAAAGGCAAGATAGGCTTTATTAGATTCTTAAGCTTTGTGATAAATCAACCATTAATTTGGCTTGAGGAAATCATAAGTGGCTTTAGCAAACCACCCAAAAAATAACTATCCTAGATAGTGTTTTTATTTGTTCCACAGAGGACTTTTTTATTTTTGTCCTCTAGGACAAATTCACAAAAAGTGCTTGATGGAGTAAATACTTTTTACTTCAGTGTCAGTTTTTTGTTCTGCGAGGAATATCATCTTTGTTCCTTGTGGGACAAATATCCAAGCAGCGTTGTTCCATAGCTTTTGCTATGAGTTCCCATAAAAATTAGGGAGAAAGGTTTTATTATGATTCAGTTATCACTTTTTGAGGAAGCTTATGCAGAGGAAATGATAAGAGCAACAGAGTATGGCTCACTCGTTAAAATCCACCAAGACAAAGTTTCAGGTTTATACCTTGTGACAGAAATCGAGGAAGGACAAGAGGACTATACGCTATCTTTTGAAACTTACGATGAAGCACTCGTTTATTTTAGACACTTTATTGTTGATATTAACAGCAATATAGAGCTAAAAGAGGACGGAAGTATTGGATATTATCCTGAAGCTACCCAAGCTGAGGATTATTCTAATCAGCCAACATTGTTTGATTTTGCCTACTAAACAGAATCTACAAAAATTCCTAGAGGGAACATTCTTTTATTCCCTCTAGGGATAAATGTTCCTTCAATGGAGTTTTTTAACTTCATATTTAGCTTAAATTTTAAAATCCCAAGAGCTAAGTATTATGGGTAAAAGGAGCATATTATGCTACAAAGAGTAAATGTAACAAACGAAAAAGCTTTAGAGGCACTACAACAGGTTGATGGAATTATGACGCAAGTTGAGGACGGCAGATGGTTTTTAGTCGAACACGATGTATGTGGGAGTGACCCATTAGAGGGACTTGGTGTAGGATTCTTAAGCACTTCGCGAAGGCATTTTACCGATGACACCTACAAAAGCATTGACAACAAAGAGGGTGAAACTTTTTGGGTGCCTGATGATTTTGCAGATTGCGATGAGATAGAGGATTTTCTTGCAAGAAATGACTATATCTATATCAAGGTATATTGTTATGACCACGGCGGACTTAGTCTATCACGAGGTTCTGTTTGTTCTTGGGACAGTTACCCCTTTGGGTATCTGTATCTTGACAAGAGACAAGTGCGTGAGATTTTTCAAGTAAAAAGACTAAGTAAAAAGACTCTTGAGAGAGCTGAGAAACTTTTAGATGGCGTATTGAAAGAATTTGACGACTATATCAATGGAGCGCAATACAATATCCGAATATTCAGCTCACCTGATATGAAAGACTTTATCGATGGCCATTTTGTAAGTGGATATTCTGATTTGTGCGATTTTCTTGAAAAAGAATTGAGCCAAAATAGAGAAATCGCATAAAGGAGACCTTATGCAAGATTCAGTAACAAAAGCGGTGATTGAGGATTTGAATCGATATTATGGAAAAGATTTCATAACCTTTGATAAAAAGGGTATGACTCTCCATTATCGAGGAAGCCTTAAAGAGTTTTTTCAACAAGAACACCCAACAGACATCACAAAAAAACAACTCATTGAAAATGAAATCGATTTTGAGATGAGATTTGGAGATTTTAGAGATGATGTCTTAGGTGGTTCGGGAAGTATGGAGTATTGTGGAGATAATGATAAGTTATATCCCAATCATTTTGGTTTAACAAATGCCCCCTTATTTTCATTTGGTGGCTTTTTATATGAACAAGATGAACTTCCCATTAAGTATGTGTTTATGTATTTGGACCAATATCAATTAAAAGATTGGGTAGTTGAATTAAGGAAAGAAGGAAAAGTTACCTTTGAAACCTTTATTGACAATAGCAAAATACACGAATCACGGCTTAAAGAATACAATCAATAGTTTTTGTTCTCAATATTTCTTTGGAATCCTTTTTGAAGGAATATTGAGTTCTTTTTTCTTAAAAAATAATTCTTTTTATAAAAGGCTTTTATGAAGTTTTTTATAGAGAGAATACAGAATCTACTAGATTTGGGGAAAATAAGCATATTTGAGAGGATTTTAAAAAGCTAGAATCTAGTGGTTTTGTATGCTCAAACATACATTAAAGAACTCTTTGTATCTCTTAGTCATTGTTTCATTGTTTTTTGTTTTATCTGTAATATTGCGCCCTAAAAACAAAAATTCATCAATCCTTATTTTGCGATAATTTTGCCATAAATTCTCTGTCATTGTTTCCCTTATTGCAGGTATCATAAAGCGTAGTAACATTTTGTAGTTATCCAAAATTGCGCGGTAGATATGATTTTTGGCTTTTTTGATATTGCCACTTTTATCCTTAACTTCATCATTTGAATAAAATGTATTGCTTATATGGGCTAAGGCGTTATTAAACTCTAAAATAGATTGAACAAGAATATTGCCCTCTTTATTTATATGAAATTGCTTTAAGACCTCATTTGATAATCCTAAACGAGGGAGATATTGCAAAAAATCCTTATAAGCAACTTGATACTCTTTAATCAAGTCTATAAATTCCTTATCACCTAGAAGTATGCTAAAGTCTTTTGAATTAAGCGGTTTTAGAGTTTTTATTTGATTGTCGTAAGCTTCATTAATATACGCATTAGCAACATCTTGCGAGTTTTCTAATAATTCTTGTATCTCATTATCCTTTAGATTCTTAGTTAGCAAAAGACAAAAGGTATCCTGAAAGACAACAAGCGCATCAATATTCCTACCCACAACAGAATCTTCAAACATAGAAGAATATAATTCAACCTCAAGATATGAAAGATAAATATTTAAAAATGCGTAAGGTATTCATTGATACTTTTCATAAAGATTATCCAATGCTTTATTTGCTTTTTTAAGTGCATCTTGCAAGGATTTTGAATTATTTTTGCCATAAACACTTTTAGATACGCTTCCTGTGTTTAAAGAGGAAATATTAATATACCCTATCTTTCCAAAACTAGCCCTTGTGAGTATCTTTTGTTTTGTTTTCATCACGCACTCCTTACAAGATTATTTACATCTTTTGCCATTTCCTTAACCACTTGCTCCATTATTTTGGAGTCATTGAGTGAATCTATGAAATCCGCATTTTTGCTTTTGATGCCATTATGAGAGGTAGATTCTTTTGTTTGCGTGAGACATACTTGCTGTTTTTGTTTGTTTTTCATTAAAACTTCATCTAGCAATTTTTTAGCTCTTTTTGTATCCATCATCTCCATCTCCTTCTTGTAAAAATATACATTACCCTTATACAAAAATTATATAAATAATTTTATTAAATTTCCTTTTAATTCCTTTCAATATTCTTTTAAGGGAAATTATTGCTTTGCAATAGATACCCTTTCACTTCTCATACATTTCCCTATCAATTTGTTTCTTTCCACATAAGAATTTCTCACTTTTACCAAAGGTTACATTGCCTACAACAACGATGTATGCTTCTTTAATATGTGGTTTACATTTTTTAATATAATTCCGCAAAAATAGAAAGAGGGATTCTTGATGGATAATGGTGGGAAAGATAGCGTTATAATGATAGATAAAATTGATAATATAAACGATGTTCTAAGATACTATCATCAAATTATATCAGCAACAAGCAATGAAGTAATTATTGATTTATCTGATACAGATTTTATTCGAAGTAGCTTTGTTTGTATTTTAGGACTTGCAAAAGTAACTCAAGAATCTCGCGGAAAAAAAGTGCAAATAATCGAACCAAGAAATCAAAGAGTCAAAAAAGTTCTTGTAGGTATAGGTTTTTTAAAGGAAGGTAAACATAGTCAGGGAATGATTGTGTATAGGAATATTAAATTAAATGAGGAAGAAGGGTTTTATTCACAGTTTGATGACTATTTTTCAAAAAAGTTAAAACCATATCTCACGCATATCCCAAATGAGATTTTTGTAAAGCTTATGCAGAAAGTTCTAGAGATATTTTCAAATGCCTTTAGACATAGTCGTAGTGAAAGCGGCATATTTTGTTCTGGACAATTTTTTCCAAAAGGAAATAAGTTTTCCTTTGTTATAGCCGATGGTGGTGTTGGAATAAAAAGTAATGTGGATACATATTTTAATAAAGTAAAACCAAGGCTTTTTTTGTTTTTCCCTATAAAACACAACATTCCAGCAAATGAGGCTATTAAGTGGGCTATTAATAAGGGAAATTCTACTACGGGAATTGGTGGGTTGGGTTTAGGTTTGCTCAGGGAATTTATCGAAAAAAGTGGGGGAAGATTAGAAATTATCTCCGACAATGGTATGTGTTGTATTGATAATGGTAAAATAGAATACTCTATTTTAGAGAAGGGATTTGGTGGAACAATAATTGCAGTAACATTAAGGGTTAAAGATAATACCTCTTATAAGCTAAGGAGCGAAGAATGTTAAATGTTGCAGAGATAATTGGCAAAAATATAGGTGTTACAACTGAAGATGGGGAAAAGTTGCATAACAAAATTAAGGAAACTTACAAAGAAGGACAAAAGATTGAAGTATCTTTTGATAAAGTAATGGTTATTTCACATTTTTTGAATGTCGCAATAGGAAAGCTTTATTTTGAGTTTCCCGAAACTAGTTGGGATAGCCTTGATAAAGACATTGTTTATCGTGGCTTAAGTGAGGATGATGATAGTTTATTAAAAAAAGAAGTAATAGAAACAGCTAAGTTTCAATCTAAAAATCCAAACAAAGCAGAAGAGATACAACGAAAGGTATTGCGAAGGAAATAGAATAGGAATGTGCAATGATTAAAAAAGGTGATAAGATATTTATAGACACAAATATCTTAATTTTTCTATTTTCTCCATCGTCAATGCCAAATGATAAACAAAAACAAAAGATTAGCAAGTATAGTGATATTTTGGATAATGTGCGTAATAACGAAAATGAAGTCTTTGTAAGTTCTCTTGTGATTTCTGAATTTATAAATAGATATTTGCGATTAGATTTCAATAAAAAGAAAGAGCAATCAAAAATGAGGCACTATAAAAAAGATTATCGAAATAACGCTGAGGGACAAAAAGCATTTGATATAGCAATGAGACAATTAGAAAAATTCTATACTCTTACATCAGCAAAACATATTAGCGATGGATTCGAATCGATAGATTTTTCCGCTTTTTCTAAAAAATCTAATTTGGATTTTAATGATGTGGTTATTGCAGAGATAGTTAAAACTAATGGTTTAAGAATCCTTACTGACGATAATGACTTTAAGGCAATGGGTGTAGATATAGTAAAAGTTCCATAAAGATTAGTTTGAGAGCCGTCAAAGGAATCTTACAACCCACATTGGAATCCAAAGTACCCACTCACAATGAGCAAACTATCGCCGATAGTAAAGTCTTTGGATTAAGAGAATTATAACACAATAAACACATCGCTGCATCTCTAAGTAGACTGCCCAATTCTCATCTGCTACTTGTATACTTCTTGTCGCGAAGCTATTTTGATGATTTCAATAATTAATTCGTTATGCTTGATATATCCAATCACTCGATAATCTCCAATTCTCCATCGATAGCAATTTTTGTGTTTGTGTCCTTTAAGTTTCTTTGCATTTGGAAGCAAATGTGGTTCATCATTTTCTTTAAGAATTTCAATAAGAGTTAGAATCCTATCGGCATCATGAGGGGATGATTTTTGGATTTTTTCTAAACTTTTGAGTGCCTTATTGATGATTGATACCGAATATTTCATCTTTTACTTCTTGTGTTAATTGAGCGTATTGCTTGGGATTTGTTGCTTTTCTTGCCTGAAAATCGTTGTAAATATCGGTTTCCTCAATCAAACAAGATTCTTTTTCTTTGCTTTTGTCTGTTTGGATACAAACCGTAGCATTAGCGATTTTTGCTAAATTTTTTATAGCTTCTGCAAATTCGCTACTAGCGTTTTCAATGATAAGTGTCATCACAATATCCTTTCCTTTTTGTTTTATTATAGCATACCTATTTGAACTGCACGAATCTTCATATTCTCATTTGACATACATTTTAGTGGTATGTGGCTGTCAAAGGAGAAAATTATCTTTGTGTTCTTTATCGCAAAAGTAAAATTATTTTTTAAATAATGTGCTATGGCTACCCGCATTAATATAAGTAAGAATAAGAAACTCATCTTGTTTTTGATAGATTAAAAGCAAGTCAGGCTTAAATGGCATTCTCTGAAATCCTTAAAAGCCCTCTTCAATAAATGGTCTTTATATTTTGCTGCTAGTTTTTCGCCCTTGGCTAATGTGTCATTTACAGATTCTAGAATCTGGAAAACTGTGGGAGCAAAATGTTTAATTGCCTTTTTGTAAGCTTTGGTATATAAGATTTTGTATTTCACTTAAGAATCGCCTTGTGCATTTCTCTAGCTGAATTGTAGGCTTTAAGCTTACCTTCTTTGTAGAGTTGCACCGCTTCATCGTTTTCTTGTTGCCATTGCTTTGCTATATCCTCATCTGTTTGTGTAGCTTGGACTTTAAGATTGGCAAGTTTTGCTATTTCTTTGATGGCTTTTAAAACATCTTTGTTTGCATTTTTATTGTAATTGTCATCGTGCTACTCCCTACATAAAAATATGCCGTGTATTCTGGCACAACTTTATCCATTTGAAAAATACTTGCAATTTAGTTAAGAAAACATCTATCCTCTAGCAGATTCTATAATAGTAAAAAGTTCTTTAATAATTTTGGGATGTAAAGTCTTGCCTGTATGATGTGGCAAAACCATTCTGTAAGAGTTTTTCATATAGATTCTGTGACCACCCTTTTGTCTTGCAACAACAAAGCCTTCCTGAAGCAAAAGTTTTTCAGCCTCTTTTGCTGTAAGTTTTGGTAATTCAGGTATTGGCTAGTTCTATGGGGACAATCGCTGTATCTTTAGCTTGTATATGCCTAATCTCATCTAGTTGCAAACTTTCCATATACAATGCTGCTGCTTCTTTAATGTTACTAATGGCTTCTTCATAGCTTTCTGCTTGAGTTACACAACCACTAAGCTCTGGCACAGAGGCAAAGTAACCATCTTCATCTTTTTGGATAATAGCATTCAGAATCATAAAAACTCCTCATAGTAAAACTAAGGCAGATTCTAGCATGCATTGTCCTCATTTGAAATGTATATTTGTTTTATAGATATAATTGCTTATATTTTCAAAAAAGGAGCATACAAATGAGTTGGTTAGAGACCCTATGGTTGGCAGATGTTTTAAGCAGTGATAAGAAAACTGCAAGAAAAAAGATTAATTGGTTTGTGGGAATATTTTTTTGTTTTGATTGGTGTGTTTGTTGCATTAGCATTTGTGTTGGCAGCAACAGGCAGAGATAGTGAAAAAGAACAAGCCTCGAAAATTATTTTCATTCAACACATTATGCCAAAAACATTACAAGAAGGCTATAAAAACAGACAATATGGATAAAGCCATTACAGAAGAGATTGCCTATCTTCAAGACAAGAAAAGTCCTTTAATAAAGAGCTTGTCCTCATGCAACAAAATTACCAAGAGTTTCTTGCTAACAATGGTAGAGAGTGTGTGCTTTCTGATAAAAATAATCGGGTAGCAAACAACAAATATCTTAATGAAATTGAAATAGAAACAACCAAAACAAATCAAACAATCTTTACTTATGATAATCAAATCATTGATATACAAGAGTTAGAATCCAAAAACATAGACACTCTAAACTCTAAATTATATTTTATGGGCATAGAACTCACAGGAGGCACAGAATCTTCTAATCCTCTCTCGCAATACTTTTTTGGTGAATTAGATAAAGACAATACCATTAAACAAGATACACCAACTTATCACTTCTCCCCCAAAGATGAAGAAAATAATCTAGGCACACTTCTTATCTTTTTAAATGCTTCTACTCTTACTCTTTTAAATTATTCTCTCTTAGATTCTAGTTTAAATATTAAACTAGAACTCACAAACAAAGAATCTCAAGAAAAACAAGATAAAGCTATCATACAAAGAGAACAAAAACAACACAAAGAACAATTAAAACCTTTAAGCATTGCAATGCTTCACCCTCTACTAGAAGATAATGAAATCAAATGTCCTCACGGAGGAGTAGTGCAATTAAAATCTAATCTAGGCAAAAGTATTACAGATAAGAATATTCCTTTTATATTAGAAACTGATTTACTCTATAGCTCTATTGTAGGTTGTCCTAATCCTCCTCTAAGTGGAGGACCTTGCACACAAGTAGCGCTCATACTTCCTAGTTCTCGTGGATTAAAAAAGCATAATGGAGATTATCCTATAATGCAAGATTTAGTAAGCTCAGGAGTATTCTCTGATAAAGGAGTTCCACTTATTTGCACTCCTAAACCTAATAGTTATAAAATCAATGCCCCTAATCCTACTCATACTAAGCATATAGAGAAAGAAGCTTTAAAGGCACAAATAGATCCTACTCCTCCTACTCTAAATATTATCACTCCTTTTAAAGACTTAGAAGAATATTATCTTACTCCCTCCACTTATGAAGAAAGAGAATCCAAAGATTCTCTTATATCCTCTCAAGCAAACTTCTATATGCCAAATAATCCCATAGATATAGAGCTAAAACCTCTTACTCAAAAACAAGAAGACTACCAAGACTTAAAAGACAATCCTATCTTAGAATCTCTTTTGAGAGAACTCTTAATGGATTATCATCTAAACTCTTTTTCTTACAGAATCTTCACTCCAAGAATAGCTTATACTCTGTATGAATATATCCTTATTATTCCTAAGAGTATCCCTCACTTTATCCATAAACTCTTGAAAGAACAAAGAAATAAAGAAGAACTCTCTTTAGGTTATGGAAGATTTATAAACCTACAAAGAGATTATGTAAGAAACATACAAAACTCTACAGAGCAACATTACTCCAATACCCTTACTCTTCATATTCAAGGAAAGATTCTTCTTTGCCCTAGTGGAATGGAGAGATTAAGATTAGAGGTGGGATAGAATTGGTATAATAAGGATAAATGAGAAAATAATATAATGATAAATTCAAAGGGATTAAGGAATGGAATACAAGGAAATAGAGATGAAGTAAAAATGGATAAAATAGACAAAATAAAACAAAACAGGAATAATAGGGAGATAAAGAGGAGTCAGCATATTTAAAAAAGTATAGGCTTGTATGGATATAATTTTACAGAGTCTTATGGCGGATTCTTAAGAAATGATAGTAAAATATTTTACTTTGAGGAGTAAAAATGGTAACAAATAAAGAAATGATTAATAAGTTTAAAGATATGGCAGATTGTGCAGATGCAAGTTGTGTGAAGCTGGATTAAGGGATATAAATGAATGCCATAAAACGATATTTCACATTTAAAAAAATTGTCATACTTCTTGGGGCAGTGTTTTTCATTTTATTTCTTGCTGGTGGGTGTAGTTTTAAATATATGGATTGGCAGTATTATGAGTTTAAAGAATTGTGTAATACAAAAGCTAAAAGAAGTATTATTGATAAAGAATTATATGAAAAATCTAAATTAGACGAATTTTATTCAACTAATCCTCCAAATGAAAAAGTTCAAAGCAGGATAACAAAAATGTATTTTAAAAATATACATAAACTAAGTAACAAGGTGTTTTATGAATATGAAACATACTTCTATGATAATTATGGCATATTTCTAAAAGGCGATGAAGGTAGGGGATGGCATATAGATTTTAGTGAAGTGCTAGATTGTAAGCCTAAAATTTCCTATAAAAACTAAGGAACAAAAATGAAAGATATTCAAACCCATAATGCAAAAATAGACTTAATTAAAAAGTTTTTAGATTATGCGAATGTGGCTGATGCAAGCTATGCTAAATTGGAATCTCTCTAATGTGGTTTTTATTCTTTTTTATTGCTATACCTTTTATCCTTTTTATTGGGTTTTTAGTCTTTAGTATTTTTGCAATCTTTCTTATTAACAGAATCTTTCATAAAAAATACTCTCAATCCTTTTCTTTGATTCTGCCTTGTTTTTCTCTTATCTTTTACTTTATACTTATTACGGGCAGAATCTCTTTTAAATCCATTGACCCGCAATATTATAAGTTTAAAGAATTGTGTAAGGGAGCGGGTGAGATAATAAATTACTCATCAAAATATGAATCCTTAAAAAAAGAATATGGTTGGAATACCATCTACAACAAACCAATTAAAGTTACTAATAGAATTGAGGAACATTCTTATTATAATCAATTAAACAATGGTATTATATTTTATGAGTATAAATTTTATATTTATAAATATTTTGGTATTTTTTTGAAAGGTGATGAGGGTAGAGGGTGGCATTGGAAAACTGAAAGCACTGTAGGTTGCAAACCATAAATATAAAAACAAAGGAATACGATGAGTAAAAATATCCAAACTTACAATGCTAAAATAGGGCTAATTGGGAAATTTCTTGATTATGCAAATTGTGCCGATGCTTCCTATGCTTTATTGCATTATGTAAATGAAAATGCGGAAAATGAAACTCAAGAAAATAAAGCCGACAATTTAACTTTCGGAGATAAATTGGAGCAAGATATTGAAGTTACCAATCACAAGGGCGAAACCATTATCAAACCCAAAGGCACAAACACAGCTTATGCGTGTGCCATAGAGGCAAGATTTAATGAAGGCAGAACAGGCGATTGGTGTATCCCTTTTGCTAATAAATGTCTTACAGAAAAAGATAAAATAAGCAATAATGACATCACTCAAGTTGCATTAGATTCTAAACTCTCTAAAAGAACCATAACTTTTACCAATCGCTTTAGAATCTTAGCTCATCAAGAAAATACTTCAAGTGGCTTCTCTGCTACACTCTTTGAGGACACAAAAGCAGACTCTAAAGATTTAGAATACACCCTAGCCATAAGAGGAACAGAATTTAAACTAGAGCAAATCCAAGATTTACTCAATGATTATTACATAGGCACAAATAATAGTGATATGAATAGAGTGATAGAGCAGTATTTTGATATGCTTCTCTTTTATGAGGAAACTCTCAAGCCTTTACTACAAGAAAAAGGCATTGCAAAGATTAATGTTATAGGACATTCACTTGGTGGCTATCTTGCTCAACTCTTTGCTTTAAGCTATCCAAGTATCATTAATGAAGTTTATACTTATAATACCTCTTTAGAATCTAAGAGTGTTGCCTAATGTTAGCTATAATTTTTTTTATTATTATTCCTCTCGTTTTATTCTTTTATTTTAAATACAATATAGGAAGTATTATAGTAATACTCTTTTTTCTCTTTATTTTCTACTATACACCTTATTCTTATTATTTAGAGCCTACTTATTGGCAGTTTAGGAATATGTGTAAATTAAATGAATTACCAAATAACGAGGAAAAGTATAATAAGATTCTAAGTTACTTTGATACAGATTTAGATATACTAGATTGGGAGGAGTTGAATCATAATAACGATAAAAGGAAGTGGAAAGTTACCAAAGAACACGGGTATTACAGACAAGGAATCTATGAATATGCGACTTTAACAAAAAAAAAGGAAATAAATTCTCGTTTAAGAATGGTAGCAAGTTTTTTAAGTAATGAAGCGGAAATAAATCGTTATAATGTCAATCAAATGTCGATAGGCGTTTATTGGCACACGAAGCGTTTCTATCCAGATGGCAATGAAGGAAGTGGTTTTTATTGGAGTGAGGAAACTCTAAGTTGCAATGATATAAATATACAAGACAATATGACGCCAAAAGGATTCAAAAATGACGAATAAACAACAGATTCAAAAATTAAGAGACAATGCAGAACTTGCAATGGCTTCCTATGGATATTTTCATCTAATAGGCAAGAAAATTGAGAATGATAGAGAAAAATATGGTGATAAAGCTGACAAACCCATAACCCTCCACGACATCTTGGATTCCACCTACAAGGGTTATGTAACTTCTGACCATACCACACTTATTAATCCAGAGGAGCTCGATGGCGATTTCTCCCCTCTCCAATCTAAAAGTTTCTTTGAACGCTATGATTTACTAGAGCATCAACCTAATACAGATTCAGGATTCTCCGCTACACTCTTTGGCGAAAAAAGAAAACAAACTAATACAGAATCTAAAGAAGCTAGCTATACTTCAGATTATGGCTATACAAACTACATTCTTTCTATTCGTGGCACAGAATATAGAAAGGTAGCTTAATGCTAACATACATATTCCTTTTAATCTTTATCCCTACTATTCTTTCTTATCTTATATTGAAGTTTATATATAGAGTCCTCTTTAAATCCAAAGAGAAAGTTTCAAAGTTTTTAGTCTTTCTTGGAAGTATTGGATTGATTATCTTTTATTACACACCTTATTCTTACTACCTTGAGCCAAGCTTTTATAAGTTTAAAGAAATATGCCAATTAGACCCAGAGATTTATCAAGCTAATGGTGGTAAAATAGATGAGGAGTATTATAATAAAGTGTTAAAGTATTTTGATACGAGTTTGGATACGATAGATTGGGAGTATGTGCAAGAGAATTTATCTCGCAACGATTGGGGAGATTATTTGTATAAATTTAAAAAGCATTATGGTAGAATATACCACTCTTTTACTTTATTTTTTAATGATAATCAAGCAAGAAAAGATAATATTGAAACTATACTGTTTTATGCTAATTGGGATCAAGTAAGACCACTCCCAGCAGGTAATGAGGGAACAGGGATTTTTTTAGGAAGTGTCCCAATAAGTTGCATATATTTTAAAAAAGGACTAAACAATGCAAAATAAAATACTCATTAATAGACTAAAAGACAATGCAGAGTTAGCAATGGCAGCTTATGGGTATTTCCACTTAGCAGATTCTAAGTATGATTTTAATAAAGATAACACAGATACAGAAAGATTAGAGTATTTTAGAGAATTAAAAGATGATAAAACCCAATCTTTATTCCCCACCCACGCTGACATTCTCAATATAGAATACAAATACTTCAAAGATGAAAATGGTAAGCCTCAAGATTCTTGGTATCATAATAGGTTATTTGATGGCGACATGACTCCCACCCAAGCCAAAAGATTCTTTTCTTGCTATGATTTACTCATTCATCAACCAAATACTGAAAGTGGCTTTTCTGCTACTTTATTTGGTGAAAAAAGAAAACAAAGGAATACAGAATCTAAAGAGATTAGCTATACAAGTGAATATGGCTATATCAATTATATCTTAGCCATTCGTGGCACAGAGCCACTTAATAAGGGTGATATAGGAGCTGATACAAAACTTGCATTAGGAAATATCCCTAAAAAACAACATCTTGATATGCTTTTGTTTTATAATCAATGTATAGGAAATATTCTTTTTTATGTAGAAAGAGATTCTAAAGAATATATAGAATCTAGAAAAGGTAGCATAAATGAAAAAGTTTTTACACATTCTTTTATTCTCTAGTGTTGCTTTGTTGTTTAATGGTTGTATTAGTGGTTGGGGGTGGCTTGTGCCATATAACTTGCAACCAAGTTATCATCAATTTAAAAAAATGTGTAAGTTAAATGAATTACCCAATAATGAAGAGAAGTACAATAAGATTCTAGGGTATTTTGATTTGAGTTTAGATACGCTTGATTATGATAAACTTGATTATAATATGAAGCATCCTGTATCCATTCACCCTATTGACAAGGTTTTTTTAACCAAGCCAAACGAAGTAATGGTTGCAGAATTGAGCAAAAATAGATATTACATCAAAGCAATTTTTTCATCCAAAGATTCCCATAATTTTTCATATCGCAATATAATAAAAGCTGAGTTATTTGGTCATTGGAACACAAGACGCTATTTTTTAGATGGTAATGAAGGGAGTGGGTTTTATTGGAGTGAGGAAGAGTTATGGTGCAATGATCTTAAAATACGATATAACAAAGGAATAAAGAATGCAAAATAAAATACTTATTAGTAAATTGCGAGACAATGCTGAGTTAGCTCAAGCCGCCTATGGTTATTTTGATTTAGTTGGCAAATCTATAAAAAAAGATAACAAGATGGTTAAGGAAGCCATAACCCCCACCGACATCCTAGACTTAACTTACAATAAATACATCGCAGTAGAATCAAATCCACATAAACCAGATGATGAAATAAAAGTAGGCAAACTCGATGGCGACTTCACTCCCACCCAAGCCAAAAGATTCTTTTCTCGCTATGATTTACTCATTCATCAACCAAATACTGAAAGTGGATTCTCTGCTACTTTATTTGGAGAAAAAAGAAAACAAAAGAATACAGAATCTAAAGCAATACAATATACAAGTGAATATGGCTATACTAATTATATCTTAGCTATTCGTGGCACAGAGCCACTTAATAAGGGTGATATAGGAGCTGATACAAAACTTGCATTAGGAAATATCCCTAAAAAACAACATCTTGATATGCTTTTGTTTTATAATCAATGTATAGGAAATATTCTTTTTTATGTAGAAAGAGATTCTAAAGAATATATAGAATCTAGAAAAGGTAGCATAAATGAAAAAGTTTTTACACATTCTTTTATTCTCTAGTGTTGCTTTGTTGTTTAATGGTTGTATTAGTGGTTGGGGGTGGCTTGTGCCATATAACTTGCAACCAAGTTATCATCAATTTAAAAAAATGTGTAAGTTAAATGAATTACCCAATAATGAAGAGAAGTACAATAAGATTCTAGGGTATTTTGATTTGAGTTTAGATACGCTAGATTGGGAGGAGTTGAATGGGAGAGTTTATAAATTGGGTGAGCAAGCATACTTTTATTTACATAATTATAGAGAATATAGCGTATATATAGGGCAAATTAAAAAATCAAGATATAATGTTGATTTAAACTTATATAGTTATCAAAATAATTTTTCTAAAAATAATATTACATCAGCTATTGTGCTTGGCACTTGGCATACAAGACGCTATTTTTTAGATGGTAATGAAGGGAGTGGGTTTTATTGGAGCGAGGAAGAGTTAAGGTGTAGTGATCTTAAAATACGATATAATCCAAAGGAATAAAGAATGCAAAATAAAATACTTATTAGTAAATTGCGAGACAATGCCGAGTTAGCTCAAGCTGCCTATGGGTATTTTCATTTGATAGGCAAGAGATTTGAATCAGAAAAGATTCGAAATACTAAAAGAGAATCAACCCCTATCATCACCCAAACCGACATCCTAGACTTAACTTACAATAAATACATCGCAGTAGAATCAAATCCACATAAACCAGATGATGAAATAAAAATTGGCAAACTCGATGGCGACTTCACTCCCACCCAAGCCAAAAGATTCTTTTCTCGCTATGATTTACTCATTCATCAACCAAATACTGAAAGTGGATTCTCTGCTACTTTATTTGGAGAAAAAAGAAAACAAAAGAATACAGAATCTAAAGCAATACAATATACAAGTGAATATGGCTATACTAATTATATCTTAGCTATTCGTGGCACAGAGCCAAATAATAAGGGTGATATAGGAGCTGATACAAAACTTGCATTAGGAAATATCCCTAAAAAACAACATCTTGATATGCTTTTGTTTTATAATCAATGTATAGGAAATATTCCTTTTTATGTAGAAAGAGATTCTATGCCTAACAATAAAAATTCTATAGAATACAAACTATGGAAAAAACTCTATCAAAGAAGCACAACATCTAAACATAAAGCCTATATAACAAAATCTCTTTTCAAAGATACTACTAAAGAGGCTACTTTAGAGAACTTCATACCTCCTATAGATTCTAATACTAAACTCACTATCACAGGACACTCTCTTGGTGGTTGCTTAACACAACTCTTTGCACTCTCTTTTGCAAACTATGCTAAGAGAGATTATGGAATCATCCAAGAAATCTATACCTATAATGCTCCTGGTGCTAGAGACTTGAGCATAGATGCTTTTGGTGTAATTGATATAGATTTAGCTAATCTTTCAAGTGATAATAAAGAAATTAGAGAAAAGAAAATAGAACAATATATTCATAGTTTAGATTTGCAGACTATAACACAGAGATTTATCAAAAAGTTACAACGCTTTGGGATAAAAGCTAGTTATTCAGATGGATTATTAGTTATCACAGAACAGCTGAAAAGATTTCTTGGGTTTAAATATAACCAAGAATATAGGGTAGGATTAAAAGTAGAACTTAGGACTATACAAGAAAATGGATCATTGCTAAAGACTTATAAGCCATATTTTATAGAAATAGATTCTTTATATGTCAATGCATATAACAATCTTATAGATAATTACCACTTTCATAGAGAAAAAAGGCAAGGTGTAGATATAGGATTGCCAACTCATCATATAGAAACTGATAGTGATAATAATCCAAACAACAAGGAAAAGAGTCCTGTTCAGAATCTAGGGGAGGATATAGAAGGCAAACACTATTATCTTAATATTGGCATAGATATAGATGATATGGATAGTCATTCTATCAAAAACTCTGTGGTTATATTGTATTTTTATGATTATCTTTTAGACTTGGAGGCAAATAGAGAAAAGCTCTCAAATCGTATTAAGGAGTTAGAAACTAATCCCAAAGATCCTGCTACCTTAAATTACATAGGATACAAGGCTGCTAAAAACAAAGGTAAATATCAACTCATTACTGCTTTACTTAATGACTTTATGCAATGGAATTACAATTCCCTAAGGGAAGTGAATGAAGTAGTCTTGAGTGAAGTTAAAAACAAATACAAAGAGCAAAAAAAGAACGATAAAAATACATCAAATCCGCCAGAAAAGATATTTCCTCTTGTATATCTTTTAAATGAAGTGAGTTATATAGCAAGGTTTAAAGATAGCAAGGATATAGAGGAATTTAACATATATAAGATGATAGATTTAATCACGCAACTACAAGAAGCAAAAATTTATATAAGAATTCTAGATAAAAAATTCTTTGATGAATTAGAAAACAAGCAATGCAGTGTAGCAGAATTACGAAGTGTGCTAAAATGTCAGCCCTTTATGGTAGTTGATGAAAACAACAAAGAAATACTTAATGAAAGCAATAGAGCAGAAATCTTTTACTATAAAACCTTTAATAATCTAGTCTCGCAAATTTTGCAATCTTATAAAACTGCCTAAGGAATCTACAATAATGAATGAATATCAAAAAGCCTATATCGCATTGAGCAGAGAGCTACTTTTTTCATCAAGTCCTTTGGTTATCACACCAAAGAATCCTTACAAGACCACCAAAAGTCTCTATAGTTCTTTAGAATGCAAAATATTTTTTGATAAAGAAAAAGATGTAATCTATATTTTTACTTATAATGGGGATGTGTTTGATTGCAAGGATTTATTACAAGATATAAATAATCTTACCAACCAGAACAAACAGGATTTACAAAATTACAATATCTCGATTTTTTTAGAATCTACCCTCCTCACAGGTGGTAATGAATCTAAGAGTTTAGGTTATGAATGCTACTTTGGCACATTAGATTCTAAAGATAGTAATCTAGGCTTAGATGAATCTAAACCCATCTATCACTTAATCGGTGAAATAGATTCTAACTCTATGGAATCTACAAGCAATAATAAAGATTCTAACAATTCCTTAAGCACCCTCCAAATATTTTTAAATGGCAATACCCTAACACTCTTAAACTACTCCCTCCTAGATTCTAGTCTTAACATCAAATTAGAATGTAACTCTAAAGAATCTAAAGAAATACTAGAGAGAGAACAAATACAAAGAGAGCAGACACAAAGAGATTCTAACTCCATAGATTCTCTAGCAAGCATTGCAATGCTTCACCCTCTACTAGAAGATAATGAAATCAAATGTCCTCACGGAGGAGTAGTGCAATTAAAATCTAATCTAGGCAAAAGTATTACAGATAAGAATATTCCTTTTATATTAGAAACTGATTTACTCTATAGCTCTATTGTAGGTTGTCCTAATCCTCCTCTAAGTGGAGGACCTTGCACACAAGTAGCGCTCATACTTCCTAGTTCTCGTGGATTAAAAAAGCATAATGGAGATTATCCTATAATGCAAGATTTAGTAAGCTCAGGAGTATTCTCTGATAAAGGAGTTCCACTTATTTGCACTCCTAAACCTAATAGTTATAAAATCAATGCCCCTAATCCTACTCATACTAAGCATATAGAGAAAGAAGCTTTAAAGGCACAAATAGAATTTCATAAACCTACACTAAGACTACACTATAAAATACACTCTTATCAAAAAGACAATCTCCCTATATATAGAATAAAGTGTAATGATACACTCATAGAATCTCACAATAACACTCCACTAGATTCACTAAACATTAATATAGCTAAAGATACCAAAGAGCTAAGTGATACAAGCAATCTTGATTCTAGCTTACAAAACATACTCTCTAAACTCTACTCTAGTTTAAAACAAACTTATGCCAAAGACTATCTTTATCAATACCTATCCTTACAATTAGATTCTAATGCCCTTATTCTCATACTCCTTATCCCCCAATCTCTCCCTAAACTCTTTAAAGAACCCTATAAAAACTATAAACATAAAGACTATGGCATAGGAAAGTATCACTATCTCTATAACTACTGCACTTTTACAGCATTTAAGATAGAAGACTCTATGCAGGTAGGATTAGATTCTTATCCTAGCAATGCTACTATCCTTACACTACACACACCTTATAAAACACAAAGACTAGAGTTACAATTAGCCAATGGATTAGATTCTGTGATAGAATCTAGAGATAGAGGGCAAATACAACACACTAGAGATTCTTATAGAAAGTCTACAACACAATCTCAAGAAAAAGATTCTCAACATTCAACATCTAAAGCTATAGATGCCCAAAACAATACAGAGCAACAAATCATAGATTCTCTACTCACACTTCAAGTTATCAATGGAGGATATAGGCAGAAGTATTGGGGATTTGGGGAGGAGATACAAGAGAATCTCTTACAAGCAGATATAGATAAAGAAAATAGAGAGTCTAAAGAAACACAAGAGGAAGAAAAACAAATCACAGAAATATATTTTTCTTATGGAGAGGATAAGATAAAACTTAAGGACATTTCAAGACATTCACAAGATATAAACTTACATATAAGAACACAAGGATATAATGAGGGGGAGGAAGTGGATTTGACATTAGAATTTCAAGAAAAAACTTTTCAAATTTCAGCAACCATAAGAAATAATCAAGCTACGATTCTAAATATCTTTAATGAATCATAAAAGGAGCAATAATGTCAAATATATGCAAGGTAAAATGTGGAGATAAAGAAATATCAATTAAGATTCAAAGACCAAGTTTTAAGAGCGTGGAAAAGGGGTATAGGGAGATAAATGCTCTGCCACAAGAACAAGAAAATGAAGCAAAAGATTTGATTTATAGCTTATTAATTACACAAAATTATACACAATTAGAATCTTTACAGATAGCAGATTATTACAAACAAGTAGCTGCTAGATATGTAAAAATTGGTGGAGGAGCTTATAATCAGTTTATAAATGATATGGATAAATATTATAATACTTGTGCTTTGCGTGTAAGTTATGCGCTGAATTATAGCACCCACCCTATAAATACTATGGATAGGCAAGTTATGGGGAGAGGCTATCAAGGGGACGATAAGCAAACTTATTACTTAGGTGTCTTTGATATTATTGAACTTTTAAAGTTGAACTGGAAAGAATTGACTTGGAAACAACCTACTTATACTCAAGTGAAAGAAAAGATAAAATGTGGTTGTTCTGAAGATTTTTATCACAATATGACTTCAAAAGATGAAAATCAACAATTTTTTGAAGAATTACAATCTATTCAAAGAAAAGGCATTGTAGCAATGATTGGCACAAGTGGGCTACGACATACTACTTTATGGAATGGAAATGACTTTGTGGATGTGGATTTTGGTTATTATAATTTTTTGAAAGAAACAAATTATATTGTTAAAGATTTATACTTTTGGGATTTGATTGAGGGGGAATGATGAAAAAGATAGTGTTGGTGATGTTTGTTGTTATACATTCTTATGCTACGAGTGATACAATATTTGCTTTACAATCTACTTTTAAAAAAAATATAAATGAATATTATAAATTATGGGCTATTGGATATTGTATGGGGCATTTTGAAGTGGAAAGAAATGTAAAATTTGAATTCCAAGAAATGCCTGCTAGATTTAGCATAGACGATTTAAAAATTAGTAAGATTGTATATCTTTTGGGAGTAGAACCTCTTAATGAAATAAAGGACTATATAGATAAAAACAATAGTTATTTTGAAAAAGACAAAGCAAATCATTGTTTAGAGCTATTGCTAAAGCCAAACTACAAACCAAAAAGTCATCATTCGCTTGATGATGAAGTAGAACGCATTGTCAAAAAATATTGCAAGGATTGCAAGTGATTCTATGCAAAAAGTATTGTGGCAATGAGATTGCAAGGTAATAGAGTAAGACATACAACCCTTTGGAATGGAGGTAATTTTGTAGATATGGAAATGAATAAGGAGGTTGATATATCTTTATACCTTTTTGGCTATGATTATCTCAATGACCAAAACAACAATTATCCATTTGTTTCAGAGTTTTATTTTTGGGAATTAAAGGATTAAAATGATAAAGAATACATTAAAAATATGTTTATTTGTAAAAATAATGTTTTGTAATATCCTTGCAGGAGGACTTGAAGTTCATATCAATTATGAAAAATATTATAAACAAAATGCAATATATTTACATAAGGTATGGGGATTTGAGTATTGTTCTGGTTATACGGAAAAAATACCCTTTGAATCCCACAAGAAACAATGGATAGGGGAAAAGCAAAATATGTCCAAATTTGTGAGCAAAGAAGCTGATAATGAGCTGAAACATTTTATTGACAGATACACAAAAGAAAGGAATTTATTAGCCATTTGCCTAGAACTCTACGATTCCAAAGAATACCAAGCCGAAGTTGAACGCATTGTCAAAAAATACTGCAAGGATTGCAAATAAATGATTGCTCTCATTCAAAGAAAAAGCATTATCGCAATGATTGGCACAAATGGGTTGCGACATACTACTTTATGGAATGGAAGCAAATTTTTAGACGATACCAATTATTTAAATGATGAGAGGAACTATGTGTTTGTTAGAGAATTATGCTTTTTTGAGCTTTGAATAAAGGAGATTGTATGAAGTGTTTTGTCTTATTGGTTTTGTTGTGTATATTTTGCATAAACACTAATGCTGATGATAGGTTTGATGTTAGAAAGAATCTTAAACATTATGGCTTTGGTTTTTGTTTGCAAAAAAGTTATGGTTATGTAGATGAAACAGGTCAAATGCCAACATTACCGTATCATTTGCATGTATTCCAACAAGGAAGTATGAAATTTTCTGTAATGGCTGGACTTAAAAATGAAGAACAAGTTGCTAAAATCATACAATCTTATGTTTCTCAATTTATGTCAAGTCCTCAAAGGAAAGCTACTACAAAGCAAGGATTCAGAGTATTGGTTCAAGATTGTATGCAACTCTACGATTCAAAAGAATACCACGATGAAGTGGAACGCATTGTCAAAAAATACTGCAAGGATTGCAAATGAGTATCCCTAACTTCCTCCCTAAACTCTTTAAAGAACACTATAAAAACTATGAATATAAAGACTATGGTATAAGGAAATATATACAACTTTTAAATTACTCTAAAGACATTAAAGAAACCAAAGAATCTACTGATTCTCAAGACACTTCTTTACAATCTATAAGCATTACGCATACAAGAGTATTCCTTTCTCCTTTTAAAGCAAACAAACTTCATTTTACATTTGCATTAGGCTTAGATGATTACTTAGACAAAGACAACACCACAGAGTTAAAGATAGTGATTGGAGGAGTGTATGATGGAGGAGAATCTAAAGCAACTCTAACAAGTAATGATAATAAGGCGTATGAAGCATTAGAAGAGACTAAGGAAGAAAAACAAATCACAGAAATCTATTTTTCCTATGGAGAGGATAAAATAAGACTCAATGACATTTCAAGATATTCTCAAGATATAAACTTACACATTAAAACACAAGGATATAGTGAGGGGGAGAGATTGGATTTGACATTAGAATTTCAAGGAAAAACTTACCAAACCACCGCAACTATAAGAAATAATCAAGCTACGATTCTAAATATCTTTAATGAATCATAAAAGGAGCAATGATGTCAAACATATGCAAGGTAAAATGTGGAGACAAAGAGGCAACAATTAAGATTCAAAGACCGAGCTTTAAGGAAGTTAGAAAAGAATATGATAAAATCAATACCGCCAATCCAAATGATGAAAATTTGCAAGAAACATTTAGACAAGGCATAGTAGATAATGGTATATGGAGAGGTAAAACAGAGAAAGTATCAAAAAATACAGCAGAAAATATAATACAATCTATCAAAAACGAACAATATGATGATAATGTATGGCAGAGATACGCTTTGGTTGGAGGAAAACCTTTAAGCGAATATATTAATTATAAAGATTTCTTTAGATTTGGTTATGTGTATCAAGATTACGGCAACACCTGTGCCTTACAAGTAAGTTATGCTTTAAATTATGGAGGAATGCCACTTCATACCGAAATTAAAGTAAAAGAATATAACTCTATGTATGGTAGAGGTGAGAAATATCTTTATATCTTAGGAGCTGATTATATGGGTAGGTATTTAAATGACAAATGGGGTAAGGCGGAAATATCTATAACAGCAACAGATAGTGGCAAAACTGCAGCACTAGAACAGATTAAAGATAAAAAGGGAATTGTCGTAATGAAAGGAAATTATTCTCACACAACCCTTTGGAATGGAAGTAAATTTGTAGATGTGGAAAATGGTATGGCTAGAAATTATTATTTGACTAATATAGGAACAGCCAAGCTTGAATTATGGGAGTTAAAGTGAAAATGAAAAAAATAATGTGGCTTTACTTTGTATCATTTGTATGTCTTAATGGCGGCGATATAAAATTTGACGAAGAGTTGGCGGGAAAAGTAGATAGGACAGCTTATTCCTATGAAAAAAAGGTAAGAATTATGAAAAGAATAGGCATAGAATATTGCATTAAAGGAAATGATTTTTATGAAACACGAACTGATATTCGGGTTTTGGGTCGCTATACTAATAGACTTGGGCTAGGGTATGGTGCAATCTTGCCACCGCTAGAGCTTAAATCATACATAGATGATAAAGCTACAATCAATAATGAAACCATATTAAATCACTATAAAAATTCAAATTTTAGTAGATTCTATACCTGCCTAGAACTCTACGATTCCAAAGAATACCAAGCCGAAGTTGAACGCATTGTCAAAAAATACTGCAAGGATTGTGAATAAATATCTAAACCCTTTAAAATACTATAAAGACTTTGGTATATCTTTATGAGTAGCTTTATGATAGAATACGAACCTAGATGCAAAAGAGGTGGCTCAAATGATAATTTCAAACAAAGAAGAATTATTACAAGAAATTGATAATCTGTTAGGCTTAAAGGCACATAAAACAATAGAACGTATCATATTTCTTTGTCCAAATATGAATGCAAGTCTCATTACGCATGATAACCAATCACCACAAAATCTAGGGCAAGAAATTCTAAAAAAACTACAACAAACACGAAATAATACGACAATTCACAGCTTTGAGGCATTAAGTCAAGAACAAATCTTGGGTACAAAACAACCCTACAGCCTACCCAAACATATTACCCTAAAGACATATTGCAATCATGACACTATCATCAAAACCCTATTAGATTCTATTAAAGAATCTGCAAAGATTAATACAGCTAACCAATATGAAAACTTAGAGGCTATGCTTAATGACATCAAGTCTGAAAATATAGATAAGATTTCTCTAAAAAAAGCTAAAGATGCAGTAATAGAACATATTGGGGAATTACCCATAGAATCTAACTTGTTTGCAGAGATGATGAAGGCAGATGCTAAAGTAAATATTGAGCAGCTTTTTAACAAACTAGAGCAGTATATCAAACAAGCTATAGAGGATAAGAATAAAGATTATTATAAAAATATCATAAAAACAATCTTTAATGTGATTCTTGCTATTGCTACAGGTGGAGGCGCAGTAATCATATTGCTAGGTATATCTGCAGTATTGCTTTCATCACTTATGGACTCTCAAGATGCTCAAAATAACAAATATAGCTATATCAAAAATCCAATCATAGAGTTTCTTGCCACCGAGTTAGCAATGTATATACAGCTTGCAAACACACAACTACTCTCTTGTATGCTGATTGTGGAAAGCACACAAGAGACAGACAAGAAAAAAATAGAATTTCTTGACTTATCAGGCTTTAATCTTTATTTGGAAAATACGTTATTATCGTGTTCTCAATCTATCGCTCTCAAGGGTGAGCTTATGCTTGATAGCCCTATGATAGATATTCCAAACCTATTAGCTCAAAAAGCAATTACTCTACCCAAAACACAGCACAATAGCATAAAAGCTCAAATGCTTTACATACACCAAAATAAAACAAAACAACAAAATATCAAAGACGTATCTCTTCTTACACATATGCTCCAAGCAGTGCAATACTTCAACCACCTTGCCTATATAGAATCTCCACATTTTAACTCTGCTCTATTAGCTGAAATTTGTGCTGACAAAAACGCACAATACCCCAATAACCACACTACAAATATGGCAAAAAATTATCTTATAATCACCAATGCCCCAAGCAAATATAATGCAAAGCTTACAGAGACGATTACCCAACACATCATTGGCAATACAATCAAAGACGATATGAACAATCGCACCAAACAAGAGCTTACTCTCTCAAGAGGGGGCAAAAACAAAAGCTACAACACCACAAGAGATTACAGCACATATAGGATAGAAATCAATAAAAAAGATGATGAAGCCTATATGGTGCAGCTTTCGCCATTTGTAAGAGCAGAGCTTGATACAATCAAACAAGCTTATGAGAATAATTCAAGATACAAAGATCTCAATACTTCTTTAAGCGACGCACACATAATGGATGCTTATAGTTGGCAATTTGATAGCCTATATTCTCAAGATGCTGCATCATTTAAACAAACAATACAAGAGGACATAGATGCTCTAGTGCGAACCTATGGCATAAAATATATACAATCCTTTTTTAAAACTCCTAAAGAAATCGAGGATATTATCAAAAAAGAAGAGCAAACAGCTAAAGATTTTCTTACCCAATTGCAATATTTTCATGATGACAATGAAAACTTGGATAATTCTTTATTAGCGATTTTTACGCTTTTTTATGGACTCTATGTGTTTAAGATACATTTTCCAAGCTTTGTGTTGAAAAGTAGCATTGCAAAAAAGACAACAAGTAGTGGCTATCTTTTCACAAACGAGCGCGATTATCTTAAAGTCTCTTGTTTAAATGAAACTTGGGAGTTTTATCTCACCAAAGCATATCCAGACTATAAAGTCCAACCACCTCAAAATATCCAAATCGCCAAAGTTTTACAAGAAAAACTCTTGCAACATAGCAGCCCACAAGAGACAGAGCTTAGCAAAGATTTTTTAGCCTATCTTAAAGAGTTTATGGATACTGATATTGCTAGTAGCGATGCAAAGGCATTTGATGATGAAATAAAAAAGGAAATAGGGATTGATAAAGAACTAGAGCAAGAGTTAGCACAAATCAAAAATTATGGAGAAAAATATGCAAAGATTGTAGAGCAAGAACGCACACAAGAAGTATGTTATAACTCATTTTTTAAGATATTAGGCATAATATGTCCCTTTATGAATTTTGCCCATGAAAATATGATTGATGCGACAAAGCATTGCCTTGTGATTTTTATCAACGCTATTGAACATCTAAACAAAACTCAAAACTTAAAACTTGCTTTGCATGAGACATTGCTTACAGAAATAGGAGGAGTTTTATTCTTATCATATCCTACAACTATACGCGTGCATATTGAGATTGATGGAGGCGTTCAAGACACATCAAAAAAATTGAACAACAAAGTAGATATTACAAATAAGATAAAAGCAAAACTCACAGAGTCATTAAAGCAAAAAAACAAAGAGCAAATACAAAATTTCCTCAAAGGTTTTGCCCAAGTGGAGCTAAGACGCACAAAAGCACAAATAGCACATTTTGAGGCAAAAACTGCTTTTATTCTTGATAGTATTGATAAAGACACGAAAACACTCAAATTAACAGCTATCAAAGAAAAGCTAAAGCAAACTATGAGCTCACCCAAAGATAAAGCATTGATTGATAAAATTTGCTTTACCTATGGCAGTGGTAAGGCACAATCACACCTTATAGGCGAACTTCAAGCACGAGAGGTTTTCTCCCAAGTGAAGCAATTTTATCGCAATAAGGTTTTCTATACATTAAAAATTAATTCTAGTGCAGCTTTAGCAGGGATAGCATTGGATATTGTGCTAGAATATTATTTTAGCACCAATTATGAGGCATATGCAAGGGAGTATGATAGCATTATGCACAAACGCTATACATTCTATTATGATTTGCCCTATGCCTTAAAAAGAGTAGAGAGTCTCCTAGAGCTTGATGCCCAAAATCAAGCCATCAAAAAAGACAGAGAACTCACCTACTATCCTATGTTAGTGCATTCCAAATTTATGTCTTTTGATTTGCAATCGATGATATATGGCACAGAGCTTTGCACAGGTGGGCTGACACATCATATTGGGCTAGCCTATTTGCTACAACAAAATAAAAGCAATGTCTTACAAGAATTCTTACTTACAAAGCTTCTAGCCTATCTTATCATCGATGAGAAGCGAAGGGCAAAAGATAAGCAAGACTATGAGACACACTATAATAAACAAGTGCCAGATTATACATTCTTTCATCATAAGAGTGTAGATAGCAAAGGCATCATCACAAACACAACAAGCCATATATCCCTCAATGATATACGCAAATACCAAGTGCCAGAGGAGAGTAGTTTGTATCAAGAATTTAAGAAAAGAGAAAGAAAAGGGGAGGCATCAGCCATTGATGCCTATAATGAAGCCCTAGAAATCTTAGCAGATTATAAAGACTACTTTTTTACCAACACTCCAAAGAAAAATGACCAAGGTAAGATATTAAGCTACAAAGATGATAAAAATAAAGCAAGGAGATTATTAGAATGCCTTAATACCATAGGGCAGAATAATATTAAAGCTTTATATGTGGGGGTGAATGATGAGAAACCAAATAATGATAATAATTACACGCCCCCACCATTACTTACAGACGCAGATTCAAAAGAAGAAAAAGAGCAATCACAAGAAGATAAGAAACGTCCTAAATTCATAGGTCGTCTAGCCACTACTATCATTATAGAAGATGGCTTATGGTTAGGATAGATTTTTAAATAAGATTAAGGAGAAATAATGAGTGAGACATATCAAATCTATGCACCAAATTCAATAATACTTCAGGTCGATAAAGGCACAAATAAGATTCATCTTACGCCATATACTAACATAGAAACAGGCAAATACACAGAGGAATATTCTAAAGCCTTGTTGCAGGCTTGGCAGATAATGGAAGAAGCAAAGAAACAATATAAACCCCTCTACCTAGACCCAAGCCTTAAAACAAATCCAAATCATTTTAAAGAATTTCAAAGCTTTCGTAATCTCTATCTTAAAGACCCTATAAAAAAAGCTATAGCTCCTTGGACTAAAAAAGAAAAAGCCTATTATGAATCTTTACAAACTAAAAGAGAGAGATACCAATACTTAGTAATAAGAAGTGGATTACGAAGTGCAGTCATAGATATACCCTTTGATGCTATTGGTGGAGTAGATGAAAAGGGTAGGGTAATAAATAAAGAATATGAAGATATCTTTTATCAAGTAGATAGGAATAAAGATACATTAAAATCTGAATTCTTTGCTACAGAATGGGGCATAGCTGCAGGGATACTGGGGAATCCAGAATATTTTGCTTCAGATTTGACAGGTTTTACCGCACGATATGTGCAATCTACAATACTCTATATACAGCTTAATCCAAAAATAGATTATAGAGGCATATTAAAAATCATAGAAATATATGGAAAGGATTATGTGGGGAGTTTTAGGACTTTTAAATCAGGATTACGTAAAAACCCCTTACGCCAACAACAGCTCACAGCCCTAGCTAAGAGCATAAAGCCTGATAGATTTGGTATGCTCCCATACATAGATGAGATAATGGGA